>CAZSXX010000664.1:0-1506 GCA_964611245.1 uncultured Verrucomicrobiota bacterium | reverse complement strand
TGTGTCTGGGTGGGTGGGGGTGTAAACAAGGGGAGCGTCAATCGGCGGGAAGGGAGCGTCCGTTGTTTTATATTACTTCGAAGCGATGGGATAGGGCCGCATAATCGCATCGGGGCGACAACCCGATTTTGCTTTACGGTGGCGGGCGGGGACGCGGAGTGTTGGGCACGGATGAGGATGGGAGGCACGGCATACGAGACGATCCTGGCGGCGGACCGGTTGCTATCCGGCGCACAGGTCCGGCTCTATGAGAGGAAGGGGTCATTGGTGACCTTGTTCTGCCACTCGTTGTATGTGGACGAAGAGGAGGCGCGGCGCCCCGGGCTGAATGGGCAGGAGAGGATGACGGTGGGGAGATTCGGGCGGGCGATCGAGCATTTCCTGCGGCATGGGTACCAGATCGCCCGCATCGATGAGGTGGCACGGGGGTTGCCAGAGGGGCGGAAGAGCCTGTTGGTGTCGTTTGACGACGGCTATTTCAACAACCACCGGGCGGAGCCGGTCCTCAAGGAGTTTGGGGGCACCGCCGCGGTGTTCCTTTCCACTGGGCATGTGAAGGAGGGGCGGGCGTTCTGGTGGGACGCGCTGTACCGGGCGCGCTGGGAGCAGGGACGCGGGGAGCGGGAGATCCATGAAGAGTGCGCGAAGCTGAACCGGCGGAGGACGACGGAGATTGAGGCGGAGGTGCGGGCGGCGGCGCCGGGGGCGGATTTCAAGCCGAAGGGGGACTTGGAGCGGCCGTTCCGGCCGGAGGAGGTGAGGGAACTGGCCGCGAGCGGGCGGTTTTTCTTCGAGAACCACACGGCGCACCACGCGGTGTTGACGGCTTACACGGATGAGGAGGCGCTGGGGGAGATTCATGAGGCACAGGAGGACATCGAGCGGTGGACCGGGAGGAGGCCGGTGGCGATCGCGTATCCGAATGGGCAGACCGACGCGCGGATTGGGGGACTGGCGCGGCGGGCGGGATTGAGGGTCGGCTTCTCGTCGCGGGTGCGGAAGGATTACGACGGGACGATGCAGGACGAGGCGGCGCGGATGATGCTGGGGCGTTTTTCGCCGCAGGGGACGGGGGACATCGAAGCGCAATGCCGGTATTTCCGGTCGGATTTGATGATCACGGAGCGGGTGCGGAGGATGCGGGGACGGGGGTGAGACGGGATCAAAGGTAGGCGGCGTCGCCTTCGACCGCGGTTAGATGAAAGGGAAGGCCGGGAGGGAGACGCCGGTTGGGGTCACGGAGATAAAGCGGGACGCCGCCGCGGCGGAAGAATCCGGCGGCGCGGAGGCCGGACTGGAACCAAGGGGCGCTGGCGAAGGCGGAGACGACCTCCGCGCCGGCGCGGCGGAGTTGACAAAGCAACAAGGAGGCGGCGGCGGCCCAATCGGATGGATCCACGCTGTCCAGGAAACAGTCCGCAATGGTGCCGGCTTTGACGCCGTGTTTGTCGACGCGGGAGGTGAGGGCGAAGCAGGCCTCGCCGAAGGGCGTGGCATGGACGCCCC
>CAZSXX010000663.1:0-1515 GCA_964611245.1 uncultured Verrucomicrobiota bacterium | reverse complement strand
AGCTGACGTGAATGGGCGACCCTCTCCCCCCTCCCATTTATCGTGTATAGTGTGGATAAGTGCGTGTATTACGGGGCTTTTCGCAATAAAATAGCGTGAAAGGCCCCGGCAGGATCGTGCCAGAAGCGTGTTGGGTTCCAGTGGCACTCCAAGGCCGCAGCGCGGCGCTTGCGCCGCTCCAACGAGACCGTTGACCCAATTCAAATTGTCAAAGAGCAGGGAAGCCTTCCGGAATCCCACCTCAAAAAATGGAGGGGCGCATATCCGCGTGAGTTGCTGACAGGCTGCGTCGGGGCAGCGGCGTTTCTGACTCAAACTGGAGGCGACGGTTCGGTGGCGCCGGGTTGATCAGTGGGCAAATGTTTGAAGTTCATGCGTTCCACGGCGACAAGAATGGCATTTTGAACAAGGCAGCCAAGAGAAAGTTAGCCACCGTCCGGACGGCCGCGCACCCCGCGCCCGATTCTGACGCGGGCGCGGCCTTGCAAAAGGGGTTGGCCGTTTTCAGCCTGCCTTCCACGCATCGCCGCCGCATGCGCACGTCCAACGCCATCGAATGGGTCAACCAAGAAAACAAACGCCGCACCCGTGTCGCCAGCATTGGTTTCCGCGCCTCCGATCCCGGGGAAACCAAGAAAGCCCGGTCCCTCCGGGCACAGATGTTGGCCATCATTTGCCGACGGGCGGCGACGCCTTGATCCACGCCTGCCGTAGCCGGTCATTTTGATCCATGCGCTGTTCACGTAAACGATGCGTGGCCCCGCGGGGCCTTCGAGCGTCACGTCCGTGACCATGATCCCGCGCCGGAGGTTTTCCAGCACGATCAACCAGTCGAATTTGAGTCGCATCGTTGTGGTTCTGTTTTTAACCGTCGCCTTCACCGGCTCAGGCAATGCTGTTCAACGTGTCCTGCCTCACTGCGGATGGCAAGGCGGTCGGCATCTCACTTGAGGACTTGCGTCCCGGGATGTTTGGGTTGTTGCCGGCGGAGGCGCCGTTGTTGGTGGGGCTGCAGGAGGTCGGGAATGACCTGGATGTGCAGGCGTTGGCGCATTCGGCGTCGCGGCGGTACGGGCGGGAGTACCGGGCGTTGTTCGCGCAGGGGCGGGACACGGCGACGAAGCAGGATGTGGGGGCGCTGTTCGACGCGAGCCGGGGCTGGGGGGTGGTGGGGAGGGCGTCGCGGGTGGCGGAGCTGGAACGGGAGTTGTCCAAGCACCTGGTGGTGCGGCTGACGAACGCGGTGGCGACGATGGATGTGTGCGTGGTGCATTTGCGGGTTCCGCGCGGGGCGGAGGGGGCGGCCAAGCAGCAGGAGCAGAACCGGGCGTTGTTGCGGTGGACGATGCGGCATTTGGCGAGGGACGCGAAGGCGAATGTGGTGATTGTGGGGGATTTCAACGAGGGGGGAGCGGTGGGGTCGGACGGGCAGGCGCTGCGGGTGTTGTTCGAGGCGAGGCCGCCGATGGTGGATGTGTTCGCGCATTTGAAGGGGAAGGCGGCGACGCACGCGAA
>CAZSXX010000662.1:0-1524 GCA_964611245.1 uncultured Verrucomicrobiota bacterium | reverse complement strand
GCCGAGCGCAGACCTTATCTCGGACCTCTTGCAGCGGGGTCTGCTGGACGAGACGCTGGTGGTTTGGGGCGGCGAATTCGGGCGCACTCCCTACGCCGAAAACCGCAAGGATGAGAAGGTCGGCCGGGACCATCACCACACCGCCTTCTCCATGTTGCTGGCGGGCGGCGGGATCAAGGGCGGGACAGTCCATGGCGCCACCGACGAATTTGGCATGCACGCCGTCCAGGATCCCGTGCATGTCCACGACCTCCACGCCACCATTTTGCACCTGATGGGCATCGACCACGAGCGGCTCACCTACCGCTACGCCGGCCGCGACTTCCGCCTCACCGACGTCCACGGCCAAGTCGTCCACGAAATCATCGCATGAAGATTCAGGGCGCCGATGGCACGGCGCCTTTTGCGTTCGCGCCGACCTTCGTCCCACCGCCTGCCTTTCTATCGTCACCTATCAAAAATTCCAACGCATTGCCGCCAATGGCGCGAACCGGAGGTCGATCGAGGCGGGCTAAACCTCTGGCTCCGTCTTTTTTGGAAAAGGAGCGATGACAGGCTCAACCCCGTGGCGACGGTAGTCCTCGCGGGCTTTCTCGGCGGCTTTCAGCATGGCCCGCTGCGCCCGCACGACAAAACTTTCTTCGGAAGTTGCTTTTGGGGGCTCAATGGTCACTTTCACAGAATCAAACTCCGTGCATAATTAATATCATGAGTCTCGGAGGAAGCCAAGCTCTTTGGATGGAACGATCCCGTGCTCCAAATTGCCCACCTCGTTGCCATCGGAAGGTAATTCGCCACCAAATTCTCCAAGCTCCGCTGAAACCGCCTGCGTATGTCCGCTTCCGGCACCGGATGGCCACCCATCTGCACGCGAGCCCGCACTCGGCGGACCGCCACCTCCACATTCGCAAGGACAAGGTAGTGGATTTCCAATTCATATCCGGCCTTCATCGCTTCTCCCAACAGCTTAAGGTAGGTCCTGCCGCTCAGGGTGCTTTCGAGGGTAAAACTCTCCCTCCGTTGAACATGAACTCGAAATTGTTCGAGCAGGAGTCGACCAGCCCGCCGCGCCGCAGCTGTCGGATCCAGTGGAGAAAGTCCACGAGAGATTTCGTCCACGTTCAAAAATCGCAGGCATTTCAGCTCGGTCGGCAGGTAAAGAGTCGCGAACGTCGTCTTTCCAGCGCCGTTGCAGCCTCCGATCAAGTAGATGGTTGGCGTGGCGTTTTTCATCCTCAGTCGCGGTCCGAAACATTCATTTAATCACGTTGTCGTCCTGCCAACCTAAATGCCCCGCCGCCCTTCCAGATACAGGCGCAC
The DNA here is from genome assembly GCA_964611245.1 of uncultured Verrucomicrobiota bacterium. Classification (GTDB taxonomy): domain Bacteria; phylum Verrucomicrobiota; class Verrucomicrobiia; order Limisphaerales; family SXQI01; genus CAZSXX01. Next base: position 204 of record CAZSXX010000662.1, on the reverse strand, counting down.
GACGTAACTGGTGTCGAAATAAATCACTGACTGCGGTCTTCGCGGTCCTCAGAGATCCCGATCGTGCAATCCCTGCCGCCCCGCAGTTTGCCACGTTCAGAAAGGCTCCTGAACCCGGGCAGCAATTTCCGCCGCGCAAAATAGGGCGGCGCCATTTCCTCCCCTTCCGGCTCAATTTTCGCCACCCGCCCCGTTTTTTCCTGA
>CAZSXX010000661.1:0-1525 GCA_964611245.1 uncultured Verrucomicrobiota bacterium | reverse complement strand
CGCGCAGATCGCCGTCCTAGCGTCGCTGACCGGCCATTTGGTCTTCTCCACCCTCCAGACAAACGACGCCCCCGGCGCCTTGACCCGCCTCGTGGTCATGGGCGTCGAGGCCTTCCTGGTCGCCTCCTCGCTTGAGGCGGTGCTGGCCCAGCGGTTGGTCCGCGTCCTCTGCAAACATTGCAAGGTGGAGGACCATTCGCCCGCCGCCGAGGCCTACAAAATCCAGCTTGGCCTGGACGCGGCCACCGTCCTGTTCAAGGCCGTCGGCTGCCGCGAGTGCCGCAACACCGGCTTCTTTGGCCGCCACGCGATTTTTGAATGGATGGACACGGACAACGAAATCCGCCAGCTCATCCTCAAGCGCGGCTCCAATGACCTGATCCGCGACGCCGCCCGCCGCTCCGGAATGCGCACGCTGGCCGAGGACGGCTGGCGCATGGTCGGGATGGGCGTCACCACCGTGGAGGAAGTCTTGAGCGTCACCACCGCGAAGGAGGTCGCCTCCGCCACGGCCAGCCGCCCGCTGGATGGCGAGGACGAATTGAGCCCGGCGGAGGTCGCCGTTTCCAGGGACTGACGAGATGCCGACGTTTCAATATCGGGCGCTGCAGGGCAACGGCAAGATGACCGACGGCGTCATTGAGGCCGGCGGGCGCCAGGAGGCTTTCCGGTTGATGGAAGACAAGGGCCTGCGCCCGGTCAGCCTGGCTGAGCAGCGCAACGGCAAAAAGCACACGCCCGAGGCCCGCCCCGCCGCGAAGCCCACTTCCGCCGACAAAGCGGGCGCCGACAAAACGCCCGCGGCCGCCCCGGCGCCGGGCCTTTCGCTGGGCGGCGCCAAGAAAATCACGCCGCGCCAGTTGGAGAATTTCACGCGCCTCCTTTCCAGCCTGCTCGCGGCGGGCGTGCCGCTCAGCCGCGCCCTCGTCATCCTCATGCGTGAGACCGCGTCCCCCGCCGCCGCCGCCAAATGGAAGGAGATTTACGACCTGGTCATCGACGGCATGTCCCTCGCCGACGCCATGGCCAAATCCCCGGACACTTTCCCCCGCGTTTACGTCGCGATGGTCGAGGCCGGTGAGGTGGGCGGGTTCCTCGACGTCGTCCTGGCCCAGATCGCCGATTTTCAGGCCCGCGAAAAAGAGATGCGCGGCAAAGTGACCACCGCCCTCCTTTATCCCGTCATCCTGCTCGTGCTTGCCCTCGGCGTGCTCGTGTTCCTCATGGTGTTTTTCATCCCGCGCTTCAAGCTCATCTTCGCCGGCTTCAACGCGACCCTCCCCGCCATCACGCAGATGATTGTCGGCGTCAGCGATTTCATGCGGTCCTACGGCTTGTTCGTCGCCGCCGGGGTGGTCGCGGGCCTGCTCGCCGCGCGGACTTGGTTTGTCTCCCCGCAAGGCCGCAGGGCCTGGGAGGGCGCGATCCTCCGCATGCCCGTGCTAGGGCCGCTGGTCTCGCAGTTCGCGATGTCCCGCTTTTGCCGGATGCTCGGCACGCTCCTCGGCGCGGGCGTCCCGCTGAT
>CAZSXX010000660.1:0-1527 GCA_964611245.1 uncultured Verrucomicrobiota bacterium | reverse complement strand
GGCAAGACCGGCCGCATGCTGCGCTTGCGGGGCGGCGAGTTGGTGAATTGAGCATTGCCGAATGAGTGCGCGTCATCCACCATCCCGCATCCCCGGCTGGATCCGAGAACTCCGGCCCGCGCTGGCGGATCCCTGGACGTGGCGGATGGCGATCCGCGACACCCGAGGGGCACGAAGCCGTTTGCTGGTTTATTCCCTTTCCATCGTCATCGGGGTCGCAGCCCTCGTGGCGATCGCCTCGTTCGGCCGGGATGTGGAGCAGGGCATTGAGCAACAGTCCAAAGCACTGCTCGGCGCGGATTTGGTGATCTCCTCGCGGAATCCTTTCCCGGCGGAGGCTGAGGCGCTTTTCCGGGAGATCGGCGGCGAGCAGAGCCGCGAGACCAGTTTTTCCACGATGATTTTCTTCCCGGCGAGCGGGGGCAGCCGGCTGCTGCAGGTGCGCGCTTTGTCGGGTGGTTTTCCTTACTATGGCGACATCGAAACTTTCCCTTCGCCAGCGGTCAGTGAGCTGCGGAGGGGGGAAGGCATTTTGGTGGAGGAAAGTGTGCTGGCGCAATTCGGCGCTGGGCGCGGAGATCAGGCGCGTTTCGGGGAATGGACGACTCCCATTGCCGGCGCGTTGCGCAAAGTGCCCGGGGAGACCATGGCTTTCGCGACCATGATCCCCCGCGCTTATATGCGGATGGAAGACCTCCCCGCCACAGGCCTGCTCAAGGCCGGGGGGCTCGCCCGCTACAGGGCGTATTTCAAGCTGCCTCCAACGACGGATGCCGAGGCGTTGGTGAAACGCATTCAACCACGGCTGGACGCGCTGAAGCTCGCGCGCCAGACGGCGGAGGATCGAAAGAAAGATTTGGGCCGTTCCATGGCCAACCTCAACCGGTTCCTCAGCCTTTCGGGTTTTGTCGCTTTGTTGTTGGGCTGCGTCGGGATGGCCAGCTCCATCCATCTTCACGTGAAGGAAAGGCTCGGAGTTGTCGCCGTGATGCGCTGCGTCGGCGCAAGCGTGGCCCAAACCCTGGCTGTTTATTTGATTCAAGCCGTCTGCATCGGCTCCATCGGCGCGTCCTTGGGAGTGGCTTTGGGCATCGCGGCCCAGCAAGGGCTTCCACGCATAGCCGCCGACTTCGTGCCGCTGCAAGTCAGCCCGGGGCTGCACGGCGATGTGGTGCTCCGATCGCTGGTCTTGAGCGTGGGAACGGCCTTGCTGTTCGCGCTGCTGCCCTTGCTGCGCATCCGTTTTGTCTCGCCTTGCGAGATCATCCGCCGGCCCTTTGCCCCCTCCGCCGACCAAGCGGCTGATCCAGCGGCCTTGTTTTTGAAGTGCTTGGTTGGAATCGTGGTGACCGCCTACACCGTGAAGCACAGTGAAAAATGGACCCACGGATTGGGCATCGCGGGAGGATTGGCGCTCACTTTGGCCCTGCTCGCGGCGGCGGGGTTCGTCCTGGGCAAAGCCGCGCGCGCTTGGCTTCCTAAAAGCGCGCCATTCGTCTGGCGCCAAGGACTCGCCAATTTATACCG
>CAZSXX010000659.1:0-1538 GCA_964611245.1 uncultured Verrucomicrobiota bacterium | reverse complement strand
TTTGGTGATGTTCCAGTCGCCTTTGATTTCGAGTGTGGTCATAATCGTTCGTGGTTTATTGTTTTTCGTTTTGATTCGCCGCCAACATGACGGCAAAAGTGTGCTGCTTGCGTCCCACGTGTCGGCTTGGCCGGTCAATCCACGACCAGCTTCACAGAGGTGTCGCCGCGCAGAGCTTTGGAATAGGGGCAAGTTTTGTGCGCCTCATCCATGATGCGCTGAACCTGGGTGCGGTCGATTCCAGGAAGTTGCGCATGCAGCTCCACCGCCAGGCGGTAGCCTCCCTGGTCATCCTCGATCAGGCTCACCAAGGCGCGCACCGTGGAGCCTTCGACTGGCGTGCCGAGCTTTTTTGCAGCGTTGCCCAAGGCTCCGTGGTAACAGGCGGAATACGCCCCCGCAAACAGCAGCTCGGGATTCGGGCCCCGTTTCTCCGCGCCTTTCTCCAACGGATTTCCCAACGTGACATTTAGCATCCCTTCCGGCGATTCAATGGATCCTGAACGCCCGCCCTTGGAAATCGCTTCCGCCGTAAATAGTGTTTTCATAATGCCAACGGGCACATGCTACGGGGCGGGATGGTCTTGGCTATACGGTGTATCCCTACCTTCGCATCAAGGTGGACCCGGCCTGCCTCGAATCGGGTCACGATATCAGAACCGCCAAACACGAAGAATCCAAACTCCTCTTCCCTGCAGAGGACTGCTCCCAATTCCGCGGGCAGGGTGGCCGAGAAGTCTCGTGCCATGCCGATCAGCACCACGGCCGACCATCCCAGAACCGAGTCGGTCAAAATGAGCCCACGGTCATTTCAGTCATGGCGCAAACAGTGAGGCGCGTCATTTCGTGCGCGCCATTTATGTTTGGAGGCACGCCGCTCGCCGAGTCAAGCCCCTGCCGACCGCCGCCGATTCCGCCGATTTACATCGTAAATTGGTTCCGGAAACAGAGCAGCGCCGACGGACTAGCCACCGGCGCTGCAACGCAGCAGAGGCAACGACTTTTAGAAGGCGAATCGCACGCCAAGCCGGGCAACTCCGAAATATTTCGTTTCGTCCGGCAGAACCCATCGAGCGTCGAAGAACGCACCCACCTGCGGCGTAAATCGGAATTCCACTCCGGCGCCAACCTGACCGAACCACAGTTTGGCCAAATCGAACTGGTGCCCGCCACCACCAAAGGCGTAGGGAGCGAATCCGCTTTCGCCAAGCGGGCAGCGCACGATCAAATTCCCCGAAAGGCTGTCGACCACCGGTCCATCCGTGCCCTCAGCATAGGCGTCGCCGCCAATGCCGATGTAGCGGGTGAAAAAATAACTAACCCCCAGTCCGGCGCCCAGCCTGGCATTTTGCCTGATTCTCGCACTAGACAAATGATCAATGGTGTACTTCCCGAGGGAAGCGGTTCCGAACGCGTCCATGGACAGCTCCTTCTCTCGGTAAAGATCGCTCGCGTCATAACGCATCATCCCCTGGTTTCTATTCCCATTTTCCGCAGCCAATGCAGATTTTGCGACAAGCATTAGGATGGTTCCACCG
>CAZSXX010000658.1:774-1548 GCA_964611245.1 uncultured Verrucomicrobiota bacterium | reverse complement strand
AAATCGAGCAGCGCCACTATTGGGGGATGGTGGCGGCGTTCAATCGAAGCAAGAACCAAGACACCGCTTCGGGTCCGGCCGGGGGAGAGTCCGCGATCGGCGGCTTTTTGAATTTCGCGAACTTGAAGAAAGAATCTCAGCCGGCGGTGCTGGCATTCTTCAATGGCAAAACCGTCCAGGAAGACAGGCCGACGGACGGGGTCAAAGAAGAGGATTCGGCGGAAAAATATTTGTCGCCGCCCGCCGCGAAGGGCGAGCGGTCGGCGAAGGTGGCGATTCCAAAGTTTTCGCGGCGCGCGTCCCTTGCCAGCGCCGTGCTGGAGGACAATCCGAAGCTCGCGATGGCATTTGTGAACCGGGCGTGGGCTCTCTTCATGGGGCGCGGCTTGGTGCATCCCGTGGATCAAATGAACTCAAAACATCCTCCGAGCCATCCCGATCTCTTGGAATGGCTTGGGCGCGATTTTGAGCGGAGCGGTTATGACATGCGGCGGCTGTTCAAAACGCTGGTCTTGACGAAAGCTTATCAACTGGACTCGAAGGCTTCATCGACCAGGCCTCCGCCGCCTGAAGCTTTCGCTCGTGGCTTGGAGAAACCCCTCTCCGGCGAGGCGTTGGCTCGGTCAATGGCTGTTGCGAGCGGAATCAAGCCAGCGGGATTGATGATTGCCTCGGGGGAGGGCATGGATTGGCCGCGAGCGCGCCAGGTTTTTACCGAGCGCTTTCCAGACCTTTTCGCGGTGGAGAACCAGGCCACCTTGCAGCAGGCCATGT
>CAZSXX010000658.1:0-764 GCA_964611245.1 uncultured Verrucomicrobiota bacterium | reverse complement strand
ACCCGTTGATTGAGCGGCTGCTGGAACCGGGCGGATCGAATCTGACAGCAAAACTTTTGGCGATGGATCGGAATGAAGAACGGGTGAAAGAGGCGTTTATCGCGGTATTGGGCCGCGAGCCTGACTCGTCCGAGAAAGAGCAGTCGGTTGCTTACCTGGCGGTTCGAAAAGAACGGCTTGAGGCGGGAGTGAAGCAATTGGTGTGGGCGCTGCTCGCGGGGGCGGAATTTCAAACCAATCACTGAATCTTCTCCCGATGAATCCCCGACATGAGAGCTTTCGCGCCGGTTGCGACGAGCCGGATCACGCCTGGCATCGGCGGCTATTTCTGCAAGGACTCGGCGCGGCTGGAGCGACTTCCTTGCTGAGTTGGAACGGCCTGTTCTCATTTCCCGCCTTCGCGCAGCAGGCCAAAAAGCGCGGCAAGCGGTGCATTTTGCTTTGGCTGTGTGGCGCCCCGAGCCAGTTCGAAACATGGGATCCCAAGCCGGGCCGGCCCACGGGCGGGCCTTTTCGGAGCATCAAGACAAAAATCCCGGGATTCCATGTGAGCGAGTTGATGCCTCGGTGCGCCAGCATTTTGGACAAACTGGCGGTGGTGCGCTCCATGAAAACGGCTCAAAGCGAGCACTTCCAGGCCATCGACCTGTTGACCAGAGGGCATGCGCCGAGGCCTCCCTTCATTCGCCCCACATTGGGCGCCGTTCTGGCCGAGCAGTTGGGGCACTTGGAGAATCCCGTGCCAAATTTTGTGTTGCTGGATC
>CAZSXX010000657.1:0-1550 GCA_964611245.1 uncultured Verrucomicrobiota bacterium | reverse complement strand
CGTCGTCCGCAAGGGGATCGGCATGTTCCAAAAAGTCAATGTCCCCATCCTCGGCATCGTCGAGAACATGAGCTACTTCACCGCGCCCGACGGCCAGCGCCTCGAAATCTTTGGCCACGGCGGCGGCTGCGCGGAGGCCGCCCGCCAAAATGTCCCGTTCCTCGGCGAGGTGCCCTTGGTCACCGAAATTCGTGAAGGCGGCGACATCGGCGTCCCCATCGTCGTCGCCAAACCCAAGTCAGTGGGCGGGCAAGCCTTCATCCACGTGGCCGAACTCCTCCGCGAAAAACTCGGATGACCCCGCCATTTTGAAATGAAGCCTCCCATTGGCCGCCCTTGTCAATCGCCCGCCTCCGCGTAAGATTGCCGCCCGAGTGAAGGACAAGCTGAAATTCCTCCTGCCCGCCATCCTGATGGTCATGCTCGCCATTTCCATGTGGCCCGGCATGTCCGAGCCCCTGGCGCGCGCCTTGGGCCTGACAAACGGCCTTAATTTCAGCGCCGCCTACGCCCTCGCGTTCTGCGCCGGCGTCTACTTTCCCAGCCGCCTTAAGTGGGCCTTGCCGCTGGCCATGTTCATCGCCATCAACATTCTGACCAACATCCATTACGGGGTCAGCCCATTCCACCGTTACCTGATCGTCAAAATCCTCGCCTTCAGCGCCTTGATTTGGCTGGGGACCCGCTATTCCGCCCGGCATTCCACCCTCAAGCTGGTCGGCGGCGGATTGATCGGCGCATTTCTCTTCTACCTCATCACCAACACCGCCTCGTGGTTCTGGGATCCCGCCTACACAAAAACCCTCGGCGGCTGGCTTCAGGCCCTCACCATTGGGACCCCGGGGTTTCCGCCCACCATCGCCTTCCTGTTCAACTCCCTCCTTAGCGGCGGCCTGTTCACCGGCCTGTTTGTCGGCGCCATGAAACTCACCGAGGAATCCGACCAAAAAGCGGACGAATCCGAAACCGCACCCGGCGAGGCGGAGCAGGAACTCGTCCCCACCACCGAAAAATCCGAGGCATAATGGCGATTGAACCTTTCAAAGTCGGTGTCATTTCCGACACCCACGGCCATTTGGACCCACGGGTGAAAGAGATTTTCTCCGAGGCGAAGGTCAACCACATCATCCACGCCGGCGACATCGGCCTTCCCTTCCTCATTCTGGACCTGGAAGACATCGCGCCCGTGACGGCGGTGCTCGGCAACAATGACGACGCGGTTGACTTCAAGGAAACCGAACTCGTGGAACTGAACGGCCGAAAATTCCTGGTCCACCACATCGTCGACCCCCGGGAACCGCACGACAAGATCATCCGCAAGATCATCCGCGACAACCCGGACGTCGTGGTCTTTGGCCACACGCACAAGCAATTCTGCGAGATGATCGGCAACACGCTTTACTTCAACCCGGGATACGCCGGCAAACCCCGTTTCAAACTCGAGCGGTCCGTCGCCGTCCTCCATTGCGACGACGCCGGGATCACCGCCGAATTCACCGCGCTTTGAGCGCCGCCGCCACGGCCGGCAGCGCCTCGACCAACTTCGCGCT
>CAZSXX010000656.1:0-1550 GCA_964611245.1 uncultured Verrucomicrobiota bacterium | reverse complement strand
GGGCTATCTTGGCCTGTCCATCCTTGGGCGGCATCCCTTGGTCGAGTGGACGTCCCTGTGGATTTGGCTGATGTTGACCCTCACGGGCGGCTTGGCGACCCCAGTTTGGTTCGTCATTTTCCGCCGGGTGGACCGCGCGCTCCATTACCAGGTGATTCCAGAATCCAGTTTCCGGCCCGACCGCGAGATCGAGCGGGGGCGCACCTAAATGCTGATCATCGACCAATTGCGAAAATCCGACCGCCAGCTCCGCGCGCTGGCCGCCGTCGTTTTGCTTGGGATGCTCGTCCTGCTGGCCGGGCTCTGGCGGGTCCAAGTGGTGTCCTCCCGCAAATACTCGGAATCGTTGAAAGACCAGTCCTACCGCAACGTGCTGATCGCCGCGCCCCGCGGCAAAATCAAGGACCGCAACGGCTTGCTGCTCGCGGAGAATCAGCCCCGTTTCATGATCAACCTTTACCTGGAGGACCTGCGGCACCTGTTCACCTTCGAATACACTAACCGCGTCCGGAAAGCGTATTTTGCCGCGAACCCGGGCTCGAAGCTCACCCCGGCCGCGAAGGCCGAATTGAGCCGCGCGGCGCGGTACAACGTCGTCAGCAACATCGTCTGGCAGGTGAGCTCAATCGTGTTCCCGCAGCCGCTCATCCTCAACCCAAAAGAGTTCGCGCGGCATTACACCGAAAGCCTCGCGCTTCCCATGCCCATCCCCCCCGCTTTGACCATGCAGCAAGTGGCCATTTTCATGGAGCGGGCCACGAAAATCCCCGGCGTCGAACTCGAGGTCAAGCCCATGCGCCATTACCCCCATGGCGCCACCGCCGTTCACCTCATCGGCTTCGTCCGCCAGGAGCCCATGCAGAGCGATGAAAGCGGGATCGCTTTCCAGGATCAGACACCCGTTCTGGTCGGAAAAGCCGGGTTGGAATCCAGCTTTGATGACGAGCTGCGGGGTCAGCCCGGCATCAAATCGATCCTCGTGAACAACCTCGGCTACCGGCAGAGCGAGGAGGTGTGGTCCCCGCCGCTGGCCGGCCATGACCTCACCCTGGCCCTGGACCTGGAATTGCAGCAAGCCACCGAACGCGCTTTGATGACTGCCGGCACGCACACCGGGACCAATGTCCGCGCGGCTGCGGTGGTGATGGACGTGCGGAACGGGGACATCCTCGCCATGGCGTCCTCGCCCACCTACGATCCCGCGCTCTTCCTGGGCCGTGTGAGCACGGAGGAGTACGCCCGCATGATTGACCCGGAGCTGCGCCCGCAACTGAACCGCGCCCTCTATGGCTCCTATCAGCCTGGCTCAATCTTCAAAATTGTGACCGCATTCGCGGCCTTGGAAGCCAGCCTCATTGACCCTTCCCAACTTTTTTACAATCCCGGCTATTACATGGTCGGCCGCCGCCGGATCGACGACACCGCCCCCCCGGGCAACTATGATTTTCAGGAGGCGTTCATCCACTCTTCAAACTCCAATTTCATCGAAAACGGGCTCCGCGACTGCCCGCATCGCGTGATCGATATGGGAAACCGCTTCCTCCTCGGGG
>CAZSXX010000655.1:0-1551 GCA_964611245.1 uncultured Verrucomicrobiota bacterium | reverse complement strand
CATCCTCAGCGCGCCGACATCGCAATTCATGCACGCGCGCGTGGCGGGGGAATGGGCGGAGCGCATTTTGCCGTTCAACGAACCGCGCCGGATGAAAGGAAGCGGGGAGGAGTTCGAGATCACGCTGCTGCCGGCCGGGCACATTTTCGGCAGCGCCATGTCGCTGATCCGCGCGGGCGGGGAGTCGCTGTTGTACACGGGGGATTTCAAGCTGCGGCGCGGGCTTTCGGCGGAGCCATGCCAGCCGACGCGGGCGGATTATTTGATCATGGAGACGACGTTCGGGCAGCCGAAGTACCGTTTCCCGCCCACGGAGGAAGTGATCCAGGGGATCATCCGATTTTGCCGGGAGGCGCTGGACAATGACGAGACGCCGGTGCTGCTGGGCTACTCGCTGGGGAAGAGCCAGGAGATCCTGCGCGGCTTGGGGGCCGCGGGCCTGCCGATCATGCTGCACAGCACGGTGCACCGGCTCACCAAAATTTACGAGGGATTCGGGCAGAGCTTTCCGCCCTACGAAAAGCACGACGCGGCGACGGCGAAGGGGAAGGTGTTGCTCTGCCCGCCGAGCGCCGCCAACTCGGCATTGGTCCGCAGCCTTGGGAAGGCTCGGCTGGCGGTGCTGACCGGTTGGGCGGTGGATCCAAACTGCCGTTTCCGCCACCAGGCGCACGCGGCGTTTCCGCTGAGCGACCACGCGGATTATCCGGAGCTGCTGGAGTTCGTGAAGCAGGTCCAGCCGCGCAAAATCTACACGCTGCACGGCTTCGCCTCGGATTTCGCGCAGGCGTTGCGCGACTTGGGCCATGACGCGCAGGCCTTGAGCGAAGAGGACCAACTGGCGCTGCCGCTGGCGTTCGCCACCGCTGAGGCGACGCGACGGAGCCCAAGCGCCAAGGCCGGGGGCGCGGCCGCCCCCACGACCGCGGGGATTCCGTTCCTCGGGTTCGCCGACGCGTGCGCGCGGATTGGGGGCACGACGCGGAAGCTGGAGAAAACGCGGATGCTGGCCGAATACCTGCGGGGGCTGGAGGGCCGGGCGCTGGCGTGCGCGGCGGTGTGGTTCACGGGCGCGCCGTTCGCCGGGAGCGAAAACAAATCGCTGCAGCTCGGCTGGGCGCTCATCCGGGGCGCGCTTTGCGCGGCGGGGAACCTGACCGAGGCGGAGTTCGGGCAGCTGTACCTGAAGCACAGCGACTTGGGGGAGACGACGTTTGAGGCCCTGCGGCCAAGCGGGCATCCGGGCGGAGCCCTCTCGATGGAGGCTGTGGACACGCTGTTCCGCAACCTGCACGGGGCGAAGGGGCCGCGCCAGAAGGAGCCATTCTTCTCCGCCGCGCTGGAGAGTTGCTCGCCGCTGGAGGGGAAATTCCTGGTCAAGGTGCTGACGGGCGACCTGCGGATCGGCTTGAAGGAGGGGTTGGTGGAGGAGGCGGTCGCGCAGGCGTTCGCGGGGAGCGCGGAGGAGGTGAAGACCGCGAACCTGCTGCTCGGGCACATTGGCGAGACGGCGTCCTTGGCCCGGGCCGGGCAGCTCGGGTCGGTGACGCT
>CAZSXX010000654.1:0-1563 GCA_964611245.1 uncultured Verrucomicrobiota bacterium | reverse complement strand
GGGCCGGGGTCATCGGCAACGTCACCGAAACCCATAGCTGGACCAATCGCGCCAACGGCGGCGAAGGCCCCCGGCCCCCGCAAATCCCCGTGCCCGAAGGCTTGCATTGGGATGAATGGATCGGCCCCGCCCCCTACCGCGAATACCACTCCGACCTCCATCCCCACAGTTGGCACGGCTGGTACGATTTCGGCAACGGCTCCATCGGCAACATGGGCTGCCATGTCCTTGACGGCGTCTATTGGGCCTTGAAATGCGGCCATCCCACCAGCATCGAGGCCGAGCAACTGCGCGGCGGCAGCGACGAGCGCTACCCCATGGGCAGCCGCGTCCGCTGGGACATCCCCGCCCGCGAGGGCATGCCCCCGCTCAAGGTTTATTGGTATGAGGGCCTCAATCCCACCACCACCGGCAAGCCCCAGGGCAACCTGCGTGCCGCCCAGGGCGACGACCGCCACCTTCCCCCGCTCCTCCTCGATTTGCGCAGGCAGTATCCGGACGAGGAGCTCGACGGCGGCGACAGCGGCACCCTCTACGTCGGCGACAAAGGCGTCATTTTCACCGGCACCTATGGCGACAAAATGCACGTCGTCCCCTACGCCAAAATGAAGGAGATCCCCGCTCCGCCCCAAACCCTGCCCCGCCCGAAAATGGTCTTCGAGGATTTCCTCACCGCCGTCCGCGAAGGCAAAACCGAAACCGCCGTTCCGTTTGAATACGGGACACGCCTCACCGAGTTCGCCATCCTCGGCAACCTCGCCATGAAGGCGGGCGCGGGCAAAAAAGTCATGTGGGACGGCCCGAAAATGAAAGTCACCAACCTGCCTGAGCTCAACGCCTGGGTGCAGCGCCCACCCCGCGCCAGTTGGACCGCCTGATCCTCCCCGCCTATGTGCCGCCTCACCGTCCTCTACGGCCATCCGCGGGATCCTGCGGAGTTTGACCGGTACTATCACGAGGTCCACATCCCGATCGCCCGGAAGATGAAGGGCCTCAAAGGCTGGACCATCGGGAAATGCCAGCCCGCCGTGCCCGGCGAACCGGCGCCGTACTACATGATCGTCGGCCTGTACGCCGACGCCCGCGGCGACTTCGATTCCATCCTCGCCTCGCCCGAAGGCCAGGCCACCATCGCCGACGTCCCCAATTTCGCCACCGGCGGCTACTCCTTCATGTATGACGACGAAACTGTCCTCATTCCCTGCGCCCTGAAATAACGCGCCCCGCCTCCCTCAATCCGGAACGTTCCGCCGCAGCTCCTCCAGCCACACCGTCGCCTCCGAATCGCTCGGCGCGCGCCAATCCCCGCGCGGCGAAAGGCTCCCCCCCGATCCCACCTTCGGCCCATTCGGGATGCACGACCGCTTGAACTGGCTCGTCTTGAAAAAACGGCGCAAAAAGAGCTCCAGCCATTTCTTGATCGTCGGCAAATCATAGGCCCGCCGCCGCTCCGTCGGCAGCAGGTCCGGCCACTGCCCCCGGTTTTCGTCGCCCCACGCGTGCAGCGCCAAATACGCCACCTTGCTCGGCCGGAACCCAAACCGCGTCACGTGGTAAATGTAA
>CAZSXX010000653.1:0-1572 GCA_964611245.1 uncultured Verrucomicrobiota bacterium | reverse complement strand
CAAGATCGGGCTGTCTCCCGGCGTGGCGCCCCCAATGACCACATGGTTGCCGCCCCCGGTCCCAACATGCCGCCCGTCGATCATGAATTTCTCCGCGCCCAGCCGCGCCAACCGCGCCTCCTCATACAACGTCGTGGTGTTGTGCATGAGTTCCTGCCAGTTCGACGCCGGATGCAGGTTCACCTCGATCACCCCCGGGTCGGGCGTCACCTTGATATGGCTCAACCGTGGGTCATGCGGCGGCGCCGACCCTTCGATCACCACCGGCAGCCCCAGCATGCGGGCCGTCTCCTCCACCGCCTCGATCAGGTCGAGGTAATCTTCCGTCTTTTCAACTGGCGGCATGAAGATATGGAGCCGTCCCTCCCGCGCCTCCACGCACAGCGCCGTCCGGATCACCCAATCCGCGGATTCCCCAGGCGAAGGCCGTTTCTCCAACGGAGCGCGGGGGGCATTCGGCCCCTGCAACACCGGTTCGATCGCCCCGCTGTGGGCCGACGGCGCCGCCCTTGATGGCGCGCGCGGCTCCAGCGTCGGCCTCGGCTGCGATGGATCCACTCCATGCAAGTAGGGAAAGTCCGATTTCGCCACCCACGGCAGCGAATCCAGCGGCAGCCGAAGCCCCATCGGCGAATCGCCCGGCAGCAGGAAAAGATGTTCGTCCCTCAAAAACCACGATCCGCTCGCCCACCCCCGGGCGGATCCCGCCGAACGGCGCAGCGGCAAAACATAGCCCGCCGCTTTGCCCAGCCCCTGGCTGAAAATCCTGGCCAGCCGCGCCCGCTCCTCCGCGTCCTCCAGCCGCGACTGGAGGGGGTCGACATTCGACGGGAGTTTCCGCTCCCTCCACAGGTAATACCACGCGTCCTCATGGGCTGGGATGACGTGACGCACTTTGACGCCGAGGACCTGCGCAAGCTGCGCCGCAAAGCGCTGGGCTTCAACTTCCGTGTGTTTTGTCGCAGCCGATTCATCCGCGAACAAGCTCTCGTCCCGCCAAATCGGCTCCCCATCCTTCCGCCAATAACAAGCCAGCGCCCACCGCGGCAGCGACTCCCCGGGATACCACTTCCCCTGCCCATAATGGAGCAGCCCCCCGGGGGCAAACCGCGTTTTCAGCCGCCGGATCAATTCGCCGGAAAGCCGCCGTTTCTCCGGCCCCACCGCGGTGAAATTCCATTCCTCGCCATCCATGTCGTCGATCGAAATGAACGTCGGCTCCCCCCCCATCGTCAGGCGCACGTCATTCCGCTCCAGCGCCGCGTCGATCCCATGCCCCAACGCCTCGATCTCCTTCCACTGTCCCTCCGTGTACGGCTTCGTCACGCGCGGCGACTCAAACACCCGCCGCACGCTCATCTCGTGTCCAAATTCGCATTTGCATTCGTCGGTCGCCCCCGTGATCGGGGCGGCGTCCGTCGGCGCCGCGCTGCACGCCAAGGGCAGGTGCCCCTCGCCCGCCAGCAGCCCGGACGTCGGGTCCAGCCCCACCCAACCCGCCCCCGGCAAATACACCTCGCACCACGCGTGCAGGTCCGTGAAATCCGCCGCCGCACCGGAGGGGCCGTCCAG
>CAZSXX010000652.1:0-1583 GCA_964611245.1 uncultured Verrucomicrobiota bacterium | reverse complement strand
GTTGCGGAGAAGTCTCCCACTCCACCCCTCAGGGGAGGGTACTCCCCCGTGACCAAGTGCCATGATTCAGTTTCGGACTTGCTCAAGCACGCTCAGCAGTCTCCGCGCATGGCGGTCCAGGGTGAAGTCCGACGCCATTTGCATCGCGCCGGACCTGAAGCCTAGCCACTTTGATTCGTCGCGGATCAAATCCACGATGGCGTCTCCCATCGACTCGGCGGTGGGGGGATCACTTTTGGCCAGGATTCCATTGGCGCCGTCATGGAGCCATTCCGAGATGCCGCCCACATCAAACGCCGCGCTGGGGATTCCGAACCGGGCGCATTCAAGGCCGACCAAACCGAAGGGTTCAGGCCAGAGGCTCGGCATAACCAGGCCGCAAGCGCCGTCCAGAGCGGCCAACTTCGCTTCGCCCTCAAGCCAGCCATGAAATACGCCTTCGATCCCGTCTTTTTGAGCCGCCTCTTTGCAAGACGCCAACAAGGGTCCATCGCCGATGAAGTCCATCTGGATCTTTCTCCCGAGTTTTCGCATGGCCACCACAACCGCCTTTGCGAGCAACTGAGGCCCTTTCAATGACGTCATTCGCCCAATGAAAACGAGCCGGTGCCGTCCATTGGAATCCGTATGCGCCGCTGCCGGCGCGGGGACCGAGAGCGCCGCATCGGGAGGATCTCCAAACAGGGGGATTGACGTGATGCGAGTTGGTTGGACCCCATGCCGCATGTATTCCTCGCGCATGTGCCCGCTGGCGACGACCACCGCCGCATACTGGCTCAAGAGCCGGAGTTGTTCGCGAGCCCAGTGATAACCGGAGAAACAAGCGCCCAATGTTCGTTGTCCGCAGCCTCTGATGAAATAATGCGCCAGGCATCGCGCGCTGAAACGCCGCTGGCACGTTTGGATGTGGCCGAGGGATGTTGATTTGAGTCCCGACACGCACGTCCCGAAATAGCCGTGCATGAACTTCACAACGGGATAACGGCCCAGCAACAATCTCTCGACGTCCAGAAACCTCATGTTGTGCGAGAAGCAGAGGTCGAAGCCGTCGTTTCCCCAGCCTGTCGGAACGAGCCGATCCGTTCGCGCATCGAGCCGAATGCAGCGGCTGACGTGAGGCGCCATGCCAGACGGTTCTCCAACGCAGTATCCGAACACAAGTTCGTGACCCCTTGCGCCCAGGCTCGAGGCCACTGATCGCAAGTACGTTTCGACTCCTCCTCCGTCTCCGGCTCCGTCGTTAACGATCAGTATTTTCACCTGGAACAATGGCCCCCGATGTCGTCGCGCCCGACTTGGGAACGAGTTCCACGCACACTCCCTCCTCGTGCCACGGATCGAAGCCCGGCGCGATCATCACCATGGCAAGCGACAGTTCGTCCAAGAGCGCCAACCACTCCTTCTTCCCGCGGCCCTGACTTGTCCAAACTGAGGGATGCAATTCCACGAAGCATCGCAGGGGACGCCCCAAGGACCGCATCAAGCCCCTGGCGCCGCGAAGGACTTCAAACTCGGCTCCCTCGACATCAATTTTGACGAACTGGGGCTGAATCCCATGGTTCTGGCAGTACGCATCCAGCGAG
>CAZSXX010000651.1:0-1587 GCA_964611245.1 uncultured Verrucomicrobiota bacterium | reverse complement strand
TTCATACACCTCATGCAATCTCCACATTTCGATCTGAACTTTTCCTTGGTCCAGCACCCACTGTTGGCTAGCCTGTGCCCCGCTTGATAACCCAAATCAAAAGTAGGCAGTATTCGTTTTGGAAATCACATGAAATCCGACAAATTGCGGCGTGTTGGGTATTCACCTGGTTATGGATTGCATACGCACCTTCACTGTTCGCGCAATCGCCGACCAGCATCGCCGGCTACATGGTTCGCGGAACCATTACCACCGGGTCGGAAGCGGGCGAGCAGTTCGAGAATTCGTTTCGGTCGGACTTAACCTATGCGAACATCGCCGGAAACGGAGGTGGAACGTACACTCACACGAAGCTCGCCACCGCCACTGCCCGACTCGCACTCACGCGCGCGTACCCAGCGGACGGGGCGGGTGATCGCGATGCAGTGACACTGACATTCAACACCGCGACCAACGGAACCTTCAAGAACAGCTTTGTGTCTGTGGATGGCGCAACGGGGTCGGTGGACGGTACGTTCAGCGTCTCGAAATTGCCGCCCCTCATCACATCCCTGGGGATTCAGCCGCAAGTCCCCCAGGCTTGGTGGGTGACGACGGTTTCAACGATGATGCCCGTGATTCTGTCCGCTGGGGGGAATCCGATTTTTCCGCAGCCGGGGCGTTGGATCAACGCAACGCGCGGCTCGAATTTGTTTCGGCCACAACAAATCCGACCGAGGGTCACCGCGTCTGGCATGGTGGGTTGGCCCGGAGTAAAACGGATTGGGAGGCACGAGTGCATGTGAGTGTGCCGAGCATCGTTTTTCCTTCCGAAGGATTGACGGCCTTGCGGATTGTGGCATTCCACGCCGACAACTTGAAAGAAGCCATTTCAATAGAACTCGAAGCCGGCCGCTCCGCGACAGGCGCGTTGTACCGGCAGTTCCTCTCAGTCGTGGGCGAGAATGGGGGAGCGCTGGATCGATCCGCCACCACGGCGTCAACCTCCGCGACACTCAGGCTCCGCTGGGACCATGCCACAGCCACATTCCATGCCGAGTACGACGCGGACGGGCCTGCCAATGGCGATGCCTGGCAGACTTTGCGCACGTAAGCGCCGTTGGATTGGACCTTGAACTCGAGTTCCAGGTTCTTCATCGCAACTGGTGGGTTCTCCGAAGGCCGCGTCGTCACCAGCACTGATGGAGTTTGGTTGGATGCATTCGAGACCCGCGTCACGCCGCCCCGGATTATCGGTTCATTGAACGCAACCGGAGCGGTGGACAAGCCTTTTCATTATGAAATCACGGCCAGCGGCGACCCCACCAACTTTGGCGCAGCGGGTTTGCCGCAGGGGCTCTCGATCTCCTCCAACTCCGGCGTGATCTCCGGAATGCCGATGAGTCCATTTGAGGGGTCCGTGACCCTCACCGCTAGCAACGAGGGTGGCGCCAGATCCGCGACATTGGCTTTAAGGATTCTTCCCCAGTTGCCTCGATTCACTAGCGCGACGAACGCCATGGCATTTCTGGGTCAGCCCTTCAGCTTCCACGTGACGGCGACGGGAAATCCGACGAACTTCTCCACGTTGTTTCTGCCCGAAACCGC
>CAZSXX010000650.1:0-1591 GCA_964611245.1 uncultured Verrucomicrobiota bacterium | reverse complement strand
CAGGCGTGGGCAAATCCACGAAAACCACCCTCCCGTCATAAGACACGTCCAGCCCCGTTTGATCCCAATGAACCAGCAAACTTCTGAGGACGAATCCATGGGCGAATGTGATTGGAAAATTCGCGACGGTGACGCCTCCGACGAACACTTCGATGGACGACGGATCCCCCGCTTCGCCGCCCGTGTCGAACGCGACCGTTAATCCTCCCGGCAATGGCGAAAAGCCATTCTCGCCGGTCCCATTATCCCGCGGGATCCGCCCAAAATTCAGCGACCATCCCTCTCCGGCGGGAGCGCCAGCATCCTTGTCCATCGCCACGCCCAAGCTCACATCCAGGCTCCGAATCACATTCGCGGGATCGAGGTCGGGCAGTTTAAAGGAAGCGATGGTGTGAAGGGTGTTTCTCTCTGAAAGGACAAGCCCGGAGTTCATGATAATCCCCACAGGTCCGGCGCCCGGGGGCGTCCGCTCTAAACCCAGCGTCGATCCATCACCCAAGTCCGCCGTGCCATCTGGATAGCCGAAGGACTGCGCCAAGTTGCGCCCCGGATACGCCCCGCCATGCGCCGCCAGGGACGCCAGAAATCCGATCACGAGGAGACTTCGACAAGGAATCATGTGGGAACGAGTGTCTCAAAAATAGCGGGCCTGCCAATCTTTGAATGTGCGAATTCCGGGAGAATCGAACCCGATGTCCACTCGCAGAAAGGTCCGGTCGCCAGTCACGCGAACCGGCAGGACTTACCTGGCTCCTTGGCTAAGGGACCGTGCCCTGGTTCTCCGGAACGTCATGTTCCCAACCCGAAACCGGGCGTCAGGCCTTTTGCCGCGGCGCGTCCTGATCCAGCAATTTTTTGCTAACAGCCAGCGCTTCCTCGACGTCGGCGCAGAAAAAGTCTAATCCGATCTCATCCGCGAGACCGGATTCAAACATGACTTTCATGGGCTGGGGCTGCACCCCAGTCAACAGTACATGAACCTTGTCCCGCCGCATCTTGCGCACGTTTGTCCGAAAGGCTTGAAGTCCGGTGCCGTCCATGGCGGGCACGTAACGCATGCGAAAAATAACCGCCTTGGGCCGTCCTCCCGAGCCGCGCAACGCGCCTTCGAGCTTGTCAGCGGCCGCGAAAAAGAATGGGCCGTGAAACCGGTAGAGCACGACTCCTTCGGGAACCTCTCGGCCGCGAAGGGAGTCTCCCCCGTCCAGCTCCGGGTCATTGTCCGGGGTCAGCAAGTGAACGTGCGAAATCTCCTCCATGCGGCGGACGAACATGACGGTCGCCATCAGCAAACCCGCGCCCACGCCCGCCGTCAAATCGAACACAACGGTCAGCGTCAGGGCGGCGAGCATCACGGCGAAATCGGTGCGCGGCCCTTGCCATAACGTGTGGAAATTGTCCCACTCGGCCATGCGCAGTGCCACGGTCATCAGGATCCCCGCCAACGTGGCCAGAGGGATAAACTGAGCCCAGGGCGCCGCCACAAAAACCACACCCAAGAGCGTCATAGAGTGGATGAGCCCCGACACCGGGCTTCTGGCCCCTCCGCGAACGTTCGCCGCAGTCCGTGCGATGGCGCCGGTAGCCGCAA
>CAZSXX010000649.1:0-1601 GCA_964611245.1 uncultured Verrucomicrobiota bacterium | reverse complement strand
CTGGCGCGATTGGGTCATCAAGGCGTTCAACGACAACAAGCCTTATGATGAGTTCACGGTTGAACAACTTGCGGGCGACTTATTGCCTAACCCAACACAATCGCAGCGCATCGCCACCGGCTTCGTCCGCAACAACATGACCAACGACGAAGGCGGCGCCGACCCCGACGAATACCTCAACAAATATGTCGCCGACCGCGTCACCACCCTCGGCTCCGTCTGGCTCGGCGTCACCCTCGGCTGCGCCGAATGCCACGACCACAAATACGACCCCATCAAAACCAAGGATTTCTACCAGTTCTACGCCTTCTTCCACAACGTCCCCGAAAAAGGCCTCGACCGCATCCGCACCGACAATCCCCCGCCCCGCCTCCCCGTCCCCTCCGTCGAGCAGGCCCTGAAATTTGTCGAACTCGATTTCCGCGTCAAAGACGGCGAAAAAACCCTCCAGGACCGCGCCAACGAGCTCGGCGAAACCCAGGAAAAATGGGAGCGCGAGCTCGCCGCCCGCCCCCCCGCCTCCCTCTCCGACGAATCCCTCCTCGCCGGCGCCGCCTTTGATGGCCGCCCCGAATTGGTCTCCGGCATCCGCCTCCTCGACCCCAAAACAGCCGCCACCAACGCCCTCGAATTCGTCCCCGGCCGCCTCGGCTCCGCCCTCAAGCTCCCCGGCAAAAACCACCTCGAATTCTCCGGCGCCCTCAACCTCGAACGCACCAACTCCTTCAGCATCTCCGCCTGGATCAATTTCGACGGACGCAACGGCACCATCCTCAGCAAAATGGAGCCTGCCCCCGGCTTCCGCGGCTTTGACCTCCTCCTCGCCGACGCCCGCCTCAACATCCACCTCGTCAACACCTGGCCCGACAACGCCCTCAAAGTCCGCACCAAGGAACAATTCCCCCAAAACCAGTGGGTCCACATCCTCGCCACCTCCGACGGCTCCGGCAAGGCCTCCGGCCTCAAAATCTACGTCAACGGCAAGCCCCGCGACCTCGAAGTCGAGAAAGACCAACTCAAGGACACCATCCGCAACGCCGAACCCCTCCGCCTCGGCGCCCGCCACGCCCAGTCCGACTACTCCGGCCTCCTCGACCACCTCAAATTCTACTCCCGCGTCCTCTCCGCCGAGGATTCCCGCCTCCTCACCCTCGAAGGCTACCTGCCCATCCTCGCCAAATCACGCGGCCACCGCTCCGACCCCGAGCGCGCCGACCTCGCCCGATTCTACAAGGAAAACTACGCCATCGACTTCCTCCGCTCCGAGGCCGCCCTCGCCAAGGCCCGCCGCGAAAAGGACGAAATGTACTCCCAGATCCCCAGCACCATGATCATGGAGGAAATGACCCCAGGCCGCGACACCTTCATCCTCACCCGCGGCGACTTCCGCAACCCCGGCGAAAAAGTCTCCGCCGCCACCCCATCCTTCCTCCCCCCCCTCGAAGGCTCCCCCACCCGCCTCACCCTCGCCCGCTGGCTCGTCGACAAAAAACAGCCCCTCACCGCCCGCGTCACCGTCAACCGCTACTGGGCCATGTTCTTCGGCCAGGGCCTCGTCAACACCATCAACGACTTCGGCTCCCAGGGCGAATGGCCCAGCC
>CAZSXX010000648.1:0-1605 GCA_964611245.1 uncultured Verrucomicrobiota bacterium | reverse complement strand
AGATCACTCCCGCGCTCAACGGGGTAGTCTTCGAAGGCGCCTCGAGGGCGGGAGTTGAAGCGCGCCCGCTCTTCGATCGCGGAAACCAGGGCTCGGACGCGGTTCTGTTCCGAGTGGGTGAGGGGGTGCAAATCGCGTTCAAGAACCTGCGGTTTTCGGGAGGGTTCGACGCATTGGTGGCTCAAGCAGCCACTGTTCCTACTCGAGTGGCCGTGGAGAACGTCGAAATCTTCGGAGCCGCCCGCTACGGCGTGAGCGCGGTCGGAGATCGATTAGCACTGACCGTTTCCAACTCCCAGATTCACGACAACGGCAAGGCGGGGCTTTATCTGCAAGGACCGTCGACTGTGACGGGGTCTCGCGTTTACAATCACCAGGGCGCGGGCCGGGTGGGAGCCTGGCTGGAACAAGGCGCCGCGGTGTTGGACAGCACTCTCTACAATAACCTCGTGGGCATCGAGTCGAAGGACGGGAGGGTGCAGGGAAGCCGAGTGTTCAACAATGATACCGGAGTGCGCCTCAGCGGGAATGAAGATCAGATCCTCAGGAACCGCATTTACTCCAATGCCGTCGGCGTCAAGCTGGCCGTCAGCCGTTTCTCGGGTGCCATATCCAATAATATCATTTACGCCAACACCATCGCGGGATTGGCCGCGTCCGGTACGGAATTCAGGGATCCCGATCTGCGCAACAACACTTTCCTGGTCGCCACGGGTGCTGGCATCGCCTTGGACAATGGTGTTTCGGGAGCTGTTGTTCGCGATAACATCTTCCAGCTTCGCGGTGGCGCCGGATTGGAGATCGCGGCTGATAGCCAGGCCGGTTTCCACAGCGATCACAATCTCTTTCACGTATTCAACGGCGCCCACCTGGCCCGCTGGCAGGGCCGCGCCTTCGACACACTTCAGGATTGGTTCTACGAGATTGGCGCCGATGCCCATAGTTTGAGCGCCGATCCCGAATTCGCGGACGCGGATGGGGCGGACAACCTGCTGGGATACAACCCCCAGACTACAGTCGATGGCGGCGCCGACGATGAATTCCACTTGCGCCTGACATCGCCCGGAATCGATGCTGGCTCGCCTGAATCCGCTTACTTAAGCGAGCCGCAACCCAACGGCAATCGGGTCGATTTGGGGGCTTATGGCAACACGCCCGAAGCAACTCCCGGCCCCACATCGAGGGTCTTGCTGATCGATCCCAACGGATGGAATAAAGTCCAGGTTGGGCGCGAAACCCTAATTTCTTGGCAAATCAGCGGGCTTTCCTCGTCCCAGCCCGTGGCGCTCGTGAACGCGGGCGGCCCCGGCAACGGGCTTTGGCTCAAAGACCGCTTTCCCACGGTTTCAGGAGGCGTGTTTGATGTCGCAGACCCGATCGACGTTACGGCCTTGTCCGCATCCGCGCCGTCGGCTATTTACAAGGACGTCGCCGTGGCGGCGGAAGGGTTGGGCAATAAACTGCAATACGACATGGCAGTCCCGGACGGCCAGTACCAGGTCACACTTCACTTCATTGAACCCTACATCTCCCTTCCTGGCGGGCGGATATTCCAACTCAACATGGGTGGCCAAACGCTCGAGAATGCCCTGGATATCGTTTCCA
>CAZSXX010000647.1:0-1630 GCA_964611245.1 uncultured Verrucomicrobiota bacterium | reverse complement strand
TGGAGGATGCCGTCCGCGACGCCGCCTCGGAATATGAACGTTTGATCGAACAGGCGGACATGCTGGAAAAGCTTCGCGTCGAACTGGCGCATTTGCGCGAGAGGATCACGGCGCTGGAGATGGAAGTGGAACGTTTGCGGCGATAAGCCCGGAGGCGCAGGGCGCCCGGCGGGGGCTTTGCCCCAAAACTCAAATCTCAAGCATCAAAACTCAAAAAAATCCCAAATAACCCAAATCTCCAACTCACAAACCCAAATGGCGAAACGGGTTGGAATTCAAGTTCTCGAGATTTGGGTTTTGTTTGGATTTTGATCATTGAGGATTGGGAGTTTTGAGGCAAAGCCCCCGGCGGCGCCAAACGAACGCCGCGGCCTTCAATCCCCGAAGTTCGTCCCCACGCGGCGCGCCGAGCGGATTAACGGGTGATCGAGCGGCACCAGTTTGGTTCGCCCGGCGACCTTTTCGAGCGGGACCGACGTCACCTCCGAACCTTTCATGCAAACCATTTGGTTGTAATGTCCCTCCGCCAACATTTCGGCGGCAAAGGTCCCAAAGCGTGTTGCCAGCACGCGGTCAAAGGGTGTCGGAACGCCGCCGCGCTGGAGGTGGCCAAGCACGGTGACGCGCGTATCCATGCCCAGCCGGTGGCTGATCTCCCGGGCCACGGCGGCGCTGACGCGGCCATCGACTTCCGGATCGCTGCGCCGCTGTGGATCCTTTTTCTTTTTTTCCTTTTCCTTGCCCTTTTTTTTCTTTTTCTCCCTGGGCTTTCGGTCATCATCCGGAAGACCGCTTGCCTTTGGCTTGGCGCCTTCGGCGACGGCGATGATGCTGAACCACTTGCCGCGCCGACGCCGTTCGGTCAGGTGCTGGCAGATGCTGCCGATGTCATAGGGGATTTCCGGTATCAGAATAATATCGGCTCCCCCCGCCAGACCCGCGGTCAGGGCGAGCCACCCGGCGTTGTGCCCCATCAATTCGATGACCATGACGCGCAGGTGCGCCTCGGCCGTCGAGTAGAGCCGATCGATCGCCTCGGCCGCCGTGGTCACGGCCGAGTTGAACCCGAAGGTGATGTCGGTCTCCGCCAGATCGTTGTCGATGGTCTTGGGCAATCCGATGACGTTGAGTCCGAATTTCGTCAGATTGTAAGCAACCTTGTGCGTGCCGTTGCCTCCCAGGCATACCAGGCAGTCCAGGCCGAGGCGGTTGTACGTCTCGACGCCCCGCGTGGTCATGTCGATCGTTTCGCCGTTGGGCAAGGGCATCTTGTGTGGTTTCTCCCGGCTCGTGCCGAGAATCGTGCCACCCGAGGAAAGGATGCCGGTCACATCCTGCAAATGCAGGACGCGCGCATGGTTTTCCACGAGGCCGCGGAAGCCCTTTTCGATGCCGATGACTTCGATGTGAAAATCGCTCATCGCTGGTTTGGCGATCCCTCTTATTGCAGCGTTGAGCCCCGGGCAATCGCCGCCCGAAGTGAGGATGCCGATGCACTTGGCATGGGTTGGGGGCATGAGGTCTCCTTCCGAATTCGTTTAGGGCCCGCGTGGCGCCTTGCCTCAAAATGCCGGGGGGTACGTGGGGACAGGCTTTCCAGCCTGTCCAAATTACGATTTTGGAGAGGACA
>CAZSXX010000646.1:0-1633 GCA_964611245.1 uncultured Verrucomicrobiota bacterium | reverse complement strand
CCGATCGTGTCAAAATGCTGGCCGACAAGGATGGCGACGGGAAAGTGGACACCTCGACCGTGTTTGCCGGCGGCTTCAATGATTACCTCGATGGCATCGCGGCAGGGGTGCTGGCTCGCGAAGGGGTGGTCTACTTCGCGAATATCCCCAGCGTGTGGATGTTAAAGGACCTCAATGGAGATGGGATCGCGGACACGCGCGCGTCGCTGCATCGGGGCTATGGAGTGCGCGTCGGTTTTTTGGGCCACGATCTGCACGGGCTCTGTTTCGGGCCCGATGGACGGCTTTACTTCAGCGTTGGTGATCGAGGCGCATCGGTGACGGTCGAAGGGCGAACGGTGGGCAGAACCGACACGGGCGCCGTGTTCCGCTGCAATCCGGACGGATCCGACTTGGAGATGTACGCCTTTGGGCTCCGCAATCCCCAGGAGTTGGCGTTTGATCAATTTGGGAATCTGTGGACCGGTGATAACAACTCCGATAGCGGCGACAAGGCTCGCTGGGTGTATGTCGTGGAGGGCGGCGACAGTGGTTGGCGGATCGGCTATCAGTTTTTGGAGCGCCCCTATTCGCGCGGCCCGTTTAACGCTGAAAAACTGTGGCATCCGCAGCACCCCGGACAATCGGCGTCGATTGTTCCGCCGATCGCAAACGTGGCAAACGGTCCGTCAGGCCTCGCTTATTATCCCGGCACCGGCCTGCCAAGCGAGTATGCGGAGCACTTTTTCCTCGTGGATTTCAAGGGAGGGGCCGCCAACAGCGGGGTGTATTCGTTTGCGGTGCGGCCGAAAGGCGCTTCATTCGAGCTCGTGGATCAGAAACAGTTCGCCTGGAATATTCTCGCGACGGATGTGGAGTTTGGACCCGATGCCGGGGTGTTCGTCTGCGATTGGGTGCATGGATGGGGCCTCACGGGCAAGGGGCGGATTTATCGGCTGCACCAAC
The DNA here is from genome assembly GCA_964611245.1 of uncultured Verrucomicrobiota bacterium. Classification (GTDB taxonomy): domain Bacteria; phylum Verrucomicrobiota; class Verrucomicrobiia; order Limisphaerales; family SXQI01; genus CAZSXX01. Next base: position 688 of record CAZSXX010000646.1, on the reverse strand, counting down.
CCGAAGTGTCGGCGTCAGCCGCCGCGATGGACACCGGCAAACTGATCAGGGTCGGCATGTCGAAGCGATCCACACGTGAACTGAGCGCTCTGCTGGGGCATTCAGACATGCGTGTCAGGCAGGCCGCACAGTTCGCACTCGCCCGCAAGGGCTCTCCCAGCGTGAAAGTTTTATCGGAAGTGGCCCGAAAAGACACTCGGCAACTGGCACGGCTTCACGCCATCTGGGGGCTCGGCCAGATTTCTCAAGTGAGATCCCAGATCCCTGTTCCTGTGGTCGCGGAAGCCTTGGCTCCCCTCGTGCCACTTCTTGCAGATGCGGACGCCGAGGTCCGCGCGCAAGCCGCCCGAGTGGTGGGGGACGGCCGCCACATCCCGGCATATGAGGCGTTGGTTCGCCTCCTGGGAGATTCGTCCGCAAGGGTCCGTTTTTTTGCGGTCCAAGCTCTCGGGAAGCTGAGTCGTCCGGACGCGCTAGGATCGATCGTAAAGTTGCTGAGAGAAAATGGCGACGAGGATGTGTACCTGAGACACGCGGCGGTGATGGCGCTGACACGATTGGGAGATGTGGAGGGACTCAAGAGGCTTGGCGGAGACGCATCGCTCTCCGTGCGCTTGGGGGCCTTGCTGGCAATGCGGCGGTTGCAGCGTCCGGAGATCACGTCCTTTTTGAGTGACAAGGAGGAGAG
>CAZSXX010000645.1:0-1648 GCA_964611245.1 uncultured Verrucomicrobiota bacterium | reverse complement strand
CCCTGATGGACTCACACCTGTTTGCGCCATGAAAGTTCCTGTTCCGGAAGGCGGAAGTTCCGTCGCGCGCCAAACCGATGGAGGGTCCACTTGGGTCAGAGTTTCCATCCCGACGCCCGCCCGGCCCAATCAATCAGGAAGCGCATCCAATCCAAGACCGGTCCAGATAAACGAAGTGCGGTTCGGAGCGTCGCGCGTGGACTGGGTGGAAGTTCTTAATCCGAATCCTTTTCAAGTGTCCCTCAACGGCGTGGTCCTTCAACTCGATCGCGGCATAGCGGGGAAGATCCCCCTCAACGGTGAAGTGCCCGCGAGAGGCCTCGCGGTATTCGATGTGGGGAAGATAATATCAGGGACAACGGTTCTTCTTTCGCTGTCGAGCGAAGAGGGCGTGTTTTTGGACGGAGGCCGGCTGGCGCTGCGGCCCGGGATAACCGTGCAGCGCGGGCTGGATGGGGATTCGGAATGGTATGCCTCCACCAACGCAACCCCGGCCGTTCCGAACGAGCCGGCAAGGGAGCGTCGAGTCGTGATCAACGAAATCTTTTGCTCTCCACCTTCCGGCGAGGCCGCCGGAGAGTTCATCGAGCTTTACAATCGTGGAAGCGAGGCTGTCGATCTGTCTGGTTGGACTATTTCAGGCGGGGTGCGGTTCGCCTTTCCTGATGGAACGAAGCTCCCAGCCGGAGAGTATCTCGTCGTCGGCGCCAGCGCCGCGACGCTGCGCCGAGTTTACGGCAGCATATTTGTCGTGGGGGACTACAGCGGTCGTTTAAGCAAGTTGGGCGAAACTCTGAGGATCGAGGATCGCTTCGGTAATTTGGTGAACGAGGTGCGGTACGCCACGGGAGGGGATTGGCCGGACTGGGCGAGCGGGGGAGGATCCAGTTTGGAATTGATCAATCCGTCCCTTGATAACAGCCGGGCCTCGGCCTGGCGAGACAGTGATGAAAGCGCGAAGGGCGTGTTTCGCAACTTTGCCGCCACGGGCGTTTACTCTGTCCTTAGGGCGATGGGGGCGGCAACGGACTATAAGGAGCTCCACCTCTTCCTCGCGGGGGAAGGTCATGTCGTCTTGGATAAAATCAGGCTTTCTCGCTTCGGCTCATCAGCCAATCTGCTCTTGGGCGCCAGCCAGATGTCCACGACCGGCGCCGGAGATTCCGGGTGGCTATGCCAAGGAACACATTGGAAGAGTTTTGTTCAGAATGGACAGCTCAACTTGATCGCCGATGACCGCGGCGACAACCGCGTCAACAAAGCTGAAATCGACGCGGTCGGCATGAACCGCAACGATGCGGTCACACTGTCTTTCAGCGGCAAATGGATCACCGGCTCGCCCCGGCTCATCGCGCAGACATGGGATCGCAGCTTTTCGGCCAGTTTTCGACTCGAGATCCCTGAGAACCTTGGCTCCCCTGGCCGGCGCAACTCACAGTACCAGGAACATCCCGCCCCTCAATTGGACCAACTGTCGCACACGCCCGCGGTGCCCCGTCCGAACCAGAAAGTTCGAGTCACCGTAAATGCGCGCTCTGTCGAGGCCTTGTCAAAAGTGGAGCTGCTCCATCGGCTGGACAGCCTCAGCGGAAACGGGCTGTGGACCGTGAAACCGATGTTTGATGACGGCGTTCGGGGCGGGGACGTG
>CAZSXX010000644.1:0-1656 GCA_964611245.1 uncultured Verrucomicrobiota bacterium | reverse complement strand
GTGATCCTTCAGGGTGACTTTCAGCTTGCCTTCGACGATCTCGGCGGCGGCAACCTCCGACTGAACCGCCAGAAGATCCTTGGCCCCGGTCAGGTCGGAGGCCGTCTGGATCCAGATTGTTCTGCCGACGCCCATCTGATCGCGCGCTCCCTGCACCGGGCCACAATAGATAAGCTTCCCAAGCTCAATGATGGCGACTCGGTTGCAGAGGCTTTGGAGCTCGCTCAGAATGTGCGAGGAAATAATGATGGTTTTGCCCATGCGCTGGAGTTCTTGAAGAATGGCCATCATTTCAATGCGGGCCCTGGGATCAAGGCCGCTGGCCGGCTCGTCGAGAAGCAGCAATTGCGGGTCGTGGATCAGCACGCGCGCGAGGCCCAGCCGTTGCTGCATGCCGCGGCTGAGGGCGCCAATCAAGGATCCTTTCTTCTCCGAAAGCCCCACCAACTCCAGCACATCCACAACGGTTTTTTCACGTTTCCCGGAAGGGATCCGATAACAGGCGCCGAAAAAATCCAGGTATTCCGTGACTTCCATGTCCTTGTAAACGCCGAAGAAATCCGGCATGTAGCCGATCATGTGCCGCACGGAGTCAGCCTCCCGAACGACGTCCTTCCCGAGAATCTCCGCGCGCCCTTCCGAGGGCGTCAAAAACGTGGCCAAGATCCGGAGCGTTGTGGTTTTCCCAGCTCCATTGGAGCCGATAAAACCGAACAAATCGCCGCGATTCACGGTGAGATTGAGCTGGCTCAAAGCGGTCATCGCCCCGTAGGCGCGAGTGAGGTCGTAGGTGCGCACGGCCGGTATGGGAGTTTGCGGATGCGGGCTCGTGCTCATGGTTGGCGAGGCATGCGGAGGTCTGAGGGAGTGCTTGCGGGATTGGATTCAGGGGTTAGCCGCCCCGGGCTGGCACGGGGACGACCATGCGCAGCAAGGAGTTCTTTTGAGTCCTTTTGACGGCGAACTTGAGGAAGGGCGCCGCGGCGCCCTGATTAGCGTCCCAGATCAAAAGCACCACGTCCCCACGCTGGCTAAAGCGGTGGAGATCGAAGCCGGGGGAGTACACAAAATGACGTCCGTCGGAGTTTTGGGAAGCGGCGGCCGCGGCAGTGAAACTCGCCGCCATGGACGCCTCCACAAGATTATCGATCCGCCCGCTTTGCGTGTCGCCGAGCGCTCGCAGGCGATTGTCGATCTTGCTTGTAAACTCGCCGCTCAAGCGTTTCACGTATGTTTCCAGGAGCTCACCCGAACCCGGCGCCAGCGCCAGATTCGTCGATCCATTGGCGGCAAGGCTGGCCGCGTGATAAACGCGATCTCTGAACACGATCTGCACGGGGCCAACAGCCCGCGGCAAATTGTTTTGCAGAGCCAATTGCACCACCTCGTCCTGCCCCACCCTGGGCGCCGCCATGACGGGCATGACTCCCGGCTGCAGCCATTCGGCGACGAGCAATTGACTGGTCCAGACTGGGACGAATACCCTGGCATCGAAACCCTGCCCGAGCTGCTCCACTCGAAGTCTTGCGGTGTCCTGGTTTCCCATCCACACCCCGCCGTATTCCGCCCGCAGCGACGAATGCATCTGGTCGGCGGCAATCTGATACTCCGAATTTATGGGCGAATAAATGGAAACGAACGTGTGTCCCCTCCATT
>CAZSXX010000643.1:0-1662 GCA_964611245.1 uncultured Verrucomicrobiota bacterium | reverse complement strand
CGAGCTGGCTGGGCGCGCCGAGGTTGAAGATCATGATGCAGGCGGCGTTTTCCTTGCCGGGCTTGACGGAGCCGGACTGGGCGGCGCGGAGGGCCTGGGGCAGGGAGAGGCCGATGGCGGAGAGGGCGCCGATCTGGAGGAACTCACGGCGGCTGTGCCCCGGCCCGCAGAGGCGGGCGCGATCCCGCGGAGATTCAGCGAGGAAGTCGAACATCCCTTCATTCTGCCAGAGGCTTTGGGCGGCTGCAATGGGGGCGTTGAGTTCGCGCAGGGGGTGGGCACAGGAACCCGCGTGGCGCGATAAAAGCATGGCGTTCGGGGAATGCCCAAGGCACGATGCGGCCCGAAAATGTTGGGGTTCCTAAGAAACTTGCTCAGGTTGGCCTGGCCCTATCGGCTGCGGCTGGCGGGGGGCGTGATGTTTGGCGTTTTGGCGGGGCTGATGGAGCCGCTGATGGTCGGGACGGTGGGGTTTGTCTACGCGGTGATTTTCCGCGAGGGGTCGATCGCGGGATCCGCGCCGATGAAGCGGATGCCGCAGTTCGTGCGGGATTGGATGTCCGACATGACCAATGGGCCGGGGTCGGTCGACCCCAGCGTTTGGCAAACCGGATTGCTGCTTTCGCTGATCCCGCTGGTTTTCCTGATCCGGGGCCTGGTGACGTATTTGAACGTCTATTTGCTGCAGTGGGTTTCGATGCGGGCGATCACGGATTTCCGGGTGAAGCTGTTCGACCACCTGCTGAATTTGCCGGCCAGTTTTTTCACCAGTTCGCGCACGGCGGAGTTGATGTCGCGGGTGTTGGGGGACACGGAGGCGATGCGGTCGATGATCGGGGTGTCGCTGACGACGATGATCAAGGATCCGATCACGCTGATCAGCATGATGGCGTTCCTCTTTTGGCAGCAGCCGAAGCTGACGGCGATCGCGTTCTTCGTGGTCCCGATTTGCGTGGTGCCGATCGCGGTGTATGGGCGCAAGAACCGCAAGGCCTCCGCGGCGATTCAGGGAACGACGGCGGATCTGGCGAACGCCATGATCGAGAGTTTCACGGGGAACCGGATTGTGAAGGCGTACAACCTGGAGTCCGCGGTGACCGCTGACTTCAACAAGACGGCGTCGAGATTTGTGTCGGATTACATGCGGATGGTGCGGGCGATGGAGATTCCCGGCCCGATGCTGGAGTTCGCGGGGTCGCTGGGGGTGGCGCTGTTGCTCGCCTACGCGCTGCACCGGCCGGATGTCAGGCCGAGCGGCGGGCAATTTTTGACGCTGATCGTCGCGATCATCGCGATGTACCGGCCGATGAAATCGGTGATCCGGCTGCACGCGAGCCTGGAGGCGTCGCGATCGGCCAGCGTGCGGGTGTTTGAATTGATGGCCACCAAAACCACGGTTCTGGAGCCTCTTCATCCGGTGCCGTTGGATGGGCATGGGGCCGACATCCGGTTTGACCGTGTTTCGTTCACCTACGGGGAGAAGATGGTGCTGCGCAACATCCAGTTGACCGTGCCGACCGGGAAACTGGTGGCGTTGGTGGGGGCGAGCGGATCGGGGAAAACGACGCTGACGAATTTGCTGCTCCGTTTTTATGACCCGAACGAGGGGGCGATTTTGATTGGGGGGACGAACATCCGCGACGTCCTGACCCGGGATTTGCG
>CAZSXX010000642.1:0-1669 GCA_964611245.1 uncultured Verrucomicrobiota bacterium | reverse complement strand
GATTCCGGCATCACCGCCGAATTCACCGCTCTTTGAGCGCCGCCGCCACCGTCGGCAGCGCGTCGATCAATTTGGCGCTGCTCATCGGCAACGTCTTCAGCGTCAATGGAATCACCACGGTGTCCTCCACCTCAAACTGGCCGATCCCGCGGGAAGTTTTATAGCCCGAGTCCAATGACCCATCCCCAGCCAATTTGACGCCCGCTGCCTGCGGATTGGGCGCGCTCACAAAGAATTCCACCGTCGGCGCGGACACAACCCCTGCCCTGTTCCGCAGCTTTGCTTTCGCCATCTCAAAAAACAATTCGCGCGCCGTGGAGTTTGCCGGATCAATGAAAGTCAGCCGCTCAGCCACAACCGACGAGTATGGGCGTTTGCCATCAGACCCCTCATAGCTGCGGACCCGCTCGAACGCTTCCGCGAATTCTTTGCGCACCAACGGGAAATGCGTGCAGCCAAGGACCACCGTGTCGATCGGCGCTCCGCCGGCGCTCCGGTGGTTCTCAAGCAGCGTCGCCACCTCGTAGCGCACGTAGTTCAGCGTCGAGTTCAGCTCTCGGCCATGTATCAATCCATCAGCGGAGAACTGATACACCGGCATCAACGCAGGATCGACCACGGGACCCTTGTAGGGAGTCAAACGCCCCGCGTTCTCGGAAACGAAAGCATGGTTGCCTTCAATGGCGCCCGCCAAACCTACACTTCCCTGTTGAACCACTATCGGCGCAGTCTTGCCCGCCTGCCCTGTGGCCCGGGCGATCGCCCTCGGATAGGCCCTGCTCTCGCAGGTTCCCACCGTCGCCATCACAGCCACGCCATGCGGCTTTCCTTCGTCCGCCAACGCCGCCGCCACATCCCGGGCCCCCGCCTCCACCACGCCGATCACTGGCACGTTCAACCCCCATCGGTTCACCGCTGCCCGAATGTCCTCCAACGCGTACGCCGTCGCCGTGTTGCAGGCGATGACGATCGCCTTCACCGGCGGCTTGTCATTGCGGACCGGGCTGTCCACGGCGGCCCGCCAACGTGTGCCCAGCAAGAACACCGCGTCTTTCAACGCCAACTCCCGCAGGTATTCCGCCTTTCCGGCCGAGGGATAATTCCCGTAAGGCATGTTTGCCTGGTCTCCCAGATAAACAAACCTCTCCCCCGCAAAATCCGGCTTTCCATCCGCCCCGGGTCGAAGCGTTTCATTGTTAAACGAGTCGAGCTGCAGAATCGCCTCCATCACTGTCAAGCCGCCGATTCCTGAATCAAAAACCCCGATCGGCAGCGCGCTGCGGTCCCCGTGGAATGCCTTGAAATCAATCGACCAAGCGGCGCGTCCGCTCCAGTGTTTTGCGACATGCGCAATGAACGGAGCAACCGGGTCCGCCGGTCCCTCCGCAAGCGACGGGAAAATTGCGAGTGCCATCAAGGCCCGCCCAAATGCATACCGCACCATCGGTCCCAGATTACGTCCCAATTGCCCTTGGTCAAACGATTGCAGCGTGGGATTTCCACCCGGCTTGCCTCACTCGCCGCTCCAGGAATACGCGTAATGCGCGGGCGGCTCATAATCGCGGGGCTCCGTCCCGGGAACGCCATTCCAATAGACCTTTTCGGTCGCGACGTGTCCGTCGGTGAATGCCATGACAGATATGGCTTCCGGGCGCGCCCCAAGCTGAAA
>CAZSXX010000641.1:0-1677 GCA_964611245.1 uncultured Verrucomicrobiota bacterium | reverse complement strand
TATGCCTCCCTCTTCGTCAAGCCTTTCTCATCCAGGCTTTTGCAAATCTTCAATAGGTTCAACTGCCGTTTTAAGGTAGAAACGCCGCCCGGCACGAACGTTGGGTCGCCCTATTCGGCGGCTCCTGTTCATTCTTGCGGGAGCAGGGATTTGTCCGGTTTGCGGGCGAACTCGATCAAATCCGCCATGTCTTGCGCGCTCAATCCTTGCTCCAGGCCCTCCGGCATTAGGGATTTGCCCGTGGCTTTTAATTCTTTGATTTGCGGTCTTGGGATGATCAAGTCGGGCGAACCCGCCATCCGGAGGGTGACTGAGGCCGGCGTCTCATCTTCCATCAGCGCCGTGTAACTCTCCCCGGAAATAGTTGTCAGGGTGTAAGCCAAGAAGTCAGGGTTGGATTGACGGTTCGGATCTAGAATATCCGACAGGAGCGTTTCCTTGGAGTGGCCTGCGACGCCTGTCAAGTCGGGACCCACGCGGCTTCCCCGGTCTTGGATTTTATGGCAGGGCAGGCATCGAGTTGCGAACAGGGCCGCGCCTCTGCGTGCTTCCGATTCCAAGCCGAGGGCAGGTTGGAATTTCTTGATCACGCTTTCGCGATCCGAAGAAGCGAAGTTCAAAAGCCATTTTGCGGCCCGAGTTTTCAAGGCGGCATCGTCGATATTAAGCAGTGCTTGCCGGGAGGCCGGATCAATCTCCAGGGGTTGGATGATGCTTTTTTCAAGGCCGCCCACCAGCGCGGCGGCGAGCAAGCGGTCGCGCGGCGCGCTGGTGACGATCTGGCGGCGAACATTTCTGGGCCAATCGTCCCAGCCCTCGACAAGAGCGCGGGCAATCGCTTCGTCGGACATGGAAAGCAATGACCCCAAGGCTTGAAGTCGGATGTCTGCATCCTGAGCCGGATTCAAGAGGGAGAGCATGGTATTTGTGACGAATGCGGGCCGCGCGTCGCCAAGGAACCGGATCCAACGCAACCGAGAAGGCTTGGAGATGGCGTTGTTGGTGGCCTCCGCGCCAGCCGTGAGAGCAAATTTTTGAATCACCGGGCTGAGATTCAGCGGCGGCGCGCCTGAATCCCCGGGCGCAGACGATCCGGCGCGATCCCGCTTTCGGCGGCCATCCAACATTCCGGCCAGGATGGCGGCCTGTACGTTCCGGGGCAGATTCTCCGCCGCGGCCAGGTGCTTCAAGATTACGGGGGTCGATTCACGCGCTCCCACGAGAATGGCGAGTTGGTCCAGGAATGCCAGCTCTTGCTCAGTGATCTCCTCGGAAACCGACTTACTGTATCCGTCAAGCAACTGGCTCGTTTGAGCTCCGGAACTGCTGGCGATCGCCAGGGCATGCCAGGAATTGGTCGCATCGCGCCGGGCCAGGGTCACGAGGGCTTGGAGTTGGTCGGCGCCTCTCCAAGCGCCCAGCGCGAGAGCCACCCTAAGGCGCACCCGGTCATCCACATCGTTGGCCAGTGAAACCACCGCGGCTCGCAGGGAGCTTGTCATTTCTTCAGCGGCGTCCCCCGAGGTTGACCGGAGCGTTTGCTCGGCGACTCGTATTGCGTGCTCGCGAATTTCGGGACGCTCGTCTTGAAGCGCTTCGCGAATGGTGTCCAGTTTGAGCGCGTCCAAGCCTTCGAGAGTCCAGAGGGCGTGCAGGCGCGCGGTGTATTTGGAGGCT
>CAZSXX010000640.1:0-1683 GCA_964611245.1 uncultured Verrucomicrobiota bacterium | reverse complement strand
CCACCGCCGAAAGCCCACCAATTGCGCCATGAAAACGGGATGAAATCGGAACTGTACGGCTGTTCCGCCGCCGGGCCCAGCCACAGATCGTAATGGATGTGGGCGGGAACGGGCATGGGGCGCGGTTTTGGCTTGTCCCCATAAACGGCGCTGGCCCAGACATGCACTTCGCGGACGGGCCCGATCGCTCCGCTTTTCACAAGTTCCACCACGCGGCGGTAGTTGGCGCCCGCGTGAATTTGGGTGCCGATCTGCGTGACACGCTTCATTTTGATCGCCGTGTCGGTGATGATGCGCGTTTCCGAGATGGTCCGAGCCAGGGGCTTTTCGCAGTAGAGATGCCGACCGCTTCGCAGGGCCGCGACCGCGGCCACGGCGTGGGTGTGGTCGGGTGTTGCGACGACGATGGCGTCGATGTCCTTCTGATCCACAAGGGATCGGAAATCGTTGTAAGTCTTGGCCCCAGGGAATTGCTGCTTCGCGGCCGCGAGCTTCTGATCGTCGATGTCGCACAACGCGACGATGTTTTCCTGCTTCAAGTTGGAAAGGCTGAAACCCGCTTGGCCGCCCGTCCCGACGAACCCAATGTTAAGCTTTTCATTGGGTGAAATGGCTCCGCGGGCGAATCGAGATCCCGCGATGTAAAATCCGGCGGCTGTGGCTGCTGTTCGTTGTAAAAAAGCGCGGCGTGGGAATGGAGTGGTCATGGTGCGGTGAAATCAGAATTTACACTGTCCATTCCCGCGTTCCGAGTCAAGCGGGTCATTCGAATTTTCGAATTGCAACCGCCTCATTTTGGCTGGTCAGGTGGGGTAGACCTCCAGGCATGCTGGTTGCGGAGGCCACCGGCTCCGCACGGACCCTAAACCCGATTGGGTTCATGGAAGGGACTACTGGATTTGAACTGGTCTCCCTGGAGAGACCCGTTAGCATTCAATGCTGAAACAGTTGCTTCCCAACGATTGGGCCTTTGGGGAGGCCAATTGTGGAAAGGGTCTTTATGCCGGAACGCTGGTTATCCGTGGACGAAATCGCAGCACATCTCGGGGTGAATCCGGACACGATTTACAAGTGGATCACCCGGAGAAGCATGCCCGCGCACAAGCTCGGACGCCTTTGGAAATTCCTGGCGTCCGAGGTTGACGGGTGGATCAAAGGAGGTCTGGCAGCTCAAGATGCCGGAACAGGGGCGAAAGCTTCGCCGAAAAAGAGGAAACCGAGGGCAACCTGACGGGCACGAATCGAGAACCCCGCCACCCAATCAGAATTGCCACAAGAATCATAACTCTGCTCCCCAACGCCATCCTTCGCGGCCCGGTTTTTCCGGAGCCTGTGCAGGTGATTGTGGCGACGAGTCTCATTGGGAGAGGGCTGAACACCAATCAAGTTTACGATCGCATCCCCACCTCCGACCAGATTGGGAATCTCGAGGTTTCGCCGGAAACAGAACCTTTCGACGGCAGTCCGAGAAAATTTCGTTTGGGCATCGAGGCGTTGCGACTGCGACTTGCTTACGAATACGATCCCTATTTTTCCCTCTCCATTGCCCGAGTCGACCCGCTTCCCCACCAGTTGGAGGCCGTTTACGAATACTTCATGAAGCTTCCGCGCATCCGATTTCTGCTGGCGGATGACGCCGGTGCGGGCAAGACCGTCATGGCTGCAGCGGTGTTCGAGGCGTTG
>CAZSXX010000639.1:0-1687 GCA_964611245.1 uncultured Verrucomicrobiota bacterium | reverse complement strand
GGCTGCGCGACGGGGCATCCGTCCTTCGTGATGTCCAATTCGTTCACCAACCAGACGCTGGCGCAGATCGACCTTTGGAAGAACAAGGACGTCTACAAGGTGGGCGTTTACCGGCTGCCGAAGAAGCTGGACGAGGAAGTGGCGCGGCTGCACCTGGAGAAGATCGGGGTGAAGCTGACGAAGCTGACGCAGAAGCAGGCCGATTACCTCGGGATTCCCGTGGAGGGGCCGTACAAGCCGGAGCATTACCGCTACTGAGCGAAGGCAATTCTTGGGCGCAAACGGCTGGAGCAATCCAGCCGTTTTTTGCTGGCCGGATGGGGGAAAGCGGGTCCATCCTGCGGCATGATGCGCTTCCGCTTTTTCCTTGGGCTGCTGGCGATGTTGGCTGGGATTGGGCCGGGGTGGGGGGCGGAGCCGGCGCCGACGGGACTGGCCAAGGAGCTGGAGCCGCTGCGGCCGCTGCTCAAGACGTGGAAGGGGCAATTCATCAATGACAAGGGCCCAAGCCCGGGGAGCGACGTGGTCCGGTTTGAGCGGGCGTTGAATGGGCGGGCGATCCGGGCCCTGCATTCAGTGAACGAGGGCGCGTACGCGGGGGAAACGATCATCCTGTGGAACGCGGCGGCGAAGCAAATCCAGACGTTCTATTTCACGACGGAGGGGGACCGGATCGAGGGGACGATGGCGGTGGAGAAGGATGGCGCGTTCACCACGATGGAGAAGGTGGTGGGGGCGGAGGGGGAGAACGCGGTGACGCAGGTGCGGGCGACGTCGCGGCTGTTGCCGGATGGGCGGCTGCATGTGAAGTCCGAGTACATGAAGAAGGGGGCGTGGGTGGCGGGCCACGAAATCATGTACAGCGCGGCGCCCGGCGCCGAGGTTGTGTTCAAGTAGGCTGGGCGGCGCTCAGGACGGTTGGGCGTCCTTCTTGCGGTAACTCTCGACGACCCATTGGGAGAGGGTTTTGTCGGGGGCCTGGATGGCCTCGATGTCGAGGAGGAACTCCTGCTGGCCGGTGTTCTGGCCGATGAGCTTCAGGCCGAACTGGAAATCCTTGAAATGGGTGGCGCAGAAATCGCGGACTTGCTGGCCCTGGTCGGAGGCCATGGCGACGAGGGCGTCGGCGGCGGGGTCGGTGAAGGCGATTTTGAGGCCATGGGCTTCGCGGAAGCGGTCGGCGAACTCGATGACGAGGCCGCGCATGACGGCGCGCTCGTGCTGTTTGTGCTCGACGAGGAGGGAGTCGAGGGCGGCCTTGGGATTTTCGACAAGCTCGCGGGTGACGTGGAAGCGGCGGACGCCGGTGGAGGGGAGCTCGTATTTGAAATCGCGGAAGACGCGCTCGCAGACGGTCATCAGGCCGCGGGCGCCGGTGCCCTCGGGCTGGGCCTGCTCGGCGATCTGGCGGAGGCCCGAATCGCTGAAGAGGACTTCGATGCCGTAGGCGCCGAAGGTCTGCTCGTATTGGCGGATGATGCTGCCTTCGCTGCTTTTGAGGATGGTGTAGAGGTCGTCCACGCTGAGGGGCTGGCAGACGACGCGGACGGGGAGGCGGCCGATGAACTCGGGCTCGAAGCCGAAATCGATGAAGTCGCGGGTGGCGGCGAGCTCAAAGGCGTCGTCCTGCGCCGCCTCGCGGCCGCGCGCGGCGAAGCCGATGGTGGCTTCGCGGAGCCGTTTGCGG
>CAZSXX010000638.1:0-1690 GCA_964611245.1 uncultured Verrucomicrobiota bacterium | reverse complement strand
CGCGTCAATCTCCGCCAAATGTCTGGCCTCGAATTCCAGGTCATCGACATTCCCCCAAACGCAAGTGCTTGACCTATGCGTCATCATTTTTGCGCCCGTCCGAATCTCAATCTTGTCTGCCGCCAACGCGACGATGACGGCGGCGGAGTGGCATCGCCCAACGATCTCGCAATGCGAGGTCCGGCCCTTCAATGCGTTGTGAATTCGGAAAGCGGGAACCGCGTTGCCGCCCTCCGAATCGATGAACAAATTCAAGTCGCGGTCATCTCCAATCCGGCGCAACAACGCATCGGTCCCGGCGGCGTCGATGTCGATGGGTCCGCTCAGAAACAGGTCTGGTTTTTCGTAGGTGAAGCTCATTTCGAGAGGCGGCCCAAGAATTCGTAGGCGGCGGGGTGCCTCGTTATCCGGGGAAGGATGCCTTCCAATTCCGGACGCTTGGAAATGATGGCGAGCATCCGCGCCTTGGTCGCAAAGTCCATGCGCGTCACTTCGTCCGGCGCGAGCAGTGCCCGATGGCACAGCCACCGCGCAAAGGCCTCTTGCTCTCGGGAGGTCACAACAAAACCCCCAATTTCGCGAGTTCAATTCGCAAGTGGAAGGAATCCAGCTTGGGGACTTCCGGCAGGCGCCACGAAAGTTGACGCAGGCAGACCGTCGTTTGCGACGGCACGGGTTCCCAATTGAAAAGCGCGTCGGTCTTTTGGTGCAACTCAAGCTCCGCCCCCGAAATTTCATCCGCCAGCAAATCGGCGGCTTTCAGCAACTTCTCGCGGATGACGTGCAAGTAGGGGACGGCCTTCCGGTTTTGCTCCCGAATCTGGCCTTCCAATGACGCCCTCGCCTCCTTGAGACGATCCCAAATTTGCGGATAATCCGGCGGCGGGACGGGGTTCGACTTCCCGGCGGCAACCTCGGCGGCATGGCGAGCCCGTTCCGCCTTCATAACCTCGCCGTCCCTGTCGCTTCCGTAGTTCGCCTGAGCAGCCCGCAGCCGGTCCGTCTCGGCCACCAGTTCACGAAGCGCGTCCAGGTCTTTCTTCGGCGCCGGTGCCAACTTGGTCCTCCGCCAAATGTGCGCCACGAATTCAGGTGTTATCGGCACCATCCCGAATTCCTCGAACGGCTTCAGCTTCCCCGCCCGCAGGCTTTTCAGCCGCCACGCTTCGTTCTCGGTGTCGGTCGCCAGTTTCTTCAACCGCGCCTCCATGGCCTGCCGCTCAATTTCCTCAGGCGTCGGCGGCGGGGTTGTCGGCGGCTTCGCACCGGTCAAGGATGCGAAAAATTCGGCGTCGGTCAGGTTCCGTTCGGTCGTTTGTTCCATGGCTAAAAATAACCCGCTTTCGCAAACTGCATAATCCGGTCCGGTAAAATGTCGTCATCATCTTTGGAATGTTGCGAAACATTGGCCTTTAGACCGCATTTCAGCCTTTCATCCCGTCCGATAAAATCGCTCTCAAGCGAGCATTTCGCGGAATACAGGGTGCTTTTCGGGATGCCGTATTTCCGCAATGCCGTTCGGAAGTCCAGGCCGCCCCTGAGGACCAGAAGCGCAACGCATCGCGCATGCACGCCGTCACGATGGCCGCGCAGGACAACCTCCAGATCGGCGGCGCTGATGGTTGGCGGGGTCATTGCCGGTAAAGCCGCTTGTAGTCCTCCAGCAGTTCGCCGCAATAAATTCGCCCAG
>CAZSXX010000637.1:0-1699 GCA_964611245.1 uncultured Verrucomicrobiota bacterium | reverse complement strand
GCTCCCACCTCAAGCACTACGCCAAACTCCTCGCTGGCGATCCCCAATACGAAAAACGCGCCCACCTCTGGGATGCTAAAATCAAGGACATCCACGAGTGGCTTGCCCACATCGGCATCCAATCCCCCTCCCCCGAAGGCCTCCGCGAGCAAACCGTCACCTACCACGAAGCCTGCCACCTCTGCCACGGCCAAAAAATCACCGCCCAGCCCCGCGCCCTCCTCAAGGCCATCCCAAAACTCAAGCTCGTCGAAATGGCCGAAAGCACATGGTGCTGCGGCAGCGCCGGCATCTACAACATCATCCAGCCCGAAATGGCCGGCGACCTCCTCGACCGCAAGCTCGGCCACATCGTCGTCGCCGGCGCCCACACCGTCGCCACCGGCAACCCCGGCTGCCTCCTGCAAATCCAGAACGGCGCCCGCCAGCGCGGCCTTCCCCTCCGCATCGTCCACCCCATCACCCTCCTCGCCGAGGCCTACCGCGCCCGTTGATCCACCCCATGCCATCCCCCAGCCAGCGCCTCGCTCCAGCCATCCTGGGCGGCGCATGGCGTTTTGCCATCGTCAGCCTCGGCGGCTTCGGCTTCTGGGCCCTCGAAAGCAAACTCCTCCCCAAAGGCTTCGGCGAACTCGGCCTTTACGCAGGCTGCCTCATCTTTTTCGTCGCCTTCGCCGAACTCCTCCTTCCCAAGCTCATTGACGGGCCGACACCCCTCAAAACGTTCAACCGCTCCTTCGTGCCCGCCTTCCTCGTTTACGCCATTGTCTGGTCCGCCCTCTGGTTCGCCCTGCGGTCCCGCGCCGGGGAATGGCTCGGCTCCGCCCTGGGCTGCGCGGTCTTCGCATGGATACTCGGCAGGCGCCTTGGCGCCTCCGGCGGTTACCTCCCCGCCATCGCCTTTCTGGTCCTCGCCCATTCCGTCGGCTATTTCCTCGGCGGCGCGGTCTTCTCCATGCGCCGCGGTTTCCCGGAGCCCATCGCCAGTTGGCCCCGCGGCGACATCCTCACCCTCGCGAAACTCGCCTGGGGCCTCTTTTACGGCCTCGGTTTCGGCGCCGGCATCGGCGCCGCCTTCCATTGGTTCCAGAAGCCCGAAAACCGCGCCCCAACCCCTACCGGCTGACCGCCTTCTCGAACTTCACCGCCTCGGTTTTGATGGCGCTGAAGTTCCCCTGCTCGCAGCAGTGCACAAAACATTCCGTCACCGATTTCAACTCCTCCCACCGCGCCCGGATTGTCTCCGCCTCCGGCTTGTTTATTTTGTTGTCCGACGCCGCGATCGCAATCACGCCCAACAGGTCCGCGAACTCCTGCACAATCATGTTCGTCGCCGGCACCAAATAATCCGGGTGCGGCCAGTTGTGCTCGGGATTCCGGATGAAGAATCCCCCCGCCCGCTCGCAGATCCAATGCACAATCCTCACGTCCTTTGAGCTCTTCACCAGCGCCTCCATCCGGTCCAGTGGGTTCGCCGCCCCGCTCCCCCCGCTCTCGTCCGCCTCCGCCCATTTGTAAATCAACGACTGCGACAGCCCAAGGTCCCCCGCGATCTGCTTGACGTTGCATTTCTCAAACACCTCTCGCAGCAGTTCGTGGCATTGCATCCGGCTCCATTAGCATAACCGCGCCCTCAATCAACACGTTTCAACCCCCTTATCTTTTGCCTTCATCCATCCCCCCCTGCTTGAATCCCGCC
>CAZSXX010000636.1:0-1737 GCA_964611245.1 uncultured Verrucomicrobiota bacterium | reverse complement strand
AAGACGGTATGGAGTTCAGATTCGTTGGAACATTCACCCCGTGAACGACGACCCGAAGTCCATCATCGGGAATCGGAATGGCATTTGTGATGGAAACCGATAGAAGCGAGTAAGGAGGTCGGTTAGACCAAGCCGAGGCCAAGCGAACCGCATAGCCGGCGTCGGGAACGCCGAAGCCGGTGTTGTGACTGAAGCGCAGCCCCGCCTGGTTTGCGCCGATGTCGGGGTCTTGGGGATGTGATTGACGGCTAGCCAGGATGAGGATCTGTTGGACATCGCGAACCCCAAGCCTGGGGTTGGCGGAGAGCATCAGGGCGGCGATCCCCGCGATTTGAGGGGCGGAGGCCGAGGTCCCGCTGAAGCCTGTCGCATCAAAGCCGTAGTCCGCGAGTTCGGGATGGGTGTCCGTTCCGAAGGGATTGAAGCCTGAGGGGCCTACGCGGTCCGTGGTGAACATGGAAGGGAACGAGAGATCCACCGCGGCGCCGCTTTCGTTGGATTCGGCGCTTGGCGCGGACAGCAGCAGGCAGGCGCCAGGATTTGAGTAGCGCGCCGCGCGTCCATCCGAGCGAACGGCGCCCACGGCGACGACTACCGGATTGTTGGCGTAAGCATCGTCGTTGACGTTGCCTCCATCTCTTCGGTTGTTACCCGCGGATCGGACGATAATGACTCCGAGGCCTTGCCGTCCGCGTGTCACGGCATTGGATATGCCGTGCAGTTCCAAAGGGCCGACATCCAGTTGAGTCTGATTTGGGTTCCCCCAACTGTGGTTCTGGATCGACACCCTGTTGGATTGGTACTGAAACATATCCATCAACCGCTCCTCGCTGGCTGGAAATCCGTTTTGATCAAAGATGACCCAACTCGCGAGTTTGGATTCTGGCGCGGCGCCGGATATTCCGATTTGATTCTTCGCGGCCGCGGCCAAAATTCCCGCGACCGCCGTGCCATGGTTGGCGTCGAAATGGAGTGGACTTCCGTCCCCGTTCAGATTGATGAAGTTGAAATGGAGGGCGCTGGCGGATTGCGGAGCGAGGTCGGGATGTCCAAAATCCACCCCATCATCCCCCATCGCCACGGTGATGCCGCTTCCTCGGCTGAGAGCCCACGCTGAACGGACGTTGATATCCACCCCTTTCCGAGCACCAGATGAAGCGTCGCGATTCTCCAGGTACCATTGTTGTGGGAAAAAGAGATCGTTGGGCGCCTGGGCGTAGGCAAAGTGACGCCCCAAGGTGCGATGCAACACCGGGCGGCAAACCACGACGTTCGGGAATTTCGAAAGCCGATCGCTTTCCCGCGCGGCGCGCAGGGGATCGAGTGCCCGCAGAATAGCCAAAGTCGGTTCCAGTCTCCGAGCGATCAGCAGCGGGGATCCAGCCGAATCTAGAAACGCTTCGATCGAGGTTCCCGCCGCCGTGCGAAGCAAGATATCGCGGGTGAAATGAACTCTGTTGGTGGATCCGGCGCGAGTGGCGGCGAGCCACGGCGGAGGAGCTGGTCGGAGGGTGGGGACTGTCGATTCCGATTCTTGCGGCGGGCCAACCAGTTCGTAACTCCGCATGTCGTGCTCCTTGAACACGAAAGTGTCCCCCGCGATCGCGATCCCGCCGCCCAGAAGCCTCAGCGAGATCAAGATCAGGGCGGATCGAAGGATGGATGGAGACGATGAGTAGGTAGTCATGTCGCCGCGGCCATCAGAATCCTCACCAACCATCGGCTACTTTTCGCGAA
>CAZSXX010000635.1:0-1743 GCA_964611245.1 uncultured Verrucomicrobiota bacterium | reverse complement strand
ATCGAGGTCGCCGAGGCCATCACCGATTACCTCACCACCGGCGCCGTCCGCAACGCCGTCAACCTCCCCAACCTCGACGCCAAGACCTACGCCACCGTCAAGCCCTACCTCGACCTCGGCCGGCAGCTCGGCCGCCTCGTCGCCCAGCTCGCCCCCAAACAAAACGAGCGCCTCGTCATCACCTACGGCGGCAACGCCGCCAAGCTCCCCGCCGACCCCGTCACCCGCGCCATTCTCCAGGGCTTCCTCGAGCCCTCCCGCGGCAAGGATGTCAACCAGGTCAACGTCCGCGCCCTCGCCCAGAGCGCCGGCCTCACCGTGGACGAAATCAAGTCCAACGAGGCCACCGACTACAGCGAGTGGCTCCACGTCGCCGCCTTCTCCGGCGACGGCAAAAACTCCGCCGGCGGCACCTTCTACGGCAAAAACCCCCGCATCGTCCGCATCAACAGCCACCCCGTCGAGGTCAACCCCGCCGGCGTCCTCTTCATCTTCAACAACAAGGACCGCCCCGGCGTCGTCGGCTACATCGGCGCCCTCATGGGCCGCCACAACATCAACATCGCCAGCATGAGCCTCAGCCGCGATGAAATTGGCGGCCGCGCCCTCACCGTGCTAAACTTGGACAGCGTCCCCAGTGCGGACCTCCTCGCCGAAATCGGCCAGGACGCCGACATCAGCAACGTCAAAGTCGTCAAACTATAACAATGCGCACGCTCATCCTCTCCCTCCTCGCCCTCACCCTCGCCGCGCCCGGCCTCCCCGCCGCCAGCCTCTTTGGCGACCGCGTCCTCGCCAGGGGCAAGGGCGTCGAAATCAAGTCCGGCGAAGTCGAGGAAACCTTCATCGCCTACAAGGCCAACCGCGTCGCCTCCAACCTCCCCATCCCCCAAACCCCCGACGACATCAAAAAAATCGAGGCCGACATCCTCGACAGCCTCATCGCCTCCCGCCTGCTCCTCGCCCACGCCTCCGAGGCCGACCGCACCAACGGCCTCGCCCAGGCCCGCGTTTTCATCGACGAAAAGAAAAAGGCCGCCCCCTCCGAAGGCGCCTTCAAGCGCCAGCTCCTCGTCAGCGGCATGACCGTCGAGCGTTTCGAAAAAGAGGTCACCGACCAGGCCATCATCAAGGCCCTCGTGGACCGCGAAATCCGCTCCAAACAATCCGTCACCGACGAGCAGGTCAAAAAATTCTTCGACGAGAACCCCAAGTTCTTCGAGGAGCCCGAAAAATGGAAGGTCGCCCACATCTTCATGGGCATCCGCGACCGCCTCACCCGCGCTGAAATCTCCGACGAGGAGAAGGACAAGAAACGGAAGCGCATGGCCGAAGTCCATGTCTTCGCCCGCTCCGGCGTCGATTTCGCCAAGCTCGCCAAGGAATACTCCGAGCACCAGCTCACCAAGGACCTCGGCGGCGAGACCACCTTCGTCCGCGGCCAGATGCCCCCCGAATTCGAGGCCGCCGCCATGTCCATGAAGCCCGGCCAGGTCAGCGCCGTCGTCCCCACCGGCCTCGGCTGGCACATCATCAAGCTCATCGAACACATCCCCTCCCGCCCCGCCGAGCTCGCCGAGGCCACCGACCGCATCAAGGAGGCCCTCCTCCAATCCGCCACCCAAAAAGCCCTCCCCGACTTCATCGCCAACCTCCGCAAGGAGGCTGGAATCGAAATTCTGCCCGATACCCCGAATTCCTGAACAGCGCCCTCGGCCAAGACTGCATGATGATATCATTTGA
>CAZSXX010000634.1:0-1747 GCA_964611245.1 uncultured Verrucomicrobiota bacterium | reverse complement strand
CCCCTCGGCAACCAAAAACCGCCGCCAACACCAAAAACCGCCGCCAAGTGAACCTGCCGGAAATTCCCCAGGCAAGCCGCCTTCCGCCCTTGCTCCTTGCCCCGCCCCAACGCCGGCGCCAGCAACGATGCCAGAACCGCGATCACCCCGACCACCACCAGCAGCTCCACCAGTGAACGCCCCCGCCCGGCGTCGTCGCCTCCGCCTCCCCCTTCGGTCCCCAGCCCAACTGCCGGAATCAATCGAAATCCCCGCGCCAATTCCTGGAACAAAGTCCCCTAATCCCGCCGCACCCCGGCGCGGACAACCGGGATCCCCCATTTGGGTGCGGCTTCGCGGACGTCGTGGCCCTTTCCGCGCTGGCCAATGCGGCGGGACTCAACGACCATGCGAGCATGGCCATGGCGGTCAAACGAAACGAGAGCGACCTCGAACGAATGCCAACGGAAAGAAAACTTCCCTGGCAATGCGCGACTTTGTGACAAATCACAACCTGACCCCGTTTACGCTCGGCCCCATGACCCCATACAAATCCTTCGGCGGCTTTCCGCACCGCTTTCAGCCAGCCCACACGCTCCCACTCTCCCTCGTCGCCCTCCTCGCCGCAGGATGAGCATCCAAACCACCGGGCCCTTCCGGGGACCACCCATTTCGCGTGGGCGACTGCGTGGCCGTTTCCACGGGGCGCGGTGAATTGGAGCTGCCCGTCCAAGCAGATGGCACGATACACCTGTCAATCTTGGGATCATTCCCAGTCTTGGGCCTCCGCCCCTCACAAGCCGCCGAAATGATTCGGACCCGCCTCGCATCCGGCACGCTCCACCCCCCACAAGACCTCGAGCTTCGACACTGCCCCGCCACTTTCCATGCGCGCCCAGGACCCGCCCGTCCCCGGGATTTTTGAATCTTCCGGCCCGTGACCATCCCGCCGTGATCAAAAACGTTCGCTAATTCCGTTGGTGATCACTAGCCTCGCTTGGATGCCGAAAGTCTTTGACCAGGACGGCTACCGGTTTTTCTTTTACAGCAACGACCATCTCCCCATCCACGTTCACGTTCGGTTCGGCGGCGGGGAAGCAGTTTTTGACCTCGAACGCGGTGTGGAGTTGCGCGAATCCCAGGGGCTGAAAGTCCGGGAACTGGCAAAAGCCGAAGAGCTTGCAACCGCTCGCCGGGAGTTTATCATTCAACGGTGGCATGAGCATTTTAATCGATAGCGGTCGTTCAGCCGCCTTTCACGATGGCCAAATGATCATCACGCTGGGAGCCGGGAACGAAATCCGCTTTCCCGTCGCCGAAAATCCCCGCTTGGCGAATGGCACCGCCGCTCAATTGAACCACGTCGAATTCTCCCCTTTCGGCATTCATTGGCCCGACCTGGACGAAGACCTCTCCTTCGAAGGTCTCCTGAGGGGAAATTACGGGCAATACGCCGCGAAAGACTAAAACCTTGGACCATCCGTTCACGCGGGATCCCATTCGTCGGATCGAAAATTCGGTGGCCTGCGAAAAACAAAAAAGCCCCCGAACCCCTCACCCTTCCAATGCCCGGTCCCGTCTGACCGCGACGCCACGCACGGCCCCAA
Organism: uncultured Verrucomicrobiota bacterium; assembly: GCA_964611245.1. Taxonomy (GTDB): domain Bacteria; phylum Verrucomicrobiota; class Verrucomicrobiia; order Limisphaerales; family SXQI01; genus CAZSXX01. The sequence goes on along the minus strand of CAZSXX010000634.1, from coordinate 161 downwards.
GTCCACAGATTGGGGGCTTTGGCAGAGGGCGCCCCCCGGCCACCGTCAGCGCCTCATCCTCGGTGCATCCCGTCCCACCCGCCGTGTGACGCGGGAATCGGCGCAGAGGAGGGCGAGGTCGTCGCCGATGCCGTGGGCGAACTGGAGGGAATTTTGGGCGC
>CAZSXX010000633.1:0-1751 GCA_964611245.1 uncultured Verrucomicrobiota bacterium | reverse complement strand
ACATGGCTCGCGTGGGCAATCCGCGAAACACGTTCGCCTGCTTGATTCTCGGGGCATATCAAGTCGCGCTCGACCGCGTTGACCGCGGCGGGGATTTTCTGAACTGGCAGCCAGTACCCGTGAAATGGCATCTGGATGGCATCAAGTCAACGGAGTCCAGCTCCTTGCTGGCCGAGGCGGACGAGGCGATCCGGCAAAACCTGCAAGCTCGCGCGGCGGCGATCATTCATCGCTACGGAGAATTGGGTCACCCGCCGCGCCCCGTGTTTGATCTGATGCTGGGTTACGCCGTGAGCGAGGACGGCGCATTGCATGCCGAGAAATTCTACCGCACGGTCTCGGAGGAGTTTTTGGCCACCCGGCCGGCTTTCCGCTGGCGCCAGCTCACCGCCCTCGCGCGCGTCACGGCCAGTGAGTTCGGCCGCCCCGCGCCCGGCATCGCCGAGGCCCGTGAGTTGTTGAAAGTGTGAGCTGTTTCTTTGGGCGCTTTTTGCCACTTCCTTTCTCCCAGGTCAGGCCGCCCGATGGCTGCGCGGCGTCCCGCGGCCAATTGGCCCAGGCACTCGGCATCGACACAACCCAGCATCCGCCATCGCCATGATGGACCATCACGCGGATACTCCCCCCCTACTATGAGCCACGCACCCGCCCTTCGACTGAATTTATTGCTGTGCCTTTCGTGGCTTTCCACGGGCGTTGCCGACGAAGCTCTGGACACGCTGAAACGCGAATTGGAATCCCTCAAGCAACGAGTCGCCGCTTTGGAGCGCGCCAACGAGTCGATGCGGAAGGGCCTCGAAGTGGAACGGTTGATCGTGAGGCGGGAGTTGATCGTGTCTGACACGGCGCTGCCTTGGGAGAAGGGCTATGAGGCGCATCAAATACCACGCGGCATTTATGCGCGCTCGCTCTGGGACGGGCCAGGCGGGCTTTGGGTTCGCAGCCGTTTGATCAAAGGAGAAATTGACGATCCCTTCGATGACCGTTTCCACGCCCTCGAGAGGGACGGCAGCATGCGTGGATCTCCGGGACATATCTCATGGAACATTTGGCTGGACGGCAATTGGCGGCAGATGGCCATCATTCAAGGTGAAGGAATGGAGCTTTCCGAAGTTCCAGCCAGCCTGTGGAATGGCGGCACGCACCCAGGCAGGATTCGGTTCCAGACCTACCGGCCGGGGCATGGGGAACCGCTCACTGACGCGTTGATCGGGCAAGGGATGATGTCCCTTGGCGGCGGCGGGTTTGGCGGGGGCGGTCTGCCCTATCCAAACGAAGTGCTGCAGTTGTGGGGCGGCTCGCTGCGCCAGGAATCCCTCCCAATCCCCGGCCCGCCTTCGGTGGTTGGCGATGACAAGTCAGGCGAGCGTCGCTACGCGCTCATCGCCGTAGGGGCCCAAGGTCGTCGATCCCAGCCTTCCCGAGATCAAAAGGCGTCGGGGTATGCGCGCCTTGTGTGGGACAGCGTGCCGGGGGCGGATGCGTACATCATTTTGCGGGACGGCCGTGAAATCGCTGGGCCGCTGAGAATTGAAGGTTCCCGGAAGGAATGGGTGGACCCGGACATCAAGTAGTCGGCGGATCAATTCAAAGCGCTCATCGGGGGAAACAGGACAACGCGCCATGAGGCCGCCACATTTACGGTGGGAATTTCTTCCCGGACAAACAAGCTGCAAGTGAACAAAAGGGATAGTCGATTTTCAGACCTCAGTAAAAGCTGTTGAAATCGCGATCTGAACACGGAACTTCGT
>CAZSXX010000632.1:0-1757 GCA_964611245.1 uncultured Verrucomicrobiota bacterium | reverse complement strand
AAATCAGCGCGCCCATCGGGGTTGTCGTCATCATTTACGAGTCCCGCCCCAATGTGACGGCCGACGCGGCGAGCCTTTGTTTCAAATCCGGCAACGCGACCATCCTGCGCGGAGGCAAGGAGGCGATTCATTCCAACCGGGTTATCGCCCAGACGATGGTGGAGGCGGGGCGGAAGTTCCTCGACAAATTCCCGCCGGACGCGGTCCAGGTGGTGCAGACCACCGACCGGGAGGCCATCAAGGCCCTCCTGTCGCTGACGCACCTGGTCGACCTTTGCATGCCGCGCGGGGGAGAGGGGTTGATCCGCGCGGTGACGGAATGCTCCAAGGTCCCGGTGATCAAGCATTACAAGGGCGTCTGCCACGTCTATGTGGACGCGGAGGCGGACTTGGCGATGGCCGGGGAAATCGTGATGAACGCCAAGGTGCAGCGCCCAGCGGTCTGCAACGCCATGGAAACCCTGCTCGTTGACCGAAAAGTCGCCGGCGCGTTCCTCCCGGACATCGCCGCGCGCTTGGCGGAGAAAAATGTCGAGTTCCACGCCGACGGCGCCAGCGCCCCCCTCCTCGGGGAAGCCGAGGGCCGGCGGGTGCGGGCCGCGCGGGAGGAGGATTGGACGACCGAGTACAATGATTACGTGCTCAACGTCCGGGTGGTCGACGGGGTCGCGGAGGCCATCGCCCACATCAACAACTATGGCTCGGCCCACTCCGACAGCATCGTGACGCGCAACGAGTCGGCCGCGCGGCGGTTCCTCGCCGAGGTGGATTCCGCCGCGGTCTACTGGAATGCCTCGACCCGGTTCACGGACGGAGGGGAGTTTGGCATGGGGGCGGAGATCGGGATCAGCACCGACAAGATTGGCGCGCGCGGGCCGATGGGGCTGGAGGAGCTGACGACCTACAAGTGGCTGGGTTTTGGCGACGGCCAAGTGCGTGCTTAACGTGAACGAGGGCACATCGAAGGGGGGCATGGCGCAATTCGTCCGCGCGCGGTTGCCCGATGGCGGGCTTTTCGCCGGACAGACCTGGCGAACGGCCCCGCGACCATTCCCGCTTGAGGCGAAGCTGGCCAGGGAACTCGAGACGCTCGGCCGTGTGCTCCTGCAATTCAACCGCGCCGTCAACCTGCTCCATCGCCAAAGCGCCGCCGGGAAACAGCTACCCTGGGTGGCGGAGTGGCTCGACGCTGGCAAGCCGGCTTGGCTGGCGGACCTGCAACGCGCGCCCGAATTCAAAAACTCCCTGCCCAGGGTCATCCGCCCGGACTTGATCCTCACCGACGATGGCATCGCCATGACGGAGCTGGACAGCGTGCCGGGCGGCATCGGCCTGACCGCCTGGCTGAACCAATCGTACTCCGAGGCGGGGGCCAGCGTCCTCGGCGGGCCCGCCGGGATGCTCGATGGGTTCGCGGCCATCTTTGGAGCCGCGCCGTGCGTGCACATTGTCATCTCCGAGGAGTCGGCGGGCTACCGTCCGGAAATGGAGTGGATTTGCGCCCAGCTCAACGCCCGGGAAAAGGGCGCCCGATTCGCGGTGCGCGACAGCGCGTTCGCCGATTTCGCCGAGGGAGACGCGGTCTACCGGTTTTTTGAGCTGTTCGACTCCGCCAATGTGCCCAGCGCCCGCGCCCTGTTCGAATTGGCAAAGTCGGCCACCGTGAGCCTGACCCCTCCGCCCCGGCCCCTGTTTGAGGAGAAGTTGCTGTTCGCCCTGCTGTGCATGCTGACCGACGGTGACCGGCTGCTGAACGC
>CAZSXX010000631.1:0-1763 GCA_964611245.1 uncultured Verrucomicrobiota bacterium | reverse complement strand
CGGGCTCGGTCCGGACGCTCGATCTAGGGTGCGGGATGGGCGGACAATTCGACTGATGAGACTGGATTCAGGATTGAGCGGAAGACCGGGGCCGCCGGGGCCTACTCGGTTTTGGCAACCACCGCCCCAAATGTGACGGCGTTCACGGACACGGGCCTGGCCGCCGGGACGCAGTATTATTACCGGGTCGCCGCGCTGAACGCGGCGGGGGCGTCAGCCGCCCTCGAAGCCAACGCGACGACCGCGGCGGGCTCGCCCGTCAATGCCGCCGCCACGTTTGTCCAGGTGGACAGCGCGACGCAGGGGTCGTGGAAAGGGGTTTATGGAGCGGACGGCTCCACGATCATGGGCGACACCGCAGCGCTCCCCGCCTATGTGGCCGTGACGCCCACGGGCCACAGCTCATGGACCTGGAATTCAGCGGCCACGGAGACACGGGCGCTGCAGCGGATCAATGCGGCCAACCGCATCGCGGCCGCGTGGTTCCAGGATGGATCCTTCACGGTGAACTTGAATTTCACGGACGGGCAAACGCACCGGGTGGCGATGTATTTCCTGGACTGGGACAACAATGGGCGGACGCAGACCGTGGAAATCCTCGACGCAGGAACCGGGGCCGTCCTGAACAGCCAGACGATTTCTGGATTCGGAAATGGGAAATACCTGGTCTGGGACCTGAAAGGATCGGTGCGCGCGCGGTTCACGAAGGTGAGCGGATACAACGCGGTTTTGAACGGGCTGTTCTTCGGGCCTGCGCCCGCCAACCCGGGCGTCATCAACCAAACGGCGACCGCGCACGTGACCGGCTCGAACATCGCTGTGCGAATCGCCGGCTCCCCCGGGCAAACATTCGAGGTCTACTCCAGCCCGGACTTGGGGACATGGACATTGGCCGCGACGGTGACCCTCACGGGGTCGAGCCATGATTATGTGGAGGGCGGGGTTCCCGGGAATGCCGCGAAGTATTACCGCGCGGTTCCGCAATAACAGCCAATCAACGAACAGGAACGCCGGGCGGCCCGCGGAAGTGGGCCGCCTTTTTATTTGGCGGGTTCGCGGGCGACGGGCCGTTTGTGGTAGGGGGAGGAGAGGTTGAAATAAATTCCGCAGAGCGGGCGGTCCGACTCTGTTTGGCTGAGGATGATGGTGATCTGCTTGTCGAGCGCAATGCCGTGGCGAAGGTTGGGGCCACGGTTCAAATAAGCCTTGATGGCTTTCTCCATCAAGGAACGAAGCGATTCATTCGCGCCCTCCGGAGTCTTGTCGATGCAGATGACATACTTCTCGTAAGCCTTCAAGGCGTCCTCAATCTCGAGCTTGAACGTGTCGGCGGTCACCGTGGGCATATTGAAATTAGACGCCGCAAAACGAAAGCAAAAATCGGCCCGGCGGCGCGGGACGCATTTCGTCATTTACAACGCCGCCGCCGCCCGTGAAAAAGGGGCCATTATATGCCACAACTTGCCAATCAGATCGCAGTCGTCACGGGAGCGGGCCGTGGGATCGGGCGCGCCATCGCCCTGAAATTCGCGGAGGAGGGCGCGGATGTCGTGTGCGTCTCACGCACGGCGGAGAACTCCGAGAATGCGGCCGGGGAGATTCGCGCGCTGGGCCGGAAAGCCTGGGCGGTGGCGCTGGATGTGGCCGACGCCAAAGCCGTGGAGGGGGCGACGGAGAGAATTTTGGCGGACACGGGACGGATCGACATCCTGGTGAACAACGCGGGGGTGACCCGGGATGGCCTGCTGATGCGGATGTCCGAG
>CAZSXX010000630.1:0-1767 GCA_964611245.1 uncultured Verrucomicrobiota bacterium | reverse complement strand
GCCACGATCTGGGATGCCGTCTTGCCAGCGCCAAAAATCACCTCGGGAAACCCCTTTCTCAACGCCCGCGCCGCATCGACCTGCGCGAAGCCCAGATCCACCACCGGCGCCAGGCTCAGTCTGTCCAAAAGCCGCTCCTCTGAGATGTCCCCCCGGCGGAAGGCCCGGAGAAGTTCCATGGCATCGTCGCGCGTCACAAAGTGAGGGTGATTCTGTTGAGATCCAGCCGAACCCCCGATTTGATCGCGGCCATGACCATGCGGGCGGCAAACTTCGACTAGTCGACGACCGTCATATCCATCTCGCGATGAAAGTATAAAAGACGGCCGCAATTCGGACAGGCCACCAACTCCTGCTGCGCTTTGGCGGTCACCACGACTTGGGTCGGCAGCTTCATGTGGCAGCCGCCGCACACGCAGTGATCGACGCCCATGACGGCATTCTCTCCCTTCTGCTTCAGAAGCCGCTCATAGCGGGATAACGCAGCCTCGTCCACCACCGAAGTCAACTGGCTGCGATTGGACTCGAGATCGGCCAACTCCTTCGTCAAAACTTGCTCCCGGGCGGTCAGTTCCCCAAGAAGGCGGCTCATTTCTTCTTTGGCGGCCGCCGCCGCTTTGGTGGTTTCCACCACCACCCGGTGCGCGGCATCAGCCTGCTCCATCAGGAGTAGCTGTTGATCCTCCAAATCGCTGATCACCTGTTTGCAATTGAGGATCTCATTGGCCAAGGCCCTGTATTCCTCATTCTTTTTGGTTTGGAGCTGCTGGGTCGAGTACTTGCCCATCTGCTGTTTCTTGGCGTCCGCCTCCAACTCCAACCGTTTCCTTTCGCTTTCGATTTGCATCGCCCGAGCCTTGGCACTGTCGAGCGCTCCCTGTGCGGCGGACGATTTTTGGGCCAGCATTTTTCGCTCTGGCTCAATTTTCGCAATCTCACCCTTCAGACGAAGGATCTTTCGGTCCCGATCTTGAAGGATCAACAAGTTTTCGATGGCGGACAGCATGGGCTTAAAAGTCCCCAAGAAGTTACCGAGGGGCCTCCTGGGAGTCAACCAGCATAACCCCCGGCCATCTTGGAATCGACCTCCGTCTGCCGGCCCGTTCAAGAAGCGCCGCCTGATCCCGGCGGCACTTCCAGAGCTCCCCCCCTCGCCAGCAACTGTGTCCACGCGGCGACGCGATCCACAGAGCATTCAAGCGGATCTGGTAATTGGAGCACGGGCATGCCGAGCGCTTCCACACCTTCCCAATCGATGAAGTAGCGCGTCTGCTTCGTCTCACGAAGCGCCGCCAGTGCTAGTCCCCTTAACGCCGCGCGGGTGTCGGACGGCGGCGTCGTCAAAGCCGTTTCCAGCCCGGACTTCGGAATGCACGCTATCCCGTCGGACGCCGCTACCGCCAATCCAAGGGATTTCGAGGGGTCGGCGTGGTGAAACTCCAGATCCTGGGCCTTGAGCCAGGGATCCGCCCACGTGGTTCCCTCGTCACGCACAAACTGATCGAAAAGCCATCTCTTGGTGATCCAATCGATCCGCCCAATCAGCGCCTCCGACTTGTTCGCAAGCGCCTCCAACGAGGCTTTCCAACGGTTTAAGACCCAGTCCGTCTCGGGATCCCGGCCGCTGAAATGCGCCCGCGCTTGATCCCGAAAGGACTCCAGAAGTTCCAGGGCATCGGCTTCTCCGCCATGCAGCAGACCGACAATCCACGGGCCGTCCGGACGCCTAGACAACTCCTTGTAGGTCACCGCCGCATCATCTATCGC
>CAZSXX010000629.1:0-1771 GCA_964611245.1 uncultured Verrucomicrobiota bacterium | reverse complement strand
GAGCATGGCGTTGATGGTGTTGCTGACGCTGTGGTGTTGGACGAAGGGTCGGACCAGACGAATGCTCCTTCGTGGATGGCTTTGGCCCGCCGGCCGGCAGCAAAGCTATATTAGCCGCCAGCCAGATTCAAGGCTCCTCCTGGGATTGTGGCGTAGGCGTTTGTGGCGAAATTGGCGCCTCCTCCACTCACAGTCGATCCCGACCCGCTGGCGGTGAGCGAATTGCCGCCACCGACGGTGGCGGCGGAGCCGGTTGCCTGGTTGAACTCGCCGCCACCAACGGTTGAACCGAGCCCGGTCGCCCGATTGTGACGTCCCCCTCCGATGACTGAATAATTGCCGGCGATATAATTGCTGTTGCCGGTTGAACCGCCCCCCGCGATCACCGCCCCGACGATGGAGTTGCTCACGTTGTTCGCGGCAAGTCCGCCAATGATGTTCGGGCTCGACAAAGTGGGCTCGAAGCGCAGGGCGCGTGAATTATTGACGCGGAATTCAAGCGCCCTGTTGTCGGTGGTCCCAATAAAGTTCAAACCTGGATCCGTGCCGGCATTGCCGAACGCATTCCAAAATGAAGCGGCTTCGAAGCCATCGAGCAAATCAGCGCCAAGGCCGAGGACTTTATTGGTCGACCCGACGGCGAACGGCGGGCCGGACGGCGGATTGAAAACCGGCGGATCAGTGAACGTGGAAGAGGCATTGAGGCGTGGGATGTTCGAGGATAGGCGCGCGTCCGGTAAAGTGCCGGCGACGTCCGTGGCGAGCGCGACAGCTCCAGGAGTCCAGTTCAATCCATCGAACCGGAGCAATTGGTTTCCAGTGGGCGCCACGGGATTGACCGTGCGTCCGCGAATGCGGGTGACGACGGTCGTTTCCTGGGAGCCGGTGACGTCACCCGCCAAGGCGCCAGAGAGCGTCGCGGCGGAGGTCGCTGTGCGGCTCGATTCGGCGGTGGAAGCGTGGATGGCATAGGGAGTGGCGGTGACGGGTTGCCGTGGAGCCAACGTTGTAAAGGAACTCACACTGCGATTGGTGCGCACGCCGACTTCGATCCAGAGCGATGCCCCTGTGAACACGCCCGGGCCGAAATTCAACTGGGTCGTGAAAAAACCATCAACGACCTGCACGTTGGAGTTTGTGATCGCCGTGGCAGCCCGGAGCCCTCTTGTCGGAGCGGTGTACAATTCAAATTGGATCTCATAAACTCCGCTCGCGGCGCGGCCCGCGTCCGTGAGCCGGCCTTGATAAGTGAACTCGGTGGTTTGCGCCGGCGAGTCGAGCGCGGAAAGGACGAAGACAAAGAAAAACATGGGGAAGTGGCGAGATTTCATAAATGACAGGATAAAGGTCAGCTATATCACCAGGAATCAGACGGTAGTCATATGGCCGCGCCGTGACAAGAAAAAGCCCCTCGCGGCCAGCAGTTCTCCTTATGGTTGATAAAGTGGGATAGACCTCCAGGTTTGCCGGCTGCGGAGGCCTCCGGCCCCGCACGGAATGGGACATCCGAGAACTGAGAGCTCGAAGACCCTGCCCCGAATTTTTTACGCGCGTGGCGCCCATGAATCTATGAATCTAATAGGGAGGTTCATGGAGAGAATTGTCCAGGCTCGGTGGGCGGCGCACTCAGACCGTCCCCCGCTGATGCGAAACTCAAAGGCTGGCTTCCAAGTCTTCTGTGGCGGAGAACCATTAAACGGAGATCGATGCCTTATACTCCAGAATATCTCCGGGCTGACACTCCAAGGCTTTGCAGATCGCTTCCAAGGTT
>CAZSXX010000628.1:0-1771 GCA_964611245.1 uncultured Verrucomicrobiota bacterium | reverse complement strand
CCGGCTGGAGGCGCGCCGAAAGACGGTCGTCACCCTCTCTCAAGGCCGCATGATCGCCATTGAGCCGCGCCAGCACTCCATGAGCTGCCGCCTCGCTCCTGGCCGAGACGAAATCTCCGTGTTTGCCCGGGAAAAGGTCCGCGATGGGATTCTCTTGTCCGGGATAAATGATGGTGCCGGCATGCTGGCCCGGCAAGAAGGCGGAGTCCCAGTTCTTCGGCCCATTCGACGCGAAGCCCCTGTGGTCCGGAAGCACCACAAAAGTGGGGAGATTCTCGTTCATGCTGCCGAGGCCGTAACTAATCCAGCAGCCCATCCCTGGAAAGCCGGGCAATTGAAATCCGGTGGACTGAAGATAAGTGGCCTGGCTGTGCACCCCAGTTTTGCCTACCAGGTTGTGCACGAAAGCCAGGTCGTCGGCCACGGCGCCCAGATCGGCGACGACGTTGCTGAGCAATTTGCCGCACTGGCCGTAAGGCTTGAACTCCCAAACCGGCTTCATCCAAGGCCCGAGACCGTCCTGAAACGCTTCCACATATTCGCCAAAATCGCTTTTTTGCCCATCCCGCTTCACCAGCTCAGGCTTGAAGTCAAACAGATCAAGGTGGCTGGCCGCCCCTCCCATGAACAGTTGGATCACTCGCTTCGCGCGGGCTTTGTACTGGGGCGGCCTTGATCCAGACCCGCGACCAATCGTAGCCTCGGCGGCATCAAGCAATCCTTCGCCGTGCAGCAAACTGGCAAGCGCGATGCCGCCGAGCCCGCCGCCAGAACGCCATAAAAACTCGCGTCTGGTCGCCGGCGCATGCTGCGGCGCCGACTGGTGGAAGGGAGATGAGTTTTGCATGGCTTAGTCCACAAATGAAAACTCGTTCAAGTTGAACAGCAGCCGACAGAGGTTTGCCAGCCCAAACTCGGCGGCGTAAGCCGTCAATTCCCTCTCATGCTCAGGCGCCGGGAGTCGTCCAACCGCTTCGTAATAGGCCCGTCGAATTTTATCCGTTGTGCCGCCCGTTCCGGCCTCGATCTTCGCCGCGAAATGCCGGCTCGCGTTCAGCATCAAGGCGTTGTTCAAAAGGGTCAAGGCTTGCAGGGGAGACATGCTTTCATTCCGCCGCCCAACTTGCATGGAAGGATCCGCGCAATCAAGAGCCGTCATGAAGGGCTGCTGCTGGGAACGCACTATGAAACGGTAGACCGACCGGCGAAGCGACTTTGGATCCTCGGGATTGTGGAGGTGGTACTCGTAGTGCGGAGAATGCTCCGGTTTGTCGACGACAAAGTCTTTGAAGCTGGGGCCGCCCATTTTGAGATCAAGCCTGCCAGACACGGAGAGAACCGAGTCGCGCACGGCTTCGGCCTCGAGCTTGCGACGGTTCATGCGCCACAGATACCGATTATCGGAATCGATCCTCGCATAGGCCTCGACCGCCTCGGAGCTTTGTCGATAGGTGGCGCTGGTCACGATGAGGCGATGCAAAGACTTGAGCGACTGGCCGCCGTCGCGGAACTCAACGGCTAACCAGTCGAGCAGATCAGGGTGAGTCGGACGATCGCCCATTTTGCCAAAATCGTTCGGTGTGTCCGCAAGACCGCGCCCGAAATGGTACTGCCAGACCCGATTGACTATGGAGCGCCACGTCAGTGGATTTCTCGGGTCCGCCAGCCACGCCGCCAGAGCCGCGCGCCGCTCTCCCTCGGTGTGGTTGGAGGGAAGCTCGAACCGGGAGGAAAGGCCCTCGAGGCAACTCAGAGTTCCCGGCTCCGCTTC
>CAZSXX010000627.1:0-1792 GCA_964611245.1 uncultured Verrucomicrobiota bacterium | reverse complement strand
GTCAACAACGCAGGCAGCAATGCCTCGGCGCCAGCGCCGGCCACATCCGTGGACATGATGTCCGCAGCGATGCTGGCGGCACGCGGCAAATCAAGACTCGCGAGCCCGATCACGGCCGCAACACGCGCGCCCTCGGCGCGAGAACGCTCGCCGAGTGATGCCAACAAATCCGGCGCGCCTGCCCCGCCCAAGGTGGCGATCGCGGCGGCGGCGGCGGCTCGCAACGACGGATTCAAGGATTGAGACGCGACGGCGAGCATCTCCTCAGCGCTCATGGCGGGCGTTCTCCATTGCATGGCCAAGCGCAACACAGCGGCTGTCATATCATCGGTTCGACGCGTGGCTTTGAGCTTCGAAAAAAGCGCCGCGAGATCTCCGGCGGGGCGCGCATTTCGCACGCGAGCCGACTGCGCCAGCGCTTCCAACACCCGAGCGTGGCCTGGAGCATCGTGAATCCCGCCGCTCGTGAATGTTTCAGGGTCGAGCAGCTTCGCGAGGTCGCCCGGATCACCCACTTCAGCCAACAACACACGAAAGATTTCCCGTTGGTCCTGGGTGGCATCGGCGGCATGCGCGCGCGAGCGCAGAACACTGAGCGTGTCGGAGGTTCCGTCAGCGCGCACCAGAAGACCAAGGCGGGCGGGCTTGTTCTCGAGATCCAATCGTCCCGCTTTGAGCGCGCCGAGCCAGTGGGGCTTGAGCGAATGAACCGCCTGGTTCAGCGCATACGACAGAAATTTGTCGGCCGGGTGATCGGCCGCTATCGCCGCCACTTCCATGGATTTGTGATCGAGGACGTAAGTGCACGCCACCACCGCATGGAGCCGGACCCTCGGGTGGTCGTCCGATGCCAGGGGGCGAAGATAGCCAATCGGATCGGTCAACCGCCCGGCGAAAGCACCAACGACGCTTGCGGCGTAGGCGCGCGCGCCAGGCTCTTTGGCGCGGCAAAGCCGAGCCAGCAGTTCCGGCGCGGGGATCTCGTGACTGAGGTAAACCCCGAGCGCTTCAACCAACTCATGTTCGCTCCGCGCCGGATCAATCGTCCATTGATTGAGTCCCTCGATCACGGGTCCGGTCGGGCGATCAGCCAGCACTCGCTTGGCAAACCGGCGCGTCCAGCTATCGGGAGATCCAAGAAAGTTGAGCAAAGAATGGATGGGCGCGCCGTGAAGTTGAGGAGGCTGAGTCAAGGGGCGGCCCTTAGCGGTCACACGCCAGATTCGGCCGCGGGTTTTGTCGCGGTCTGGGTGCCGAAAGCTGGCCTGGTAATGACCGATGATCGGATTGTACCAGTCACAAAGATAAAGAGCTCCGTCCGGGCCGAACTTCGCGTCCACTGGACGGAAGCTCCGGCTCGTGGATTTGATCAAAGGCGGGAGATCTTCCAGGGCGAAACCGGCGCCGTCGTCGCTGAGCTTCAAGGCCCACACGGCGTTGTTGATGTAGCCTCCAAGGATCACAACCCCCTGCCAGGCGTTTGGAAAATGGGCCGTGCCGACGATCTCACCACCGCTCGATTTGCGTCCATTCCCGTTCTTCCAAATGAGCGGAGGGGCGTCCGGCCGATAGTTCGCCACGAGTCCAGGAACAGGGTAGATGGAGGAGCTGTTGTTGCCAGCGATGACGATTGGCTCCCCCCAATGAGTGAACACATATCCCCAAGGATTCTGGGGTTCATGAGACGATCCATAGAACCCTTCGAGCCGGGACAGCCGGGGCCGCAGCCGCCACAAACCCGCCTGATTCATTCGCACCACTCCCCAAGGAGTCTCCACGTTGGAATGAGTGT
>CAZSXX010000626.1:0-1799 GCA_964611245.1 uncultured Verrucomicrobiota bacterium | reverse complement strand
CATCGCCCCCCTCGTCACCGACATCACCCCCGCCCAACGCGCCCACATCAAACAACTCGCCGCCTCCCACCAAATCCAAATCTCCGCCATCCACTGGGTCCTCGTCCAAACCGAGGGCCTCCACCTCACCCACCCCGACCCCGCCGTCCGCGCCAAAACCTCCCAATACCTCTGCCACCTCGCCCAATTCTGCGCCGACCTCGGCGCCAAAACCATCGTCGTCGGCTCCCCCAAACAACGCGACATCCTCCCCGGCGTCACCCCCCAACAAGCCTGGGACCACGCCACCGACGTCTTCCGCCAACCCGTCATGCACGCCGAAAAACACGGCGTCACCATCTGCTTCGAGCCCCTCGCCCCCTCCGAAACCAACTTCATCAACACCGCCGCCGACGCCATCCGCTTCACCACCCAACTCCACACCCCACACTTCAAAATCATCCTCGACGTCAAAGCCATGTCCAGCGAACCCCAGCCCATCCCCGACATCATCCGCCAAAGCTGGCCCCACTTCGCCTACTTCCACGCCAACGACAAAAACCTCAAAGGCCCCGGCTTCGGCGACATCGACTTCCACCCCATCGCCCAGGCCCTCCACCACGTCGGCTACCAGGGCTACGTCTCCGTCGAAGTCTTCAACTTCGACGAAGGCCCCCAAACCATCGCCACCCAATCCCTCGCCACTCTCCGCCACGCCTTCTCCACCCCTCCCGCTCCCGCCCCATAAAGCCCCCTCAACTCCCCCGCCTCCCCTCACCCCTTCGAAACCCGGTGCCACGTCCGCCGCCCGCGCTTCGGGCACAACAAAAACCAGCGCGGCTCCCCCGCGCCCCCAACCCTCACCCCGCCCACCTCCCACACCGACCTCCCAAACCCGCACCCACACCGCGCCATCCACGACCGCGACTCCCGCTCCACCGCCTCCCTCCACCCCCGCGGCAACACTCCCGCCAAAACCCTCTGCGTCCAACTCATCGCCCCACCCTACCCCCTCCATCGCCATCCACGAACAACCGCCGCAAATATTCCGCGCCGCCGGAATCCCTCCCCTTCAATCGCCGCAAACGCTCCTGGACCGCCTCGCCCTGCGTGATCTCAAGCGCCCTCCTCTTCACATCCAGCAAAAAAGCCAACTCCCTCTGCCGCTCCACGATCCCAGCATCCTCCCGCTCCACATACCGTTCGCAGGACGCGACAAATTCCCACCGCAGCAACTGCGCCAGCATCGCCAAATGAACATGGTCATTCCGCTGGTTTCTCCGCGCCGCCAACACAAGCTTCTCTCGGTACAACATCACTGGGTCAATCACCAGGAATCGAACCGCATCCCCGCCCCTCCCGCCTCCAAACTCCCCAATTCTCGCCCTTCCAAAAACCTCCTCCGGATCGAACGTCACCCCAACCTGCGCAAATCCCAACCGCACTCCATTCACCGCCAAAAACTGATTCCCCCACTCATCCCGGGCCACCAACGACGGCAACATTCCAATCGCATCGCCCCGGAACACCCCGGTGAAATCCACATCCTTGCTTAACCATGACTCCGCCGCCCCCTCAGGCCCCGGTCCTTCAGCAAAATCCCGATCCTTCGCGTTCTGAAGCTGCACTCGATAAAACCAGCACGCCGCCCCGCCAATCAAAACCGCCTTCCCAAGAAAATCCGGTGACGCTTCATGCAGCGCCCGCAGGCACTCCTTGACCTCCCCCCACCCCACCCTCTTCTCACTCCACGACATAAATCCGCCGCGGAATCTCCGAAATCCTCAAATCCCCCAACTCCCCCTCCATCCGCGCCAACT
>CAZSXX010000625.1:0-1803 GCA_964611245.1 uncultured Verrucomicrobiota bacterium | reverse complement strand
GGGCCCGGCGGGGAACGGGGCGGGGAGCCGACTGGGCCGGGCGAGAAATTGAGCCCGAGGGATGTGGCCAAGTTTTCGAACGAGGCGCTTTATGAGCCCGGGGTTTTGCGGACGTTTTTCCTGCAGTTTGAGAATGGGGATTGGGAGGCGGAGCTGGCGGATTTTTACAAGACAGATGTGGAGGTGCCAGCGCAGTTGACTGTGGACGGGAAGGTCTATCCGACGGTGGGGGTCCATTTCCGGGGGGCCTCGTCGTTCTTCACGGTGCGGGAGGGGCAGAAGCGGTCGATGGTGTTGGTGATGGATTTGGCGGACGGGAAGCAGCGGCTGTTGGGGCGCCGGACGATTGACCTTTTGAACGCGCACACGGACCCGACATTCCTGCACACGGTCTTGTATTGCGCGGTGGCGCGGGAACACATCCCGGCGCCGCGCGCGAACTTCGCGCGGGTGGTGATCAACGGGGAGAGCTGGGGGATTTACGTCAACGCCGAGCATTTCAACAAGGATTTCGTGGAGGAGCGGTTCCCGAAATCAAAAGGGGCGCGGTGGAAAGTGCCGGGGAGCCCGCGCGGCCAGGGGGGACTGAATTATTTGGGGGAGGATGCGGGGCCGTACAAGCGGATTTACGAGATCAAGTCCAAGGACGACGCGGCGTCGTGGCGGGAATTGATCCGGCTGTGCCGGACGCTGAACGAGACGCCGCTGGACGCGCTGGAGGGGGAGCTGCGGAAGGTGCTGGATGTGGATGGGGCGCTGAAATTTTTGGCGCTGGAGAACGCGCTGATCAACAGCGACGGGTATTGGATCCGGAGCAGCGACTACAACCTGTTCCAGGATGAAAAGGGGGTCTTCCACATCGCGCCGCATGACACGAACGAGACGTGGGGCCCGCCGCAGAGGCCGGGGCGCGGGGGTGGCGGCGGGGGCGGGGAGCCTCCTTCGCCGAACCTGGATCCGCTGGCCGGGGCGGACGAGGAGGAGAAGCCGCTGCTGAACCGGCTGCTGAAAGTTCCCGCGCTGCGCGAGCGCTATTTTGGGTATTTGCGGCAGATCGCGGAGCAATCGCTGGACTGGAAAACGCTGGGGCCGGTGGCGGAGAAGCACCACGCATTGATCCGCGAGGATGTCCGGAAGGACACGCGGAAGCTCTATCCGTTCGAGGCGTTTGAGCGGTCGCTGGGCGGGGAGGGGCCGGACCAGCCGGGCCGGGGGCCGCGGGGAATGAGCCTGAAGGCGTTCGCGGAGGGGCGGCGGGCGTTTTTGCTGGAGCACCCGGAAGTGAAGAAGGCCGCCATCCCGGCGCCGGCGCCATGACACGCCGGACTGTCCTTTGGGTCCTGCTGCTGGCGGTGTTTGGGGTCGCCGAGGTGGCGGCGCAGCGGCAGGTGATGCGAGCCATTTGGGGGCGCGGATACGCGACCGACCCGGTGGATTACGGGCGGGGCAATGTGCCGATGTGGCCGCTGGACGTCGAGGTTCCGCGGGACAACTTCACGTTCGCGCGGCTGAAGTACCGGTCGTGGACGCAGCGGCGGAGCATGAATTGGTACACGGATTACCGGGACAGCGACCTGAACCTCTCGTTCCGGCTGCAGCAGTTGACGGCGATGCGGGTGGATCCGGAAAGCACCTATTGCGAGATCACGGACCCGAGGCTTTTCGATTACCCGTTCCTGTTCATGTCAGGGGTGGGCGGGCTGGAGTTGGACGAGGATGAGGCGGCGATCCTGCGGCGGTACATGCTGGGGGGCGGGTTCATCATGGTGGACGATTTCCACGGGCGGGACGAGTGGGAGAATT
>CAZSXX010000624.1:610-1814 GCA_964611245.1 uncultured Verrucomicrobiota bacterium | reverse complement strand
TCCCGGCGGATATCGCCGGGTCAACCTGCGAATATTCCCTCATTGCGTCGCGTATGTCATCCGCAATGACGTGGTTTGGATCGTCGCCATCGTGCACGGATCTCGGCGTCCCGAATATTGGACCGCCCGCATTTAACGGAATGATCCGCTCGGAAGCCCAAAACTAATGGCGGATCGGCTTCCGGGGGGGCCTGGAGAAAAACCGCAGGATTCGCCTCGCTTCGGGGTCCTTCTTCCCGTCCGCCATGTGGAAGAACCGCATCGCTTCGAGCCGGCTCGCAGGGGTGCCATGTCCATGCCAATGGAGTTTTCCGAGCCAGCAAAGCGATCGATGGTGGCCGGCGTTGGCCGCCCGTTTGAACCATCGGTGGGCCTCGGCGTAATCGCGCAGTTGAACTGCCACCACACCAAGGCTGAACATGGCTTTTTTTTCCCCAGATCGAGCTGATTTTCGATACCATTTTCGGGCCAGAACAAGGTCTTCCTCGACCCCAATGCCATTCAAATAGAACCAACCCATCGCAAGGACGGCGTCGTGATGGACCCTCTCGGCGGCTCGAAGGTTGAGCGAAAACGATCCAGCAAAGTCCACCGCCACTCCTTTCCCATCGAGGAGGCTAATCGACCTGTAATAGTCGGAGTTGGCTAGGACATCCATCGCAATCAGATTGCGCGCTCAGCGCCTGCGCCGCCACTGCAATTGGGCTGGAATCCACCTCCTGGGGCCAGGCCAAAGCGACCCTCGAATGGCCTCATCCCCGCATCCAAACCATGAATTCTTTTCACCCTCCCCTCTCCTGCCCTCAAAAGAGCCGCATTCCCGGGCGCTTTCGCGTCCATTCAACCCCTCCCCCGTCTCCGTGGCCCAGAGCACGCGAATTTCCGCAAATTTGATTTGAAATGCATTTTGAATGCATTTACATCCTACCCTTCAATAGATGAACACATCTGACGGATTGACAGTGGCTGGCATGGCGGGCGTTTCGCCTGCCCCGATGGGCGTTGCGCCCGGCAAACTCACCGGTTTGCCGCCCAAGCAAGGGCTTTATGACCCCGCGTTCGAGCATGACTCCTGCGGCGTCGGTTTTGTCGTCAATATCAAGGGCAAAAAATCCCATGAAATCGTCCGCCAGGCCCTGACCATCCTCCTCAATCTCCGTCACCGCGGCGCCTGCGGCTGCGAACACAACACCGGCGACGGCGC
>CAZSXX010000624.1:0-600 GCA_964611245.1 uncultured Verrucomicrobiota bacterium | reverse complement strand
CATCCTCATCCAGATGCCCCACCGCTTCCTCCAGGCCGCCTGCGCCAAGGAGGGCATCACCCTCCCCGCCGAGGGGCAATACGGCTCCGGCCTCGTCTTCCTCCCGCAAGACCCGACCGAACGCGCCGGCATCGAGGCCCGCTTCAACGAAATCATCCAGGCCGAAGGCCAGACCGTCCTCGGTTGGCGCACCGTCCCCACCAACAACTCGACGCTGGGCGACACCGCCAAATCCGCCGAGCCCTTCTTCCGCCAGGTCTTCATCGGCAAAAACCCGGCCCTCAAGGACACCATGGCCTTCGAGCGCAAGCTCTACGTCATCCGCGCCGTCACTTCCCACGAAATCCGCCGCGGCGGCTCCACCCCCGGTGGCGCCCGCTTCTACATGCCCAGCCTGTCCTGCAAGACCATCATCTACAAAGGCATGCTCATGTCCGAGCAGGTCGACGAATATTTCACCGACCTCTCCGACACCTCCGTCGAAAGCGCCATCGGCCTTGTCCATTCCCGCTTCAGCACCAACACCTTCCCAAGCTGGGAGCGCGCCCATCCCTACCGCTACATCGCCCACAACGGCGAGATCAACACCCTGCGCGGCAA
>CAZSXX010000623.1:0-1839 GCA_964611245.1 uncultured Verrucomicrobiota bacterium | reverse complement strand
ACGCTTCCCCAGCCCCAAAACCCCGCCATTCACGCTGTTTCCACGTTTTCCACGCTAAAAAACGGGTGCGCTTTTTCTTCGGAGGCGCCCCCACGGATGACCCACCCCCCATGACACAATTCCGCGCATCGATGAAAGTGGATATTGTGGTCCCGTGCGAAACTCTGGGCATGCTCGCGGGAGTTTGCGGCCAACCTTCCCCTTTTAACCTCTTGGACACAATCGGACACAATCGGACACGTTATTTTTTTTCGCACAGGGAAGGCGGTGCGCCCCGCGCCCCCCTTTCGGCCTTTCAACCCGCAACCTTCGTCCCCGATTCATGAAGCTTCGCTGTCACCCCCTCCCAGTTTTGCATCACCGACGGCCAAAGGGATCAGCGTTACGACTGGCCCTGTGATTTTTCATGCCGTGAGGCCATCGCTCTCGCCGCCCGGACGGCTTTTCCATCCCATTCCAGAAAACCACCGTGGCTTTCCACCGCCGGGATTATGGCGGGATTTGGAGGGATGTGCGGCAGAATGTCCGGGTGGGCGGGCCAAAACTCGCTTCAAATTTGGAGTTTGGGGTGGTATTTGTCGGAAGTCAGCGCAACATTCGGGGAGTCCCAATTTAGTCGCCGCGTTTTCTTATGAACATGCTGAAAAGCCGGGCCAACCAAGCCCGTTTTGCGTTTACGTTGATCGAGCTGCTGGTTGTCATCGCGATCATCGCGATCCTGGCGAGCCTGTTGTTGCCAGCCTTGGCGAGCGCGAAAGCCCGCGGGCAGCGTACGCATTGCATGAACAACCTCCGCCAGATCGGGGTTTTCTTCCAATATTACACGGACGACAACGAGGACTATTTCCCGGCGCACCGCAACCAGGGGATCAATGATTCCAGCGCGTCGATTTCCCTGACGAATTGGTGGGGCACGACGATTGTGGGCCGGGACATGGGCCGCAGCAATTTGTTCCGCTGCGCCAGCGCGCCGCCGCCGAACCGAAAGAAGAAGGAGTCCGATGGGACCGTTTGGGGTTGGGCGTTCGACTGCCACAGCGTCGGCTATGGGTACAACGGATGGTTCTTGGGCAAGCATCCCTACAGCACGGCCGGAGCGCCCGACGCGCTGACGGAGTCGATCACGATCGCCTCGGCGGGGGAGCGGTACGTTTTCAACAGCCACGGCCGGTTTCGGCGCTCGCGCATCCGGAGCCCATCGGAGAGCCTGCTGATCGGCGACAAGCGGCCCTACGGCGGCAGCTCGCCCGTGTGGGGCAGCAGCCTTTGGTGGCCGCAATCGTGCATGTCGCCCAACGGCGGGACGTTCGAGGGGATCGACACAAAACGGCATTTGGGCGGGTCGGCCGTGGTTTTCAATGACGCCCATGTGGAGATGAAAAAAGAGGCGTTCATCAACCCGCCGGTGAACCCGCCGGACGCCCGCGCGCTGAAAACGGCGTTGATCTGGGATCCGCAGCAGGGCCGGCCCAACTGAGATTATTCGATTGCCTTGGGGCAGGGGACTTGAGCCACACTCGGCGCATGCAATGCGTCAAGGTGGAGCTCGGCTCCCGGAGTTACGAAATCCTGATAGGGGAGGATTTGCTCCCCTCGCTCGGGGGGCGGTGCCGCTCGCTGAAACTGGGGGAGCGCTGCGCGGTCATCACGGACGCCAACGTCGGACCCCGGTTTGCCGGGCGCGCCGCTGCGTCCTTGAGGGCGGCCGGATTCTCGCCGGTCATCATCACGCTGCCCGCCGGCGAGAAAACCAAGTCAATGAAGTGGGCCGGGCATTGCTTCGAAACGCTGGCGAGCCATCGCCTGGAACGGAAATCGTTCGTCGTCGCGCTGGGCGGC
>CAZSXX010000622.1:0-1841 GCA_964611245.1 uncultured Verrucomicrobiota bacterium | reverse complement strand
ATCGCCAGCCGGGGCAAGCCGGTGGCGGACATTGAGCAGGGGCACATTTCGACGGCCGCGTGCGTGCTGGCCAACATGGCGATGAAGCTGGGGCGCACGCTGAAGTACGACCCGAAAACCAAGATGGTGGCCGGGGATGAGGAGGCGACGGGATTGCTGCGGCGGACCTATCGGGCGCCGTGGAAGCACCCGATGGCGTAAGCCGCTTGGGCCACGCGAGGCGGCGGAGGGGAAGGAGGGCTTAGCGGCCCTTTTGGAGCACGGCCAGGAAATCTTTCGGGCCCATGAATCCGGCGGTGGAGGAGATTGTTTTGCCGTCGGGCGAGATCAGGACGGTGGTGGGGATGGCGCTGATGTTGTAGCGCTCCGAAAGCTCCTTGTTCTTGTCCACGTCCACCTTGACTGGGATCCAGTTGGCCATCTCCGAGACGACGCCGGCGTCGGGGAAGGTTTGCTTGTCCATCATTTTGCAGGGGCCGCACCAGTCGGCGTAGAAATCGACGAGGACGGGCTTGTTCTCCTGTTTGGCCTTGGCGAGGGCGGTTTCGAAATTGGTGTTCCAGGCGATTTTTCCAGCGGCCGCGGGGGCTCCGTCGGAGGGGGTGGAGGCCGTGGGCGCGTCCGGAGCGGGGCTCTGGCCGCAGCCGAGGAGAAGCGCTGAGAATAGGGCGGAGGCGAGAATCTTGACGTTCATGGGAGAATTATGCCATGGCCCAAGGAAAAGTCATCCCTATGTTTAGGGGCGGCGATTCCCGGAGGGAAAACGAACCGTCACTGTGATTGGAGGAAGACGCATTTCAGGTAGCGGGCCTCGGGAAAGGCGGCGGGGTGGTCCGAGGGATTTTCGGTGCGGCGGAGTTCGCGCAAATGGTGGCGGCGGGCGACTTGGGTGAGTGTCTCAAAAAAGTCTGAAGGGGAGACATGGGCGGAGCAGGAGGCGGCGGCGAGGATGCCGTTTTGGGAGAGCCATGGAATGGCCATTTCGGCGAGTTGATGGTAAGCGCGGAGGGCGCCGGCCTTTTCGGCGTCGCGTTTGGCGAGGCTGGGGGGATCGAGGATGATGAGGCCGTATTTCCGGCTTGGAGGTTGGGCGAGGAATTCGAAGGCGTTGGCCTGGAAAGTGAGATGGCGGGCGGGGTCCTCGAGGTTGTTGAGCGCAAAATTGCGGCGGGAGCCGGCGAGCGCGTGGGCGCTGATGTCCAGGTCGGCCACGGTTTTGGCGCCGCCACGAGCCGCGTAGAGGGAGAATGCGCCGGAGAAACTGAAGGCGTTGAGGGTGTGCCGACCGTGCGCGAGGGAGCCGACAAATTCGCGGTTTTCGCGTTGGTCGAGGAAAAAGCCGGTTTTTTGACCGCGCAGGACGTCGGCCTCGAAGCGGAGGCCATTTTCCAGGAACTCGACGGGGTGTTCGAGGGCGGGGCCGGAGAGGATTTCGGCGGCGGCGCCGAGGTTGTTGCTGCGGCGGAGCACGAGCCGCTGGCAGTTGGGAAGGGCCTGGATCAGGGGAGCGATTTCGCGGACGCGGGAGACCCAGGGCGCGGTGTAGATCTTGAGAACGAAGGTGTCGCCATAGCGGTCGAGGACGAGGCCGGGGAAGCCGTCGTTTTCGCCGTGGATGCAGCGGTAGCCGGTGGTCTCGGGGCCGAAGCCGCGTTTTTGGAGGGCCAGGTCGAACCGGGCTTTCCAGAAGGCGGCGTCGATTTGAACGGGCTTGCCGGTGTGGAGAATGCGGACGCGAATGGGGGAGCCCGGATCGTACAGGCCGACGGCGAGGAACTGGTTGTTGCGGTCGAAAATGACGGCGAGGTCGTGGGCGGTCCCGTCGCGGTTCTGTTCCTTGA
>CAZSXX010000621.1:0-1844 GCA_964611245.1 uncultured Verrucomicrobiota bacterium | reverse complement strand
CCCGCCGCGTGGCGGGCCAACTCATCCTCGAAGTCACCGACAACGGCGCCGGCATCCCCCCCTCCCAGAACCGCGAGGGCATCGGCACCTCCAACACCCGCCTTCGCCTCCAGCAACTCTACGGCTCCCGCTCCCGCTTCAATCTCGCCAACCGCCCCGAAGGCGGCGTCCGCGCCACCATCTCCTTCCCCTTCCGCGAGGAGTGAAACGGTCTTGTTCGCCGTCCCCCAACCGGCCATAAGGGGCGCATGCAATTCCTCCTCGCAGGTTTGATTGGCCTCGTCAGCGGCGTCACCAGCGGCCTCTTCGGCGTCGGCGGCGGCATCGTCATGGTCCCGGCCATGATGTACTTCATGAAAATGGACGTGAAGCTCGCCATCGGCACCTCCCTCGCCGTCATCATCCCCACCGCCATCATCGGCGGCCTCAAACATTTCCAGATGGGCAACCTCGATTGGCGCGTCGCCCTCTCCCTTGCCCCCATGGCCATCGTCGGCAGCTACGGCGGCGCCTGGCTCACCCACTCCATCCCCTCCGCCGACCTCAAACGCCTCTTCGGCGCCTTCCTCGTCCTCGTCGGCCTCCGCCTCGCCTTCTTTAAGTGACCCGCCTCCGGCACAGGAACACCCCCTCCTCCTCCGACGCCGAAATCCACTTCCCCGCCACCTCGATTCCGTGCCCCCCGAGCATTTTCCTCAACCGCTCCGGCGTCAGCCGGTACGAGAAAAACAGCCGGAACGATTCCCCCGCCTCATAGGTGAATTCCTCGCCATCCAAACGGATCGCCTGCCGCCTCCGAAACACGCATCGCGCCTCGATTCGCCTCAGCCCCAACGCCCCCTCCAGGCTCTCGATCGAAAACTCCACATCCCCCGCCGCCGCCTCCAGCCCCACATTCGTCAACGAAGAAACCAGCCATTCCCGCGTCGGCAAATTGTCATACTGCGGCGACACCCTCCGCAACCCCTCCCCATAATCCCGACCCGGCGCCAGGTTCGCGCTCAGCGCCAGCCAATCCCCCTCCCGCGCCACCCCCGCCAGCCGCGGCAGCCATTCCTCCGGCTCAAAATTCGGGATCATTCCAAAAAACGCGATCACCCGCCTCGCCTCCCCGGGAACGATTGCGTCCAAAAACTCCGCCAAATCCGCCGCCGCCGCGAAATCCACCGCCACCGGCTGCGACCTTCCTCCCCCTCGCTCCCTTTGAAACCTCAAATGCGCCGTCAACGCCAGCGGCAAACTCACATCCGTCGGAAAATACTCCACCTCCCGCCCCCTCAACTCCCCAGCCAGCGCCAAATCTTTCTGCCCCCCGCCGCACCCAAACGAAATTAGCGCCACTTTTTCATCACCCAACCTTCTCCCGACCTCGACAAACGCCTCGGAATAAGTTAATCCACACCCCGCATCGGTTCGCGCCGGGGAAAAGGCCTCATGCAAGGCCAGCCATTGCTGGGCTTGCTTCTCGCTCTCATAGTGGAATGAGTGGTCCATCCGCCGCGTCCGCAAGCTCTGGCGCAGCTTCTCCCGCGCGCGTTCCGGAAAACGCGTCGGGTGGATGATCGCGGTGATGGGTCGCTCCATCCCAAAAGTTTACGGCAGTGGGAATTTGGCGCCAATCCCGCTTTCATTCGGCGACAATTTGGCGCCAATCTCGCTTTCATTCGGCCACAAAATGGTTACCGTCGAATCAGTTCGGTTCATTGAACCCCAGTCCATGGATAAAGGGCGGCATTGGAAATCCACCTTTCGCGACCGCTTTTGTGAGCTCTACAATTGCGATCCCGCCGCGTTTGAAGAAGGCGTCTTCTGGCGCTGCCTTCACCGCCACGCCTGGCTCCTCG
>CAZSXX010000620.1:0-1847 GCA_964611245.1 uncultured Verrucomicrobiota bacterium | reverse complement strand
CATTGGTCTGCTCGAACCATTTCACGTCCACCCCGTGAAGATCGTACGCCAGGTCAACCGTCGCCGCCGCCGCGGGAGATCCGGCTGCTTTCACACCCGGAAGCGTCAGCGCGTAGTTCACAGATTGCGGGTGGGGATCTGTTGTCAGCAGCAGCGTCCGGTGGTCAGGCGCCAGCCGAGCCTCAGCCACCCGGAGTTTTCCGCGAGGAGTCGTCTCCTGGTCTTGAACCGCTTTGTAGGGGGGCTTTAAGACTTCCAACCGGTCGGCGGCGGAAACGTAATCCCCGAACTCGATCGTCATTGCGCTCAAATAATTCGTCACGGAGGGATCGATGGGGCGATCGAATGAGACACGAAGCTCCATCTCCCCTGATGGCCAGATGGATGCCGGCTGAGGGGCGGTGGAGTCCGCGTAGGTGATTTGAAAAAGTTGTCCGATCCCCTGGGGTCCCGTGCCCCAATCCGGAGCGCCGCTGTGGCACGAAACGTAAAGAACACCCCTTGGTGATACGGCGACATCCGTCGTTAGCCGATTCAGCCGGGCGATCAAAACCTCCTTGCCCAGGTAGCCCGACGGGGTTTTGACCAACTTGACGCGCCAGATTTTTCCCCGCGATTCACCCGCCACCAACGCGTCTCCTTCCCACCAGGACGGACCAAATAGTTTCTGTCCCGCGCGCGAATCGTTGAAGACCAAGCCGCACGTCGACTGGTGTTGAGGTCCAAACGCCACGACCGGCGGCTCGCTGATGAGCCCCGGCAGATACTGCTCATGGCGCGGAGGAAAGCCGTAGTTGCGGCCTGTTATAATGTGATTGAGTTCATCCAACGGGTTGCCCCCCGGACACCACGTTTCCCCTTCTTGGTCGGTCACAAACAAATCACCGGCTCGGTTGAACGCGAGCGTGTAAGGAACCCGAATCCCCGTGGCAACAGTCTGAAGCCGCCTCTCCGATGCCGACCACTTTTGAATGCTGCCACGCCGGCCATTGAGTTCGTATCTCGAGACGCCGTCCTTGACCCGATACGGGTTTGAGTAATCCGCGGTGAGCAAGCCGAAGAAGAGATCGCCTTGTGAGTCTAGAACCACGGCGGTGGCGTCCACCCCGCCGGAGCCAACGTCCGTGGGGGCCCAACCGCTCGCGATGATTTCTTCCACATCGGCTTTGCCATCGCCATTGGTGTCGCGTAGAAGCGACACCTTGCCGTGGGAGGAAACATAGAGGCCGTCCTTGGACCATGCCATCCCCACAGGCACGCTCAGCGTGGTCTTATCCCAAAAAAGCGTGTCCTCATCTTCGAGTCCGTCGCCATCGGTGTCCCGCAGGATATGCACTCGGCCGTCATATCCCAGAGCGGTGAGCCTTCCAGAAGCGTCGAACCGCAGGTTGTTGATGTTGGAAAGCTTGACCGGGAGTTCGCGGGCCACGAAGCCTGGCGCGAGCATCCAAACGTTCGTTTCGGCCAGGCAAGGCCAAATCGAGCCACAAACTGCCCAAATGATTCCCCACCTGATGAGTCGGCGCAGCATGAGCTCATTTTGCGCCGCCTCGTTTGAATAGGCAACCCGCGACTCGCGGATGGGCGAGTGGAAGACCCGGAATCCAATTCTGATCATTCCGAGAGCGCGGGAGCCGAAGCCCCCTCCAGCAAGGACGCATCATTCCGTAGTCAATTCAGACGATGCGCCAGCTCCCAATCGAGCTTATAACCCTCTCTGTTCAGCGCGGCTCATGGACCGACCCGGATCCCTCGCAAACCGAAAGATCGTGAGCCGGAAAAGCGGCGGGCAACAGCCGCTCCAAGGAGGCAGGACGGGTGCTGGCAGATCCTCTGCTGCCGGCATC
>CAZSXX010000619.1:0-1847 GCA_964611245.1 uncultured Verrucomicrobiota bacterium | reverse complement strand
ATCGGCTGCCACGTCACCCTCCGCCGCGAGGTGATGTATGAGTTTTTCGACCGCCTGGTCGCCGCCGCGCTCCCGCGCATCCGCGATTTCCGCGGCGTCTCCCGCCGCTCCTTTGACGGCCGGGGCAACTATTCACTCGGCGTCTCCGACCAGACAATTTTCCCCGAAATCGAGATGGACAAAATCAAGCGCCAACAGGGGATGGACATCACCATCGTAACGTCCGCCAAAACCAATGACGAGGCCCTCGACCTGCTCAAGGCGATGGGGATGCCCTTCTCGGACCGTTAATTTAAGGAATTTTTGTATGGCAAAGACTGCATGGTTGGAGCGCAATAAAAAGAAGGCCGATACGGTCAAGAAATACGCCGCCCTGCGCGCGGAGTTGAAAGCGAAGAAGGATTACGCGGGCCTCTCTAAGCTCCCGAAAAACGCGAGCCCCGTTCGCGTCGTCAATCGCTGCTCCATGAGCGGTCGCCGCCGCGGTTACCTGCGGAAATTTGCGGTGTCGCGCCTCACGTTCCGTGAGTCCGCGCTCAATGGCCTGATCCCGGGTGTAACGAAAGCGAGCTGGTAAGTTATGAGTGACCCTATTGCAGACATGCTCACGCGGATTCGCAACGCCAACCAGGCGCTCCTGCCGGAAGTCGCGATGTCCCATTCACGGATGCGCGAAAGCATCGCCAAAATCTTGAAGCGCGAAGGCTATGTCGGCGACATCGCCGTCGAGGGCAAGCCCGGCGCCAAAATGATCAAGGTCAAGTTGAAATACCAGGGCCGCAAGGGCGTCATCGAAGGCCTCAAGCGCGTCAGCACCCCTGGCCTCCGCCGCTACGTCGGCTCCACCGAAATCCCGCGCGTCCTCGGCGGCATGGGCATCTCCATTTTGTCCACCCCGCGCGGGGTCCTCAGCGGCACCGAGGCCCGCAAACAAAACGTGGGCGGAGAGCTCCTCTGCTTCATCTGGTAAAATAAATTTAGGATCGTTATGTCACGCATTGGAAAAATCCCGGTCGCCATTCCTCCCAAGGTCAAGGTGGAGGTCAAAGGCCGGAAAGTCTTCGTCGAAGGGCCCAGAGGCAAACTCGACCTCGAGATGCCCCGCCGCGCCGTCGCCAAAGTCGAGAAGGACCAAGTCGTCGTCACCCGCGACGGCGAGGACGCCGAGGCCAAGGCCATGCACGGCCTCACCCGCGCCCTCATCAACAACATGGTCAAGGGCGTCAGCGATGGCTTTGTCAAGAAACTGGAAATCCAGGGCGTCGGATTCAAGGCCGCTGTCCAGGGCAACTCCGTCAATCTTAGCCTTGGCTATTCCCACCCCATCCTTTACACCATCCCGGCGCAGATCAAAGTGACCGTCGAGGAAAACACCAAGCTGACCATCGAAGGGCCCAGCAAGGAGGTCGTCGGCAAAGTCGCCGCCGAAATCCGCAGTTACTACCCGCCCGAGCCCTACAAGGGCAAAGGCGTGCGGTATTCGGATGAAAAGGTCATCCGCAAGGAAGGGAAAACCGTCCAATAAGGTCTCCGCCGGGCCCACGCCTGGCGTTCCTGAACAATTGATTGCGCCACGGCAAAATCCGTGGCCAGAAAAACATGAGAATCGAAAAGAAACAGAGATTGCGGCAGCTCCGCCAATGGCGCATCCGCAAAAAGGTGCAAGGCACCCCGGAACGCCCCCGTATGGCGGTGCGTTTCTCCAACCAGAACATTTACGTCCAGTTCATCGACGACTTGAAGGGCGTGACCGTGGCCTCCGCCTGCACCACCAGCAAGGCGGTCAATGGCGACAATTTGAAGGCGAATGTGGCCGGCGCCACAGCGATCGGAAAACTCGCGGCCGA
>CAZSXX010000618.1:0-1856 GCA_964611245.1 uncultured Verrucomicrobiota bacterium | reverse complement strand
TGATGACCTTCGACGACCCTCAAAAGGCTGTGGAATACGGAGCGGCTCACGGCGCCCTGGCAATGACAACACCCGGGGATACTTCCATGGCCACTCTGAAGGAAGTCGAAAGCCTTGTGAAAGGCGGTGGCGCCCGTGTCCAGCGCTGAGTCCATTTCTCGCCTCCGGCTCGGCCGTTGCCCGCCCTCGCGGGTTCACTGAGCCGCCGCACGCGCGGTTCCCGCTCGTTTGGGATGGGACTGGCGCGACGCGCGCAGGAGGATCCTTGGATGACGAAGAAGTTTCGCAAGGGACCACTCACTCTCAGCGCCGCCCCTGCGGCGTGCGAGCAGGCATTAAAATCCATCCCAGACTATCCCGAATCGTTTGGTGGACGGGGCATCGTGATCTGTGAGGGTGTCGAATACTTCACCAATGTGTGGGTTGGCGTCTGCCTGATTCGATCTTTCGGCTGCGAACTCCCGATCCAGGTCTGGCATCTGGAGCCTTGGGAAATTGACACGGCGATGCGATCCATCCTCGCATCCAAGGGTGTCGAGTGCGTGAACGCGGGCAGGATGCTTCGGCGATTTCCTTCGCGAAGAGCCTGGGGGTGGGATCTCAAGCCCTATGCCATTCTTCACTGCCCCTTTCAAGAAGTGATTTATTTGAATGCCTACAATTCACCGGTGGGCAATCCCGAAAAGATTCTCAAGACGCCCCAATACCTCGCAGAGGGAGCGATTTTTTGGCCCGGTTGGGAACGGCTTCCGAAAGCAACCCAGCCCGTGTGGGACAGTTGCGGTTTGCGGCGCCCGAACGAGCCCGAGTTTGACTCCAGCCAGATGGTTTTCGACAAACGCCGCTGCTGGCGCGCCCTGCGGTTCTGGCTTTGGCTCAACGAGAATTCAGATTTTTATTGCCGGCATTTGCCCGGAGCTCGAGGAACGCTGCAGCTCGCCTTTCGAAAGTTGCGGAAATCTTACGTGCTGATCGACACCCCGATCAGGTCCCTCGAAGGAGCGATCTGCCAGCACGGGTTCGACGGCCGGCGCGCTTTCCAGAACCGCTGCGCCGCCAGTTGGAATCTCGTTCACAACAGGCGAATTCCGGGATTCTTGCTGGAGGACAAGTGCCGTCGCTACGTCGACAATTTGCGGCAACTCTGGGATGGGCGCATGAGCAAGGTCAAAGGGCTCCCGCGCGAACGAGTCCTCAAGCGCAAGACTCCGGTCATCCGAGCGGTGATGATTTCCTGTCAGGAGCGAGGGGCCCGCCGACGGCAGACCCTCCGCAACCTCGCCGGGACGGACTGGGGCGGGGAGCCAGTGCATGTCGTGATCGATCAGCATGAATCCCAAGACCCCAAGGAACGGCAGACCGCGACCGCGTTAAGCGCTTTGCGGTGGGGCTTGGACAGTGATGCGGAATACCTGCTCTTTCTCGAGGACGATTTGTCGTTCAACCGGCATATCCGGCACAACCTCAACCATTGGAATCCGCTCCGAAACCGCACAATCACCCTGGCGGGACTCTACAACCCGCATCTTGGAGAGAGCGCTTGTGACCCCGCCAACCAAGCATTGATCCTCAACCCGAACCGGATTTTCGGAAGCCAAGCTTTCCTGATCTCCAAGCCCACGATTGATTGCATTGTGCGAAACTGGGATCGAGTGCAAGGCATGCAAGATATCAGGATCTCCCGGCTTGCCGGCCTGCTGAAACGCCCCATCGTCTATCATTGCCCTTCTTTGGTGCAGCACGTCGGAACGAAGAGCGTCTGGGGAGGATGGTACCATTACGCGTCTGATTACGAGCGCCATTGGAAAGCGCCGTGATCGCATGGCGAGAGGATATGAGATGGGTGTCAGGGCCGG
>CAZSXX010000617.1:0-1869 GCA_964611245.1 uncultured Verrucomicrobiota bacterium | reverse complement strand
AGGGCAACGGATGGCATTGGGCGCCCTTGAGAAACTGAACCCAAGCAGTCATTTGCTCGGCGTGGCCCTTGGACTGGTGCTTGGAGCGGCGCGTCCGGCGTCGTTGGTGCAAGGTGAAGGTTTGGAAGTTTTCGATTTCGGCAACAAATCCGGAGCCGGAAGCTACCACGCTTTCCTTAGGATACGAAGAATCTCCCTCCGCGGCATAGATCAATTGAGCCGCCGAGCCGTCCTCAAACCAAATCTGGCAAGCGACACTATCTGGAAAAGGCGTCCTGCCATCCAGTCCGCCGACGGGATGCGCCATCACTTCGAGAGCCTCAACACCCAGGACAAATCTGAAAAAATCCAGGAAATGGCATGCTTCTCCAACCACGCGGCCGCCGCTCTCTGCGTGATTGGCGTACCAGTGCTGGGGATCCAGCAATCCAGGGTGCGCCCGATAAGTGATCGTCTTGGGTCCCGCCGCCGAATCCAGGACTTCCTTGAGACGGAGGCTCGCGGGAGCAAATCGCCGGTTAAACCCCACTTGAACGCTTCCTTGGCTGACGGCGAGCGCTTGATCGATCGCCTTCAGCTCCTCCAAATTCAGGCAGAGCGGTTTTTCGACAAACACATGACGGCCAGCTTGTAGCGCCTCCACCACCAAGGACGCATGCAAATGGTGCCGAGTCGCGATCAGGACCGCGCCGTGCTTCGCTTGACTCCAGAGAGGTCGATGATCCGTCGCGGCCTCCCGAAATCCGAACTTGGACTTCACATGCCGCGCGCTGAGCGCGGTCTGGTTCACAACAGTCCCAAATCGAATGGTCGAGGCCAAATGAGGCAACAACATAGTTCGGGCAAAATTGCCGGCGCCAATCACATCCAATTCTTCGATTGGCGCGCTCAGTTGTCGGCTGGGGGACGACTCCAAAGGTCGCGCGTTCGAAATCGAACTCCGAGCAGCCACCTTGACCGGCGGTTCTTTCTCCGAGCCATCGTAGACGAGGACCACGCCGACGTCCTTCGATCCGCCCGCCGCCAAATCACGATAGACTTGGATGGATTGCGCGAATGGAGTCAGGCGTGTCGTCAGCCGCCCAGGCGTGAGACTGCCGGCGCGCATCAAATGGAGGCAGGCGTCCAAGTTCCGCTGCTCAGTCCAGCGGACGTAGCCGATTGGATAATCCTGACCTCCCCATTCGTATGCCGGATCATAGCGTCCCGGTCCGTAGGAGCGGGAGAATCGGACATCCAGCTCCTTCTCGTAGAAAAGTTTCCAGGGGAGTTCGATTTTAGTGATCCCCACATCCACCATTCTTCCCCGATCCCGGAGCGCCGCGGCGGCTTCCTCAATGGGCGCGTTGCTCTGCGTCGCAGTGCAGATCACGGCGGCATCCACCCCAAAACTCTCCGTCCAGTGCCGGACGGCGGAAGCGAGATCGTCTTTCCCCAGAATGACAATTTCCTCGGCGCCCATCGCTTTGGCGAATGGGCGGCGAATCTCCAGGAGGTCAACGGCCATGACACGGCAGCCGCTCGCCGCGAGAATCTGCGTCACCAGCAACCCCACCAAGCCCTGGCCCATCACAAGCACGCGGTCGCCGATTCGGGGTTCAACTTGGCGCACGGCTTGAAGCGCGATGGCGCAGAGCGTCGAATAGGCGGCGTCCGAACTCGGCACGCCGTCCGGAATCTTGGCGGCGAGCAAATCTGGAACAGCGAGAAACTCGGCATGAAAAGCGCATTCCGCCCCAGCGCAAGCCACTCGCTCCCCCGCTCTGAAGCGGGTGTTTTCGGAGTGGACTTCCACGACCACTCCGGCGGCGCTATAGCCGAGAGGCGTGGGGGTTTCAAGGCGGTTTCTGACCTTCTCGAGGGCGCTGC
>CAZSXX010000616.1:0-1875 GCA_964611245.1 uncultured Verrucomicrobiota bacterium | reverse complement strand
GGACGGGGCGGGATGGGCGCTGGCGGAGTGGCTCGGATTTGAGAAACGCGGGGAAAACGACGACCGCAGCGTGCTGCTGATGCACCGGTTTCCGACGTCGGCGCAGTTTTAGAGGCAATGGCAATCCAAAGCTATTTCAACGCCAAAACGGTTGATGGAATCGAACTCAGCTTCGAGTCCGAGCCAATCACGGCCGGCGGCGAGAAGGTGGTGTTCTTCAGCAAGCAGCACGAACATGTCATTGGTTTTTTCCACAGCCATTTGACGGACCGGCTGGAGCGCAAGCGGCGGCTGGAAAAAATCATCGGTCCGTTCAACCCCACGAAGGACGGTGCGCAGGCGAACCATTGGAAGCGGCATTTTTGCTGGCCGGTCGGGATTGTGGACAGCCGGGGGGTGAACTTGCCGTCGGAATTCATGCGCCGGCACAACCTGGTGGAGCCGGTGCTGGGGGTGGTGGTCCCGGCCTACCGGAACAATTTTTTCTTCCGCGACCGGACGGGATCGGTGCGCGAAAAAAAGGGGCGGTGGTTCACGGGCTCGAAGGCCCGGAAGCTGTTGCCGGAAATCGAGAAAGGCGACTTCAAGCGGTACCTCCAGGTGTGCGCGGTGATGGCCAGCGCGGTCCGGCGGCTGCATTTCGGGGGGTTGGCGCATTCGGACCTTTCGCACAACAATGTGTTGATTGACCCGAAGAACGGCGACGCGTGCATCATCGATTGCGATTCGCTCGTGGTGCCGGGGGTGGCGCCGCCCTCGGTGCTGGGGACTCCCGGCTACATCGCGCCCGAGGTGCTGGAGGGAAAAAAGCTGCCGTCGATCGAGACGGACCAGCACGCGCTGGCGGTGCTGATTTACGAAACATTGCTGCTGCGGCACCCGCTGCAAGGGCCGAAGGTCCACAGCACCGCGTCGTCCGAGGAGGACGAGGCGCTGGCGATGGGCAAGAGGGCATTGTTCATCGAGCATCCCAGCGACCCCTCCAACAAGCCCAACCCCGCGCCGAATCCGCCGCTGAGCGCGCTGGGGTCGCACCTGCAGAATCTGTTCATTCGAACGTTCGTGAACGGATTGCACAACCCGCCGTCCAGGGCCGCCGCGGCGGAGTGGGAAAAGGCGTTGTGCAAGACGATCGATTTGCTGCATCCGTCACCGAACAACACGGAGTGGTTTCCGCTCGAGCCGGGGATGCCGATGGTTTGCCCGTTCACCCGCCAGCGGCTGGCCGCGCCGGTGCCGTTCGCGCAGTTTTACCGATTGAAAGGGCCGGGAGCCTACACGCCCGACCAAGCCTCCCTGACGATCCACCACAACATGTACATTTATAAGTGGCATGTTTACTCGAACGTGTCGCCGATGGACGACGATCGGGTTCCGCAGGGATACTTTTCGTTCCACCAAGGAAAATGGTACTTGGTGAACCAGACGGAGGCCCCCATGTACGCGCCGGCCTCGGGGAACGTCGCGCACGGGCACGCATTGGAGATTACGCCGGGCACCCAAGTGGTGCTTTCGTTGGAGCCCAATGGGCGCCTCGCGATATTCGACTTCATGAATCCCTGACCGGGATTCAATTCCAAAAGGTCAGCTCATTCGTCTGCAGCAGCACTTGGGCGAATTTTTGCCAAGCGTTGACATGGTAACGCGGGGCGGTCCCGCCTTGAAATCCCTCT
Source organism: uncultured Verrucomicrobiota bacterium (assembly GCA_964611245.1). Classification (GTDB taxonomy): domain Bacteria; phylum Verrucomicrobiota; class Verrucomicrobiia; order Limisphaerales; family SXQI01; genus CAZSXX01. The sequence goes on along the minus strand of CAZSXX010000616.1, from coordinate 202 downwards.
CCGGCGTCGAACCGGCGCGGGGCGGCATCCGGGGCCGAGGGGTCCGTGAAGGAGATGATGGGCCGCCAGAAAAAATCATCTCCCTTGGCGTTGGAGCGGGCGTAAACCATGAAGTCGATGGTGTCTCCCTCCTGGACGTCGAATGGTGGGATTGCCATGGGAGGGGCGGAGTTCAAGGCGACCCATGCGCCGAGCGTGCCGG
>CAZSXX010000615.1:0-1881 GCA_964611245.1 uncultured Verrucomicrobiota bacterium | reverse complement strand
CGCCGCGCGAGACGGCAATCGGTCCGAGTTTCACATTCTCGTCAGATAAGCCGATGCCCCTGCCTAGATCCTCGAAGAATGCCACGAAGCCGCTCTGGCGGGTTGATGGAACCACCAGCGTCTCGGACGCCATGCGGGACGCCAAACGCTCCTTCAGCGCTTCGAACACCACCAACAAACCCAGGGAGGCAAATCCGAATGAAAGCGCCAGAATCACAGGCTCTTCGTACCAAACGTCCCTCTTGGAAAATTTCCAGGCCCAGGCTTCCACCCACTTGATGACCCAGAACAGGCCGTATACAAACATGAACGAACCCACTGCGGTGTAAGCCGCCAGATGGCGCGTGGTGATGGCCAAGTTCCTCTGCCGGCGTGTCACCAAATCCCACCAGGGCAATCCCGCCAGGAACGGCGAATATAGTTGGAGCAGTGCAAAAGAATAATTTTCAATAAGTCCGCGCGGCGGCGTTGGAAACTGGCCGGGATGGGCGATCCTCCAATTCAAATAGAGATTTCGTTGCCACAATCCGTACGCCAGGCCGACCGCCGCCAACAGCACAGCGCTGGCGCCGGCCGCTATCGCCCACGGATTGCGAATGCTCCAGCTCCATAGCCGCCGCAACGCGCCTGCCGGCTTGGCAACGATCGGCTGATCGGCCAGAAACCTCCCCAAATCGTCCGCCAACTCACGCGCCGATCGATAGCGCCGCGCCGCGTCTTTCTCCAAGCACTTCAAACAAATTGTCTCGAGGTCGCGGGGAATCCGCGCGTCTATTGCAGTCAGTGGAGTCGGTTCGGATTCGCCAACCTGCCTCAGGACTTCCAATGAGCTTCTCCCCGTAAACGGCGGTCTGCCAGTCAGAACAAAATAAAGAATCGCCCCCAGCGAATAAACGTCGCTCTCCGGCCCAGCCTGTTCCATCCGCCCCGCCGCTTGTTCCGGCGGCATGTAAGCGGGCGTCCCCAACACTGCCCCCGTTTTCGTCAAATCCGCGTCGCGTCCCTCCTGTTTCGCGAGACCAAAATCCGTCACGCGGGGCTGCCCGTCCGAATCAATCAAAACATTCTGGGGCTTCAAATCCCGATGATACGTCCCCCGCTGATGCCCGTGATGCACTGCCTCGGCGATTTGCTTCAACAGCGCCGCCGCCCGCCCGGGCTGCAGCGCGCCCGCGTCCACCGTCTCCGCGAGGTTGCTGCCATCCACATAATCCATCGAGAAATAATGCTGCCCGTTGCATACCCCCACCTCGTGAATCGAAACAATATTCGGATGCTGTAAATTCGCCGCCGCCTCCGCTTCCACGCGAAAACGCGCCACCTGCGACTCCGTTGCAAGCCGCCCGGCCAGGATTGTTTTGATCGCCACAACGCGGTTTAGGGAGACTTGCCGGGCCTTGTACACGACTCCCATTCCTCCTCGCGCGATCTCCTCGATCAACTGGTAATCGCCAAAATATCGAATCTTACCGAGCGCGCCAGGCGGGCGCACTTCGTCCATTGTCGTGATCACGGCGCCCGCCATCAAACAAGCGGGACAAACGCCTTCAACCGCGTCCTCCGGCAAGGCTGCCTCACATCCTGGACATCTCTTTTCGGTTTTCATTCCAACCGTTAAAGAAACAAATCCGCCCCGGCGTAACAAAAATTCAGCGCAAAATTTGCATCAAATAACGAACTTCGTCATCCACTTCGCGTTCGTGCACGACCGTCTCCGCCACTTCCGCCCGCACCAGCTCCCGGTATTTCTTCCGCAACCGGCTCACCGCCATCCTCAACGCCTCCACACTCATTCCCAACTCCGCCGCAACCTGCGCCTGGGCCGGCGCAGGCGCATCCGCATTCAAATACGCCTTCAAAGCCTCAAAATGGGCCACGCCC
>CAZSXX010000614.1:0-1883 GCA_964611245.1 uncultured Verrucomicrobiota bacterium | reverse complement strand
AGGAGCATTTTGACCGTGGTCGATTTGCCGGAACCGTTGGGCCCGAGCAGGCCGAAAACCTCGCCGCGCCGGACTTCGAAGTTGACGTTGTCGACGGCCCGGGCCTTGGGGCGCCCCCAAAAATCCTTGAAGACCTTGGTGAGCCCGCGCACGGCGACGACGACCTCGCGTTGGTCCGCGCTGGCGGAGGGGGCGGCGCTGGCGCTTAACGATTCGACGCTCATGATGTTCAGGCGGGCTGGAGCCGGGGCGCGGGATTGGACTCACCGGCGCGGTTGGCGGGCGCCGACGCCGCCTCATAGGGATCCATCTCCTCCCCATGACGGACGAGCCGCGCGCTGTTGAACACGACGATCAGGGAGCCGACATTGTGGAGGATGGCCGCCACGATGGGGCCGACATAACCAAACGCCGCCGCCGCGAGTCCGCCGATGATGAAGAACACGCCAAAGAGGAAGTTTTGGTTGATCACGGCGCGGGTGCTGCGGGAAAGGCGGACGAGGAACGGGAGGCGACGCAGGTCGTTGTTCATGAGCGCGATGGTGGCGCTGTGGATGGCGACTTCGCTTCCGGCGGCGCCCATCGCGATGCCCATGTCGCCGGCGGCGAGGGCCGGGGCGTCATTGACGCCGTCGCCCACGACCGCCACGCGGTAGCCACGGGCTTTCATGTTGCGGACAAATTCGACCTTGTTCTGCGGAAGGCACTCGGCCACGACCTCCTCGACGCCGATCTCGCGGGCGACCCGGGCGGCGACGGGTTGGCGGTCGCCGGAGACCATGCTGACGCGGCGCACCCCGGCGGCCTGCAAATCCGCAAGGGCCTGGCGGGCTTCCGGACGGGTCTCGTCCCGGAGGCCGACCCAGCCCAGAAAACGCCCGGCGCGGGCGACATAAATCAAGCTGAAGCCTTCGGTCTCGTTCAGGTCGACCGACTTGCTGAGGTCTTCCTTGACGCCGTTGTCGTTGAGCCACGCGGCGCGGCCGACGATGACATCCTGCGAGTCGACGCGAGCCTTGACGCCGCGACCGGCGGTCTCGGTGAAATCCGCGGGCTCGGACAAGGGGACGCCAGCCTCCCCGGCGAGGTCGGCCAGGGCCTTGGCGGTGGGATGGTTTGAATATTTTTCGGCGGAGGCGGCCACGCGCAGGAGTTCGGCAGGGGCCACTCCTTCGGCGGGGGCCAAGCGGCTGACCGCAAGTTTCCCGGTGGTCAGGGTGCCCGTTTTGTCGAACACAAACGCGTTGATGCGGGCCGCCATTTCGATGTCGCCGACATTCTTGATCAGGATGCCGAGGCGGGCGGCGGATGAGAGGGCCGCCACCATCGCGGTCGGGGTCGCCAGAATGAAGGCGCAGGGGCATGCGACGACGAGGACGGAGATGACGCGGTTCAAGTCATGCGTGAAGGCCCAGACCAACGCGCCAATCACGAGGACGAGCGGCGTGTAGTAGGCCATGTATTGGTCCACGATGCGCATGATCGGCAGCTTGGTTTTTTCGGCGGCCAAGATGAGCTCGCGGACGCGGCCGAGGGTCGTGTCGGTGCCGGCGCGGCTGACGCGGATTTCGAGGACGCCGGTGAGGTTTTGGGTGCCGGCGAACACTTCGTCGCCCGGGCGTTTGTCGACCGGGAGGGACTCGCCGGTGATGTTCGCCTGGTTGAAGGAGCCCTGCCCTGTTTGGATCACACCGTCCGCCGCGACATTGTCGCCGGGCCGGATGCGGATGACGTCGCCGACGGCAAGATCCTTGGCGGCGACCTCCTCCTCCTTGTTTCCAGAAACCCGGCGGGCTTTGGTGGGGGTCAACTTGATGAGGGACTCGATCGAGGCCCGGGCGCCGGCGGCGGTGCGGGTTTCGATGATTTCGCCCATGAGCATG
>CAZSXX010000613.1:0-1884 GCA_964611245.1 uncultured Verrucomicrobiota bacterium | reverse complement strand
GCGACGAATCCGGCGATGTCGCCTTCGTTTTTGCACTCGGCGCGGAGCTCATGCTTGCCCGGCTTGAGCTTGGCGGTGAGGTCGACCTTGGAGGGTTCGGTCCAATCGGCGTTGGAGAGGATGGGCTGGCCATCGAGGAAAAGGCGGGCGCCATTGTCGCAAGTGACGACGAGGACCGCCTCCTTGAGGCCGGGGGCCACGTCAAAGCTCCGACGGAGATGTGCGGCGCCGCGCGAACCGGGGCCCTCAGCCCAAATCCAGTTGAGTTCGGCATGGAGCAGGCTGGTTGTGATGGCGGCGAGCGCCAGGAAGATTCCGAGATTCTTGAAACGAGAGACGCAATGAGGCATGTGCAAGCAATCACCGAAAATCGGTTTTTGATCAAGCCTCAGTACGGGCGGCGTGGCCGATGGTTCAAAATGGTTAGAGATGTCGGATCAAAAGGAGACAGTTCAAAGGGAATTGGATGCGAGGACATCCGGCCAGGCGGCTGGGGACTTGGCCGGCGATGTGACCCAGAAGTGTTTGTTGGGATGGTGGACGATCAAGGCCGTTTTGCGGGCCGTGGGGGCGATTTTCCAGGAACGTCCGAGGAATTCGACCGTGTTGGCGGAGCTGACGCGGCGCGAAATGTGCAGGCCGAAGTGGAGGTTCAGAAGTTTTTCTTCGGGGGCTGGCCGGAGTTTGGAGCGCTCCTCCTTCAGCGCTTTTTGCCAGGCTTGGTTTGGGTCATTGCGGTGGTGGAGCGAGCTTTCCGCAGCGCTCCCGGCTCGTTCCACCTTCCCAGCGAATGCCTCCTCGCTTCTCATACTTGACCCTGTTCGCCCGCGGCCTTTTACCCGCTCCAGGCGCCGCACGATTCGAGCGCCACCGCCGCACCATTGGACCGCCTTCACAGGTCAGGAGCCGGTGGCGGCCCAGGGGGGAGGGGATTTGAGGTGGAAGAGCATTTCGCCGGCTTTGGGGACGAGGAGGATGGATTGGTGTTCGCGGTCGGCGAAGTCGGCGGGGTTGATGGAGCGGGGGTCGCGGTAGCCGAGGTTGATTTGGAGGCATTCGGCCTCGGGGATGCCGGTGGCGAGGGTGACGCGGGCGCGGGGGGTCTCGACGCCGTTTTCGTAGGTGCCCTGGCCGTAGACGTGGGTGGAGTGGGCGAGGACGCCCCAGGGGTAATGTTTAAATTTGTCCCACTGTTTGATGAAGTAGTCGCGGCAGTGGTAGCCGATTTGGTGGAGGGTGGGGCCGTGGGCGACGCAGACTTCGGTGATGTGTGGGGCGTAGATGATGAGTTCGCCGCCGTCGGCGAGGACGGGTTCGAGTTTGTACATGCATTTGCCGCCGGTCCAAAGCTCGTCGTACATTTTTGGGGCGCAGGAGAGGATGGTTTTGAAGGGGTGGTCCTTGTAGGTGATGTGGAGTTGGCGGGAGAGTTCGCTGGCGTGGTCCCAGGCGGATTCGGGGGAGCCGGCGAAGAGGCCGGCGAGTTCGCCATGGTGGACGACCATGCAGAAGCAGAGTTTGGGGATGGGGACGAGGGCGGCGGCGCGGTCGACGACTTTGCGGACGGGGGTCCATTTGTTGCCGATGATCATGGGGTTGGTGACGACGGCGCCGAGCCAGTGGAAGAAGTTGAGGATTTCGGGGCCGGCGACGCCGGGGAAGAGGTATTTGTTGCCGCCGGAGAAGCCGACGACTTCGTGGGGGAAGACGGGGCCGAGGATGATGAGTTGGTCGCAGTCGAAGACGAGTTTGTTGATTTGGACGGGGACGTCCATGGCGAAGAGGCCGGCGGAGAGGGCGCTGATTTCGGAGGCGGGGATGGTCCCGACATGGCGGAGGGCGGCGGGGTCGTTCCAGGCGTGGTTGTGGAACTGGACTTTGGCG
>CAZSXX010000612.1:0-1884 GCA_964611245.1 uncultured Verrucomicrobiota bacterium | reverse complement strand
GGTCGTCATAGCCTTCAAATGGGGATCGGCAATTTCTCCGCCAGCAGGGCGCGGACCTCCGCGTCCGAAACCTGCCCGAAATCATCATACCAGGCGCCCACCGCCTGGAACTCCACCGGCTGGAATGGGCAAACGACCTCGTCCGCTTCCTCCTCCAGCCGCTCCACCGCCTCGATGGAACCAACCGGGGCCGCCACTATGATCCGACGCGCCCCCGCCCGGACCAACGCCTGCACCGCCGCGCGCATCGTCGCCCCGGTCGCCAGCCCGTCATCGGTCAGGATCACAGTGAGGCGCTCGACATCCAGCCCCGGACGGTCGCCCCGGTAGGCGCGTTCCCGCCGTTGAAGTTCCTCCCGCTCGCGCGACACCGCCCGCTCGATTTCCTCGGCCGAAACCCCTGCGCGCTGGATCACTTCCTCATTAAGGATGCGGACACCGCCGGACGCGATCGCTCCCATCGCCAGCTCCTCCTGCCCCGGCGCCCCCAGCTTGCGGACCACAAAAACATCCCATGGAAGATTCAGTTCGCGCGCCAGCTCGAACCCCACCGGCGCCCCGCCGCGCGGCAGGGCCAACACAACCGCATCCGGCCTTCCCGCGTGCTCGCGCAGGTGTCCCGCGAGCGCCCGGCCCGCCGCCCGCCGGTTTCGATAGCGGTGCATACCTCCATCAATTTGGACCCGGCCGCGCGTTTGTCCACCGGGGAACCCGTGGACGCCCCACTCAGGCGGGTCAGCCGAACGCCGGCGCCGGCAGGGGTCGGTTCAAGACCTCTGTGCCCGCCCCAAAGCCAGGCCCGCCGAGCGTGCTCAGATCCACCTCCCCCTGCCGCCTTTCATAAAGGCCCGGATGAAATTGGGCCTCGAACTTCGACGCTTCCGGATAAAACTGCATCGCGTTGGTCTCCACGCCCATGATCGTCCCCGCGTGCGCCGCCAGCAGCAGGTGCGGAATCTGCGCCACCATCGGATTCGTGAGGTCCTGCACCATCAGCGTCATGCCATGCGCCCTCGCCCAGCACAGGCTCAGGAGCGCCCCGGTCAATGTTTTGCACGTCTTCAACGCCACGCCCGACCACCCCAATTCCCGGCCCAGCCGCACCATCCTCCAGTCATGCGCGCTTTCATCCATGAACAGCGGCTTGCGCGCCGAAACGCTGTGGACGTCAATGCGCCGCTCCTCCAGCTCATAGGGAAACGGCTGCTCCACATACAGGATCATCCCGTAAATGCGCGGCTCCTCCCGGAGCAGCCGGTCCAGAATCTCGTTCACATAAGCCGGGTCCTGCACCGTGCAATTGAAATCCGTCGTCAGCCAGTCCACCCCCGTCCTCACCGCCAATCGGCCCACGTCCATCAACCGCGCGTAATCCCACGGCGCGTCGTTTCCCCGCAACTTCACTTTCAGGCATCGCAGCCCATCCCGCCGAATCCAGTCCTCCAGCAACACGGGATAACCATCCTTGGGCTCCGTGCCGTCGAGCTCCGCGGCCCCCACCGGATCCTTGCCCCCCACCAAGTGCCACGCGGCCAGCCGAACCTCCGGTTTGACGAGGAAATCGGCCGGATACCGCCCCGCGAATCCCGCGCCCAACGCCCCGCCCAAATCGGCGTTCATGAAATCGGCGTTGAGACTCTGAAAAACCGGGACGCGGTTGGCGTGGCCATACGCGTCATGCAGCGCCAAGTCGAACGCCGAGCAACAAACCAGCGCCGCCAGCCACGGCATCGGCTCCAACCCAGCGCGCGCCGCGTTGAATGTCCGTTGCGCGTTGGGCAAAACGTCCTCGATGAAGCGGTGCCCAATCTCAAAGGCGTGCCCCCCCTCGACCAGCCCGCTCCATTCCCTCGCGAGCGCGAGCGTGAACTCCTTCAGGGCGCC
>CAZSXX010000611.1:0-1884 GCA_964611245.1 uncultured Verrucomicrobiota bacterium | reverse complement strand
CAGTGATGCTGATCTTGATCTTTTGTGAGATCTTCGTGCCCTTGGCGATCTCGACGGGATAAGGAATCTCCAGGGGCGTGCAGTAGGTCTTGAACGAGCCGTCAGTCCAGTTGCGTTGATCTTCCATTTCAAAAACCTCGCCTTCGAACTCCACCCGGGCATGGATCCCGGCAGTGACCTCGTGGCGGATGGCTCGTAGATTCTTGGCCGGTTGATGGGGTGAAATAAACTCGGGGAACTGTCCCTTTGAACTCCCGCCGCCGACCGTCTCGATGACCCACGGCCGGCCCGCCGCAGAGGGCCCGTGTAGCACACAAAAACCGATGCGGTTGCGCTTGAAGGTGGAGTGCGCCTCGCCGTCGAAGGTGAACTCCAATTCGCCCCGCGCGCTTCCCGAAAGCGTGCCACGCCAACGAAAGTCGATGCCCCCCTCAAGGCAGCGCACATTGAAGGTCACATTAAAACGGTCGCCTTGATTGTCGACCTTGAGATCGGAAATCTGGGGCCGGACGGTGCTCCAGGTATGGCTGCGGACGGGGGCGTTGATGCCTCGCAACACCTCGTGTGTTCCGACGCGAACGTATCGAAGGAACACGTTGTCGGGATCGAAGACCATCGTGAACGGACCCGCTCTGAGGGGAATCAATTCTGCCGCCGTTGCGGCCGCTGGAGCCAGCAGCAACAGCGCGAGGGACAGGAAGGCAGGAAAGGGGTGTGACTTTGACATGGCGAGATTCATTTGTATTGGCGATTTACAGACATCCTACCGAAAGAGGGCCGGCCTTGAAACGGGTCAAGGCCAAAAGTTGGAACGACCAATTTTTACCCTCCCTCTTCCGGCGAATCGAAAGAGACGGACAGAGTGAGCGACAAAAAGGAGTGGCGGGATTGGCGTTCAATATCGTTGGGCGCGTTCGCTGATGCGCGGCCGTTTCGGACGCGCGGGCACCCCCTCTCTGCCGCCCAGCGATTCCTCCATGACGCGCCTTCGATCGCCGCCCGTTTGGGATCACAACCATCACGACACTAACTCCCGGTTGACGTGGCCTTCGACGTCGGGGAGCGTCACATCACGACCGCCGAAGCGATAGGTGAGGGCTTCGTGGTCGAGTCCCAACTGGTGGAGAATGGTGGCGTGCAAGTCATGGACCGAAACGGGATTTTTGGCCACAGTCATGCCGAATTCGTCTGTCTCGCCATAGACGAATCCTTTTTTGAATCCGCCGCCCGCCACCAAAATCGAGAAACAGGAGGTGTGATGATCCCGGCCGTCCCGGCCCGCTGAGTGCGGGGTCCGACCCATTTCACCCGCCATCAGGATGATCGTCTCGTCGAACAACCCGCGCGCCTTCAAATCCTGAATAAGAGCCGCGATCGGCTGGTCCACAATGAATGCGTTCGCCTCGTGTCCTTTCTTCAATTCGCCGTGCTGATCCCAAGAGCCATTCTCACTGAATCCAGGCGGCGTGACAATTTCGACAAAGCGCACGCCGGCCTCGATCAATCGCCGGGTTCGCAGGCAATGGGTGGCGTAACGCTCTTTCTGCGCGTTGCCGGATCCCAGCCCGTAGAGGGCTTGAACCGCCGCGGATTCGGACTTCAGATCGAGAACCCTGGGCAGATGATCCTGCATCCGGTGGGCGAGTTCGTAATTCAAGACGGCGGCATCAATGTCCCCGGGGCCGCCGAGCTCCGCAGAAAGCGCCCGGTCGCGGCGCTGGAGAAACTCCAGTTCCAAGCTTTGGATAGCGGCGGACTGATGCCTGGAATCAAGGTTGTCGATGGGGATGCCGTCAGCGCGAACCGGGGTCGCCTGATGCTGCGCAGGGAGGAAGCCGCTGGAAAAATTCTCCATCCCGCCGGGGAGAACTTCGTCGTAATGCA
>CAZSXX010000610.1:0-1928 GCA_964611245.1 uncultured Verrucomicrobiota bacterium | reverse complement strand
CCAAGTGTTCGCAGAGTGGAACAAAGGCGACCTCGACTCCTACCTCATCGAGATCAGCCGCGACATCCTCGCCAAAAAGGATGATGACGGAACACCGCTCGTCGACAAGATTCTCGACACCGCCGGCCAGAAAGGAACCGGCAAATGGACCGTCATCTCCTCCCAGGACCTCGGCATTCCCATCACTCTGATGGCGGAGGCCGTCTATTCCCGCTGTGTTTCCGCCCTCAAAGAGGAGCGCGTCAAAGCCTCCAAAAAGCTCAAGGGCCCTCGTCCGCTGATCTCCGGCGACCGCGCCAAAATCGTTGAGGACATCCGACAGGCCCTTTACGCCTCCAAAATCATTTCCTACGCCCAAGGCTACATGCTCATGCGCGCCGCCGCCAAGGAACACAACTGGAACCTCAATTACGGCGGCATCGCCCTGATGTGGCGCGGCGGCTGCATCATCCGCAGCCGGTTCCTCGGCAAAATCAAGGAGGCCTTCGACAAGAATCCGAAGCTGTCCAACCTGCTCCTCGACGATTTCTTCCGGGCCGCCATCAAAACGAACCAGAAATCATGGCGCAGCATCGTCGCCCTCTCCGCCAAGAAAGGGATTCCAGTTCCCGCCTTCTCGACGGCGCTGGCTTTCTACGACGCCTACCGCAGCGCCCGTTTGCCCGCAAACCTCCTGCAGGCCCAGCGCGATTATTTTGGCGCCCACACCTACGAACGCCTCGACAAGCCGCGCGGCGAATTCTTTCACACCAACTGGACCGGCCGCGGCGGCGACGTCTCCTCCAGCACCTACAACGTGTAAAAACGCCCAACCCCGGGGACCCGCGCAGGCCAGCGCCTGCTTTCTTCGGTCCGTGGGGCGGGTATCCTTTTCCTCCGCCCGCCCTGTTTGGGGTGGCTCCGACCGGATTTGATCGGCGGAAGGTTCCAATATGAGGGGGCTCCCGTTTTTCGGAGTCGGCCGGGTGGCCGGAGAAGGGTTGACACTCTTTAGAATGATTCTAAATTGGAGGCGCGGCTGGGATTCTTCCCACCGCGTCATCGTTTCGGCGGGTGGCCGATCGACCCAACTATGAGCGCAGCCACGGAAACAATCGAACAATTCGTCAACAAGGAGTACGAGTACGGGTTCATCACGGACCTGGAGGCCGACGCCGCGCCGCGCGGGTTGAGCGAGGACACCGTCCGGCTGATTTCCCACAAGAAAAACGAGCCCTCCTGGCTGCTGGAGTGGCGGCTGAAGGCCTATCGTTATTGGCTGACGATGAAGGAGCCGAAGTGGCCGAACGTGCACTCTCCGAAGATCGATTTCCAGGATGTCATCTATTATTCCGCGCCGAAGCAGAACAAGGATGCCCCAAAGAGCCTCGACGAGGTCGATCCCAAGTTGCTGGAGACCTACAAAAAGCTGGGCATTCCGCTCCACGAGCAGGAACGATTGGCCGGCGTGGCGGTGGACGCGGTGTTTGACAGTGTTTCTGTCGCGACCACCTTCAAGGGCAAGCTCATGGAGATGGGGATTATCTTCGGTTCGTTCTCCGAAGCGGTGCAGAATCATCCTGAACTGGTGAAGAAGTACTTGGGCTCCGTCGTGCCCTACACGGACAATTTTTACGCGGCGCTGAATTCGGCGGTGTTCAGCGATGGATCGTTCTGCTACATCCCCAAAGGGGTGAAATGCCCGATGGAATTGTCGACCTATTTCCGCATCAATGCCAAGGACACCGGGCAATTCGAACGCACGTTGATCGTGGCGGAGGAGGGCAGCGCGGTTTCCTATCTGGAAGGGTGCACCGCGCCCCGGCGGGACACCAATCAACTGCACGCCGCGGTGGTCGAACTCATCGCGCTGGACAACGCCGAAATTAAATACTCCACCGTCCAAAACTGGTATCCCGCCGATTAAATGGGCCGGGGCGGCATTTACA
>CAZSXX010000609.1:0-1929 GCA_964611245.1 uncultured Verrucomicrobiota bacterium | reverse complement strand
GGCGCCCATGAAAATGAGGAGGCCGGTGACGGAGGCGGCGGTCCCGAGGATGGCCGGGTTCGACAGGAAAGCGGCGCGGACCTCGCCGAAATTCAGGCTGCCGATGGCAGTCCAAATGATGATCATCCCGAGTAGGAATCCGAAGTCGCCGATGCGGTTGGTGAGGAATGCTTTTTTCGCGGCGTCGGCGGCGGAGGCCTTTTGATACCAGAATCCGATGAGCAGGTAGCTGGAGAGGCCGACCAGTTCCCAGAAGACGAACATCTGCAAAAAGTTGTTGGCCAGGACGATGCCAAGCATCGAAAACGTGAAGAGGCTGAGGCATGCAAAAAAGCGGGAGAAGGCGGGATCCTCCTGCATGTAGCCGTGGGAGTAGATGTGGATGGCGGCGCCGACGCCGGTGACAATCAGCAGCATCACCCAGGAGAGGCGGTCGATGGCGATGCCCATCTCGATGTTGAAGGCGCCAACGTTGATCCATTGGACGGCGGTTTCGAAGCGGCCCGCCTCGTTCCATGCTCCGGCGAAGACCCAGGTGAGGGCGAAGGAGGCGAGGACGGCGGCGATGGAAATGCGCGCGCTGACCGCGGGGAGCTTGCGCGTGAAAAGGGCGATGATCCCCGCGGCCGCAAGGGGCAGCAGGAGAATCAGCCAGGCTAGGTTTTCTTTTCCCATATGCGCGTCAAAGCTTCATCGCGGTCAAGTCTTCCACATGGGCGCTCTGCCGCTTGCGGTAGAGGGCGACGATCAGGGCGAGGCCGACGGCGACTTCGGCCGCGGCGACGGTGATGACGAAAAACACCATGACCTGGCCGTCGAGGTTGTTGGTGAAGCGCGAAAGGGCCACCAAGGCGAGGTTGGCGGAGTTGAGCATCAACTCGAGCGACATGTAGATCACGAGCAGGTTGCGGCGGGAGATGACGCCGAACAGGCCGAGGCAAAAAAGAAGCGCGCTGACGGTCAGGTAATGTTCAAGGCCGACGGGCATCATTTAAGCTCCTTTTTGCTGAGGAGGATGACGCCGACCATGGCGACCAAGAGCAGGACGGACATGATTTCGAAGGGCAGCGCGTAGTTTTCGAACAGGACTCGGCCCAGCGGACGGGTCTCGCCCGCGAGGGTCGGCGCCGGCAGGCCAGCCCCGGGCTTGGACACCCAGACCAACCGGAGCAGGATGGCGGCGATGGAGCCAACGGAGATGACGCCGGCGGCCAACCCGAAAATCTTGATCTTGCGGCGCTCCTCCTCCTTCAGGTCGAGAAGCATGATGACGAAGAGGAACAGGACCATGACCGCGCCCGCGTAAACGAGGATTTGGACGGCGGCGAGGAAAAAGGCGTGGAGCAACACGAACAGGCCGGCCATGGAGGCGATGCAAAGGACCAGGCACATGGCGCTGGTGACGGGATTGCGGCTGAATGGATTGACCACGACCAGGGCGCCGAAGGCGAGTGTCAAAAACGCGAAAATGTAAAATGCGATGTCGTGCATGGTCACCCTGCGTCAGGGAAGCATCCCCTGCTCCTTCGCCTCGTCGGCCTTGCGGCCCCATTTCTTGATCTGGTCCACGTGGACCCCACCGAGCGTCAGGAGCTTTTCCTTGTCATAGATCATCTCTTTGCGGGTGAGGCCGGTGAGGGAGTAATCCTGCTTGAGGAAGATGGCCTCCTCGGGGCAGACCTCCTGGCAGTAGCCGCAGAAGATGCACCGGAGCATGTTGATCTCGAATTCGCTGGGGGCTTTTTCGACGTTGCCGGCCGAAGGGGACCCGGCGGGCCCGGGGGGCGTGATCTTGATGGCCTTGGGCGGGCAGACGAATTCGCAAAGCTGGCAGGAGACGCATTTGGTGCGGCCCTCCTGGTCCTTCACCAAATAGGGCGCGCCGCGGTAATTCGGCGGGACGGTCCATTTCTGCTCGGGATATTGCAT
>CAZSXX010000608.1:0-1941 GCA_964611245.1 uncultured Verrucomicrobiota bacterium | reverse complement strand
GACGCATCCGCGCCGGAACGTGCTGCAGACGGCGCTGGGCGGGGGGAACCAGTTTGTGGATCCGCAGGTGGGGGCGGTGGGGTATGAGGCGGGGGACACGTTTTTGTTTTGCAGCGACGGGCTGACGGAGGGGCTGCACAACGAGCATCTGGTGGAGTTTTTGCGGGCGGAGGAGCACGCGGAGGGGAACCCGGCGCGGCGGTTGGTGGAGGAATCGCTGGCGCGGGATGGGCGGGACAACACGACGGCGGTGGTGGTGCGGGCGTTTTAGGGGGCGGGGACTTTCGTGCGCCAGGCGGGATAGTCGGCCAGGACGGAGGCGGGGGCCGAACCGAGCCAACTGTAGCCGTTGCGGCGTTCGTAGCCGATGTCCGCGAGGCGTGGGCGGGGGACGCCGTCGCGGTCGACGAACATGGGTTTCATCGTCTCGATATTGTAGAAACGGGCCCAGAGGGGGGGCGCGGCGGGGTCTTCGACGATGCGCTTGTCCGTTCCTTTCGGCGCGTTGGGGTCGGGGACTTGGACTTGCTTGATGCCGGTGAGCTTGACCGCCTCGAACCAAGCCACGGCGGCGTCCAAGGCGGCGATGGCGCGGGCGGAGGGTTTTTCGAGGCTCATGAGGAGGCGGACGAGGCCGGCGGACTCGCCCCCGCTGAGGGAGACCAATTCGTAGGCGCGGGCGGGGCGGGGCGAGAGGTCGATTTCGTCGTGCTGGGCGCACCAGGCGGTCAATTTTCCACCGGCCTTGACCTGGGAATTGAGGATGCACTCGACGCCGAGGTCGAAGGCTTGGCGGGCGCGCTGGCGGCGGGGTGGATCGACGAAGGAGAAGTCCGGGGCGGAGGCGACGTCGCGGACGAAGTTCATGAGGTTCACCATGGTCCCGTCGTTGAAGGTGATGTGGCGGGCGTAGCCGCGGGCCGGGGAACATTGGGGCCAGCCGCCATTGGGATATTGAGCCTTGAGGATGTGGTCGAGGCCCATGAGGAACGCGTCGCGCCATTTCGGTTCGCCGGTGGCCGCGAAGCCGCGGGCGAGGAAGCGGAGTTCCGGGATGGTGGCGCCGTTGTCGAAGGTCCCCTGCCCTTTGGCGGCTGGAGTTTCGGATGGGCGGGTGGTGGTGTCGGTGTTCTTGGGCCAGTCCCCCAGTTCGGTTTGGAAGGAGAGGATATTCCCCGCGACCCTTTTCCCTTCCTCGGAGCGGAACCACTCGGGAGGGCGGGAGAGGAAGGATTGCGCCTTCTGCGCGGAGGCCGAGAAGGAAATCCCGCTGGCCAGGGCCGCGAGGATGAGGGCCAGGAGGCGGGGGCAAAACTTGCGAGGATTCATGGGCTCGGGGTAGGGTTAATGCGATCCAATGCTGGCTTGGCTTGATGTTTTCCACAACCCGGAACGCGCGCGATGAAACGGCGGACGTTCCGGAGCTTGCGCGCCCAGGGCGGAGGCGCGGACCACCACAATGTCTACGTGATCCTGCTGGATCCTGCCGTGCGGAGGCTGCGAAAGACGCGGCGGGAGAATCCGGACGCGAGGGCGGACATGCCGTGTGTTTATGTGGGGTTGACGGGGCTTGATCCGGAGGAGCGGTTCGCCAACCACCGGGCTGGGCACAAGTCGGCGTATGTGGTGGAGCGGTATGGGGTGCGGCTGATGCCGGAATTGTTCGCGCACCTGAACCCGATGCCATTCGAGGCGGCGGCGCAGATGGAGATCGATTTGGCGGCGGACCTGCGGCGGGCGGGATACACGGTGGCGGGCGGATATTAGGAATCATCGCTTCGGGCTTGGAGGGCCGGTGGACACCGGGGTTTGTTCGGCTCGGTTCGGGATTTGTTCGGCTTTGTTCGGCTTTGTTCGGCATCTGTTCGGCATCTGTTCGGCATCTGTTCGGCTTCGTTCGGCATCTGTTCGGCTTTGTTCGGCTTGTGTTCGGCTTGTGTT
>CAZSXX010000607.1:0-1951 GCA_964611245.1 uncultured Verrucomicrobiota bacterium | reverse complement strand
GATCTGCTTGTCAACGGACTGGGTCATGGGACGCGGCTTTTTCTAAACGATGGCAAGGGGCGATTTCGGGAGGCCACCGCCGAGAGAGGACTTTCGTCGAAGAGCGGCGCCACTTCATTGGCCTTGGCGGACATCGATGGTGACGGAGATCTGGATTTGTACGTCGCGAACTTTCGGCCCACGACCATCAAGGACGAACTCACCACGAAGTTTCAAATCCAAACACGAGGCGGGCGGCCGGTGGTGACCGCCGTGAATGGACAGCCGACGACCCTTCCCGAGCACACGAACCGGTTTGAGTTGACTCCGTCCGGGGCGGTGCTCGAGTTTGGAGAGCCTGACGTTTTGTACCTCAACGATGGAAAAGGATATTTTTCGGCGTCTTCGTTCACGGACGGACGTTTTTCGGACGAGGAAGGCGGGGCGCTGAAGGAGCCGCCGCGCGATTGGGGATTGGCCGTGCAGTTTCATGACTTCACTGGCGATGGGGCTCCGGACATTTATGTGTGCAATGATTTATTTACTCCCGACCGCATTTGGGTGAACGACGGCAAGGGCCGTTTCAGCGCCCTTCCGCGGCTTGCTTTGCGCAACACCTCGACGTTCTCGATGGGGGTGGATTTCGGCGACCTCGATAGAGACGGAGTGGTTGACTTCTTCGTTGTGGACATGCTGAGCCGCAGCCATGCGCGGCGTCAGATCCAAATGGCGGACGCCAGCGCCACGATTTGGCCGATCGGGCTGATTGACAACAGACCTCAAGTGCCGCGGAACACCCTTCAGGCAGGCAGGGGCGATGGAACATTCGCGGAGATCGCCTACTACGCCGGGGTGGAGGCTTCCGAGTGGTCATGGGGACCCATATTCCTGGACGTCGATCTCGACGGCTATGAGGACATTCTGGTGACCAACGGACAGTTGCGGGATTTTCAGAATGGCGACATCGCGGAGAGGATCGAGGCTGCCAAGGCATCAAAGGATCTCAGCAACTTTGATCTGCTGGAACTAATGAAAACGTTTCCCGGTTTGCGCACGCCGAATCTAGTTTTTCGGAACAAGGGAGATCTCACTTTTGAGGAGATGTCGGAACGATGGGGATTTGCCACGGCCGGCATTTCACAGGGCATGGGGGTTGGAGATCTCGACAACGACGGGGACCTTGATGTGGCCATCAATAATTTGAAGGACGCGCCGGGCGTTTACCGGAATGAGACGACCGCCCCCCGCATCGCGGTTCGCCTTCGAGGCCGCCCGCCCAACACGATGGGCGTTGGAGGAGTCATCCGGGTTATTGGAGGGCACGTGGGGCAGTCGCAAGAAATGATTGCCGGCGGCCGTTACCTTTCGGGGGATCAGGCCATCAGGACTTTCGCGGCCTGGAACGAGACGAACCGTTTCGAGATCGCAGTCACATGGCGCACGGGTCGACGCACAACGGTTCGGGGCGCCCGTGCGGGGATGCTTTACGAAATCGAGGAACCGGCCGGCGCCGCCACGGCCCCGGAACAGCAGCGAGGTGATGGAACGATTGACAAGCCACCTCCCTTGTTTCGGGATGTCAGCGAATTGATCCGGCATCGGCATCACGAGACTGCGTTCGACGATTTCGCGGTCCAGCCTCTGGCGCCCAACCGGTTGAGCCAGTTGGGGCCGGGAGTGTGCTGGCACGATTTGGACCAAGACGGCTTCGTGGATCTTGCCGTGGGCAGCGGCCGCGGAGGCGCGATGAGCGTGTTTCGGAATACCGGGACGGGCGCTTTTTCCCGATGGGAAGGCCCTCCATTGCATCGGTTGGCGGGTCGCGACCAGACTTCCGTCCTGGGTTTTGGAAGCTTGTTGTTGGTTGGACTATCGAACTACGAGGATGGATCGACGAACGGGGGTCATGTGGCGCTTTATGATTTCAACCGGAAAGTGTCGGGTGAAAGCATTCTGGGACCCCAGTTCAGCA
>CAZSXX010000606.1:0-1961 GCA_964611245.1 uncultured Verrucomicrobiota bacterium | reverse complement strand
AAGCGGGGGTGGCGACGCTGGTGGACGCGGCGCAGAGCGCGGGGCACCGGCCGGTGGATGTGCAGGAAATCGGCTGTGATTTCCTGGCGATCTCGGCCCACAAAATGTGCGGGCCGACCGGGGTGGGGGCCTTGTTTGGGCGGATGGAGGAGCTGAAACGGATGAGCCCGTACCAGGGGGGCGGGGACATGATTTCGGAGGTGGATTATTTCAAAAGCTCCTGGAACAAAGTGCCGCACAAGTTTGAGGCGGGGACGCCGAACATCGCGGATGTGATCGCTTGGCACGCGGCGATGGATTATTTGGATGGGATTGGACGGGAACGGATTGCGGCGCATGACGCGGAGCTGGCGGCTTACGCATACGAGCGGCTCGGCACACTGCCGGGAATCCGGCTGTTTGGACCGAAAATGGGGCGGGCGGGGGTGACCAGTTTCTTGCTGAGCGATGTGCATGCCCATGATGTGGTGACGTTCGCGGACCAGCGCGGGGTGGCGCTGCGGGGCGGGCATCATTGCAACCAGCCATTGATGAAGAAGTTGGGGGTGGCTTCGACTTCGCGGGCGAGTTTTTACTTGTACAACACGACGGACGAAGTGAACCGCTGCGTGGAGGTGTTGGCGGAAATCCAGAAGTTTTTCGCGATATGACCGGGGCTTCCACAATGCGGCAGGTCTTGGCGGAATTCCCGGGGGCGCAGCGCGCGCTTTTCCGGAAGTACCACATTGGCGGGTGCAGCAGTTGCGGGTTCCAGCCGGAGGAGACGCTGGCGGAGCTGTGCGCGCGGAACGGGAATTTGGCGGTGGCGGAGGTGGCCGCGCACATTGAAAGCAGCCATGCGGCGGACTTGACGGTGCAGGTGGAGCCGAAGGATTTGGCGGGGTGGATGGCGCGGGAGCCGGGCCTGAAGCTGGTGGATATCCGGACGCGGGAGGAGCATGAGACGGTGAAGATCGCCGGCTCGATCCTGTTTTCGCAGGAGTTGATGCAGGAGATGCTGGGGCGATGGGACCGGAAGGCGCCGGTGGTCTTGTATGACCACCAAGGGAAGAAAAGCATGGACGCGGCGGCCTATTTCGCGGGGCACGGTTTCGAGCGGGCGTTGGCTTTGCGGGGGGGGATCGACGCGTGGTCGCGGGAGGTGGACCCCTCGGCGCCGCGTTATGAATTGGAGTGATATGGAATCGGATTTGCAGAGAAAAATCGCGGAGGCGATCGCCAACCCGAAAAACATGGGGGAGATGGAGGGGGCGGATTCGGTGGGGACGGTGGGGAGCCCAAATTGCGGGGACATGGTGCGGATGTGGATCAAGTTCCGGGAGGAGAACGGCCGGAAGGTGATCGACAAGGCGAGTTTCCAGACGTTTGGGTGCGAGACGGCGATCGCGGTGGCGAGCTTGGCGACGGAAATGATCCGGGGCAAGACGGCGGCGGAGGCGCTGGAGCTTTCGGGGGAGGACTTGGCCGCGGATTTGGGGCCGTTGCCGCCGATGAAGATTCATTGCGGGCAGTTGGTGGAGGGCGCGCTGCGGTCGGCGCTGGAGGACAAGCCTTCGACGCCTGACCCGGAGCCGAGGTCAGCCGAAGGAGCCGGGGAACAGGCTGCGACGTTGATGGAGAGCCTGGCGGCCGGCGGGGAGAAAAAGGTTAAGATCAAGTTGCTGTTATAGGGCGAGGGAGAGTGGGTGAGCTCAGGGGGTTGTTCGGTATCGTTCGGCTTGGTTCGAGGTTTGTTCGGTCTTGTTCAGGATTGGTTCGGTCTTGTTCGGCATGTGTTCGTGTGGTGTTTTATTTTGCAAGTGTTTGGACTTGAGTGATTTGCGGTGAATAACGAACGATGTGCAATAGTGGGGTGGACGAATTTGGGATCGGCCGAGGGGCGGGGGGACGAATCGGTTCGGGAATCGGCAGGTTGTTGCGCGGGGTTGCGGATTTGTTGCGGATGGTTGCGGGTTTGTTGC
>CAZSXX010000605.1:0-1963 GCA_964611245.1 uncultured Verrucomicrobiota bacterium | reverse complement strand
CGCCGACGCCCGCCTCATCGCCGCCACCAACAAGGACCTCCGCGCCCTCGTCAAAGCCGGCTCCTTCCGCGAGGACCTTTATTTCCGCCTGAGCGTCGTCCCCATTTGGCTGCCTCCGCTCCGCCAGCGCATCGGCGACGTCCCCCTTCTCGCCGACGCGTTCCTCAAGGATCTCGCCAGGGAAAACAACAAGTCCATCGCCGGCTTCGAGGCCGCCGCCCTCGAGGCCCTCATGAACCACGACTGGCCCGGCAACGTCCGCGAACTCCGCTCCGCCATCGAGCGCGCCGTAGTCTTCTGCCGCAAGGACCAAATCGCCCTCAAAGATTTGCCCCCCGAAATCCGCGGCGGCCTCCCCTCCGGCCCCGGCCCACGGTCCCTTTCGCTGCCCGATCGCCAAATGACCGTGCAAGAAGCCGAGAAACAGTTAATCATCCAGGCGCTGCGGGACTCCGATGGCAACCGCACGGCCGCCGCCGTCAAGCTCGGCATGAGCCGCCGGACCTTGCACCGAAAATTGCACAAGTACCAGTTGGAAGGATTCTAAAATTATGCGGATGGGATTGCAGGAATGGATTCACAAGCTCGAGGAGGGCACCGGCGCCGTTTACATCAAGCGCCTCTTCCTCGTCCTCGCCTTCGCCGGCCTGGCCGCCATTTACAATGTCCGCGAATACAAAAATTTCTCGAACCCGGAGTCCATGGACTCCGCCCAGGTCGCCCGCCAAATCTCCGAAGGCAAGGGCTTCTCCACCAAATTCATCCGCCCCCTCAGCGTCAAGCTCATCCAAATGAAGCAGGGCGAAGGCGCCAAGCCCCTCCAAGGCCACCACCCCGACCTCGCCCACGCCCCCGTCTTCCCCCTCCTCCAAGCCGCCCTCATGAAGGTCCTCCCCTTCAAATTCTCCATCGAGGACAACGCCAATTTCTGGCGCTACCAGCCCGAGGTCTGGATCGCCATCTTCAACCAGTTTGTCTTCGCCTTCCTCCTCTGGTCCCTCTACGTGCTCGCCCGCCGCTTGTTCGACGCCTCCGTCGGCCTCACCACCGTGCTCGTCACCGCCCTCACCGAACTCTTCTGGCGCTTCAGCGTCGCCGGCCTCCCCACCCTCCTCCTCATGCTCGTCACCGTCTGGATCGTCTGGTGCCTCACGCTCATGGAGCAGCGCGCCCGCGAGGACACCGCCACCGACCGCTGGTTCTATTCCATGTCCCTCGCCGTCGGCGCCCTCCTCGGCTTCGGCGCCCTCACCCGCTACTCCTACGCCTGGATGGCCCTTCCCATCCTCGGCTTCGCGCTTGTCCTGTTTGGCAGGCGCCGCGGCGCCTCCTCCGCCATCGTGGCGCTCCTCCTCCTTCTCGCCCTCTCCCCCTGGTGCTACCGCAACCACACCATCTCCGGCCGCCTCTTCGGCGTCGCCGGCTTCGCCCCCGTCGAGGGCACCAGTTTCTTCCCCAACAACCGCCTTCAGCGCTCCATGCCCCAAAACCTCGCCTTCGACATGAACAAGGTCACCGTCGACCAATATGTCAAGAAACTCCTCGTCGGCTCGGCCGACGCGGTCCAAAACGAGATCCCCAAACTCGGCGGCAGTTGGGTCTCCGCCCTCTTCCTCGTTGGCCTCCTCGCCTCCTTCCGCAGCCCCACTCTCTCCCGCCTCCGCTGGTTCATCCTCGCCACCCTTCTCCTCCTCATCATGGTCCAAAGCCTCGGCCGCACCGAACTCTCAAAAATCTCCCCCGAGGTCAACTCCGAGAGCCTCCTGGTTCTCCTCGCCCCCCTCGTCTTCATGTTCGGCGTCGCCCTCTTCTACACATTGCTCGACCAAATCCCCTTTGAATTCCCCCACTACCGCACCGCCGCCGTCACCGGGTTCATCGTGGTCACCGCCCTCCCGTTGATTATTGTCTTCCTCCCTCCCCGCAGCTTCTGCTCGTTCAACCCCTTCATCACCAGCATCAC
>CAZSXX010000604.1:0-1972 GCA_964611245.1 uncultured Verrucomicrobiota bacterium | reverse complement strand
ATGCAGCGAAGCTCACCGCGGGCGAGCTGCGGCTTGAGCATGTTGGCCGCGTCGGCGGCGCCCTCCGCCTTGCCCGCGCCGACCAACGTGTGGAGCTCGTCGATGAAGAGGATGATGCGGCCTTCGCTGGACGTGACCTCCTTCAGGAACGCCTTAAGGCGCTCCTCGAACTCGCCGCGGTATTTGGCGCCCGCAATCATCGCGCTGAGGTCCATGGCGACGAGTTTCTTGTTTTTGAGCGACTCCGGGATGTCCCCGCTGACAATCCGGCGGGCCAGCCCCTCCGCGATGGCGGTTTTGCCCACACCAGGCTCGCCTATCAGGACCGGGTTGTTCTTCGTGCGCCGGGTGAGGACTTGCATGACGCGGCGGATTTCGTCGTCCCGGCCAATCACCGGATCGATCTTGCCGGAACGGGCGAGGGCGGTCAGGTCGCGGCCATACTTTTCAAGCGACTGGAATTTATCCTCGGGAGTGGGGTCGGTGACGCGCTGGTTGCCGCGCAGCTCGGCGAGGGCCTTCAACAGCTCGTCGCGCCGAATCCGGTGGTTCTCGAAGATTTTCTTGAGGCCAGAGCCTCCCTCGGCGGCCAACCCGAGCAGGAGATGCTCGGCGCTCAAGTATTCGTCCTTGAGTTTCTGCGCCTCCCGCTCGGCCGCGTCCAGCGCTTTCTTCAAGCTTGAACTCCAGAACACATCCCGGGAGCTGGTCCCCTGGACTTTGACCCGCCGGGCCAACTCGCGGTTCAGGTCCGCCTCCAATTGCGGGATGCTGACCCCGAGTTTCTGGAGGAGGGGCGGGATCAAGCTGTCGTCCTGGCGCGCGAGGGCCAACAGCAGGTGTTCCCCATCGATCTCCTGGTGGGAGTTCTCGTGCGCGATGGCCTGGGCCTCCTGAAGGGCGGCCTGCGTTTTCATGGTCATTTTGTCCGGTTGCATATCCTGTCCTAGTCCTGGGTGGCTCCGATTCCCCAATGCACGGTCAGTATAGCGCGGAATTTCCGCCAATCAAAATTTGGCGAACAGCGCACTAGGCCATCGCCCCATCCAAAATGGCCTCGGCGCTGTTGAAGGCGATTTGCCACCGGGGAATCATTGGCCCTTCTGGGACTTTTCTCGAAGGACAAGAAAGGGAATCCGAGGATTTCATTTATTCCGTCGGTGGGAACGCCGCATCGGCCCCAAACATCCCTGCCGCGCACGCAGCTCGGGATAGAGGCGAGGGTCGGAATCGCGAGGCTTCCTTCAATTCGCTTGCCGCAATGTCCTCTGTTTAAGAGGGTTACGACGGACGATTCGGTCAATGCTTGCAAGGGTCTTTTGCCGATCTCCAAAAACACCGCCTTTATCCGCGCACTCATCCCTCAACGCTCGCGAAGTGAAGATTTCGTTGAAGGTTTGATTGAAGGTCCCTGTGGAGGTCGCGGCCACGGCGAGCGTCAGATAAGTCGATTCCAACGTGCCATCGCCCAGCTGATTGAGTGCGAATGGGGGCCCACCAAGGATTTGACCGTTTTTATAAAAATAAATTGTCCAAAACGCGGAATTGGGCGGAAGTATTTACGCACAAGCATGGAGCCCGCCTCGCGATCCAATAACCAGGGCGCTTCGCAACAGCAGTTTCTTTCGCTGTTTTTGCGGAGCGAACGGGAAGTCTTTCGCTATGTCTCCGTGCTTGTTCCAAATGTGGCGGATGCCGAGGACATCGTGCAGCAGACGGCTGCCGCGCTGTGGGAGAAATTTGAGGCGTACGATCCCGCGCAGCCTTTTACGCCGTGGGCCTGCCGGTTCGCGTTGAACAAGGCGCGGCAATGGATGGAGCGTCGTCAGCGATGGCAAGCGCTGCTGGAAGGCGGCTTGGCGGCCGAACTGGCGCAACGGCGCGAGGAGTTGCGGCCTGAACTCGAATCACGCCTGAAGCATTTGGCTGGATGCCTGGACAAATTGCCGAAGCCGCAGCGGTCGCTGGTCGA
>CAZSXX010000603.1:0-1974 GCA_964611245.1 uncultured Verrucomicrobiota bacterium | reverse complement strand
GACGCTTTTGAAGGAAACGAAGCGGAGTGGAAAGGGAGCCGGGCGGCCGTTGAAGGCGTTCGGCGGGTCGGGGACGACTCCGGGGGTGGACCTTTGCGTGGGAGGGGCACCGAGAGGTCAAGAGGGGGCGCTTGGGAGGCCGCCTGGAGTGGGGGTTTCGGATTTGGGGCTGAGCGGATGCCTCCGGATTGTGACGCATCCCAAGACTTTCAAGGAGCCGACGCCCTTGGCGCAGGCGCTTGAATTTTTGGGGGATTTCAGGGGGCGCGAGGAGGTTCACGTGCTGGCCCCGGGCCAGGGGGTTGGATGGGCTATTCCCTAATAACCTCGAGATGGCGGGCGGAGAGTTATGAGAAAAACCTTACGATTAATTGCGGCTTTAATTCAAGTGCTTTCGCTTTCTGCTGAAGTTCGCCTTGGGGACGCAAATCAGATTTGGACGCCAACGACGCCCCAGTCGGCTGTCTTACTTGGGAAGTGCCTTGAAGCTTACCTGGAGGGAGAGCGCGTAATGGCACGCCCATTGGCAAGCGAGAGTTTTTGGAAACTGGATGTGGGAACAGGGATGTACATCGCGTGGGATCGCGGGGAGTGGGGTGGGGGTATTTTCTTTATGCCAGTCCGGGATGACGCCCCAATAAGAATTGGAAACGGGCAAGCGCGTGGCCTCTGGAAATGGCAAGGCCAGATAGTCTCTTGGAAAGGATCGCGGGCGCTATTTGGCTCAGCAAAGGGGGAATTTATTGGAATTTCATTTGGCTTAAATGACCGCACTCCGACCACCACCAGCCTTTTTTCTTTCAATCACGTTCCTGTCGGATTCTCGCCCAAGTCAAACGAGAAGGCTATTATCATCGCAGAGGATGGGATCTTCTTGGTTGACTCGGGTGAAGTTTCTAAAGTCACTGGACTTCGTGGCACGCGGATTTGTTCGGCAGCGTTTGTCAAAGAGGCGGAGGTTTTTTTAGGCGCGCATGATCGTATAATTCGTGTGTCATTATCGGCTGACTTCAAACAGGTTATTTCGGAACAATGGTACAGTGTTGAGAGTAAATAGTTCGACGGCGCCCTCCGAGTGGGAGTGGATCTGACCCCCATGACGAATGAAAGGTTCGGTGGGGCTCACCGTTGTCGAAAGACAAAGAGGCCTTTCTTGTTTCCGACGATGATGTCGGGTTTGCCATCCCGATTGACGTCTTGAACGGCGACCTGGGTGCCGACGCCGGAGTCGTCGTCGATGACGTGGGCTTTGTAGGTGGCTTGGCGATCTTTCCGCTGGAGTTCAAACCAGACCAGGACCGCCGCCGCATTGGGTTCGTCATCGCCTTTGGGGCCGTGGGCCCAGACGCGTTTGCCGGTGACGATGTCGGCCAGGCCATCCTGGTTGACATCCGCGAGTGTGAGGGCGTGGGGCTGGGAGAAAACGACGCCCGTTTCGCCCTCCGCCGCGGTTTTTCCGGCAATGGTATGCCGCACCCACGAAGGAGAACCGCCATCGTTCCGTTGTTCATGCCAAGCGACGCCATAGCCGTGCGCGTTCAGGCTGGTGACCACATCCGGAAGTCCATCGCCGTTGACGTCCATGGCCGCCATTTGGGCGGCCGCTTCACTGAAGATGCGGTGATGCTTCCTCCACGCCCCCGCGGCGGCCCCCGCGGGAGGGCGTTCCCACCAATTCACGCAGGTGATGAGGTCGGTGCGGCCATCGTTGTTCAGGTCGCCGAAGCCCAACCCGTGGGTGTTCCATTTCCAGCCCCGGTCCTCGGTGACGGGATGGAAAGTCCAGGGCCGGTCGAGGCTAGTGGGGTCGGGGGAGGGTTGGGGGATTGGCGGGTGGAATGTTGGGGGTGGGGAGGATATTATGGTTTTTTCTTGTTTGGGCGGAGCGCCGGATGGCGCATGAAAGGAACGTTTGGCTATGAATCGAATCCTGGTGGTCGCGGTGGCGCTGGCTGGCGCGTTCGCGTGGTCGGC
>CAZSXX010000602.1:0-1981 GCA_964611245.1 uncultured Verrucomicrobiota bacterium | reverse complement strand
AGATTTTGCAACTGCGGCATCGGCTCAAAAAAGACCGCCAGCGATCCCCCCTCCTCGCCCGGGTTCTCCCCATAGCTGTAAGTGTCCTGCGTCAGGCCACCCGGCTCCACCACCAAGCTCCGCGCCCGGGGCGCGAGGAACCCCAGCGCGGGCCGGAACTCCACGGGATAAACGCCCGGATCCAGGTTGCCGACAATCTCCCCGCTGCTGTGCCAGAACAGTTCCCACGGAAAGCGCCACAACCCGTTCGCCTCCGGCGGCGTCAGCGTGATTTGCAATTGCCCGCGCAGGGCAGGGGAGGGCCGGCTGTCGCTCAGCCGGAACTCCAGCAACGACGCGTTCGCCAAGCCGCCGTCGTCGTCCAGCGTGGTGACCGTCGCGATCGCCGGCTCTCCGAGCAGCGCCCCGTTGCTGGGATTCAGCAGCCGGATTTCAAACCGCTTGTCGCCATCCGGCACATATTCATTCAGCAACGGGAACGAAACCGTCTTGCTGGTCTCGTTGGCCCCAAAGCTCACTGTCCCCTCCGCCATGGCGAAATCGCGCCCAGGTTCAGCCGTCACCGCCTGCGTCGCGAAACTGACTGTCGCCGCGTCAGCCCCGGATTTGATGATCCGCGCCAAAAGTGACCCCGCGCTCTCCAAAATGGAATAGGATGCCTGCTCCCATCGGAAGGTCGTCTGCTCCGGCGGTTGGACGATGATGTCCACCGACGCGCTGTTCGCGAACGCCGCCTCATTGTCAAACGCCCGCGCGAACAACGTGTTGATCCCCACCGGCGCGTTCGTCCACGTGAACGAAAACATCCGCTCCGGGCTCGCCTCCGCCACGCTGCCCAGGAGCCCGCCATTCCCGTAAAAATCCACCCGTGCCACCGTTCCATCCGCGTCCGTCGCCTCCGCCGTGACCACCACATTCGTCGGCGCGCGGAAGAGATCGTCCGCCGCCGGCGCCCGCAACGCCACCACGGGCCCCACATTCGGCGGCCGGTTCACCGTCAACCGCGCCACCCGGCTCGTGGCCGCTCCCGCGGCGTTCGTCACGATCGCGTAGTAATTCCCCGCGTCGCCCAACTGCGCGGAATCGAAACTCAACGTCGCAGAAGTTTTCCCGGGCAACGCCCCCGCGTCCGACCACCACTGATAACCCATTGGCGCCGACCCCGCGGCCCCGACCACAAACGACGCGCCCTGTCCAATCAACCGGGTGGCATCGGACGGCTCCGCCGTGATTGTGGGCGCCTCGAAAACCCCGCTGAAGCGGAACAACGCGGTGACCACGCGATTGGCGTCCATCGTGACGGAAACCGGGTTCGCGGACCCGGACGCGTCGCCGAGCCACGACTCGAACACCCAGCCGGCTTTGGGGTTGGCGCGGAGTGAAACGGAGGCGCCGTTGGTGTAATAGGGCAGGTAGGGGTCACGGGCGACGGTCCCGGACCCTTCGATTCCGATTGTCAAGCTGCGGTACGAATTGCCCGACGGAAAGCTGCTGTAACGCGCCGTGATCTCAATCCCGGCATCGGCGACGTTCAGATAAAGCGGGTTGTTCGTGCTGGTCACCTCGATGGAAGGCGCGAACGCCCAACCCCGGAAATAACGGCCTTCGGGCGGCCTGGCCCAAACAATCGCCTCCGAGCCGTAGCTATGGTGGGTCGTTTGAGGGCGTTTTTCGACCAGCCCGATGCCCGGATTCAGCAGGATGGTGGTCGCAAAAATCCCTCCGATCGAGCGATCCCGGTCCACATGGATTTCCAGCGCCAACGACGAATCCGTGGTGTCTCCCTCCACAAATCCGAAATGCTCCCAACCGGCCAATGGCCGTCCGCGAACCGTCACCACCGTGTCCCGAAGATACGTGCCCCCGGGCGGGTCAAACTCAATGGATCCCCCGCCCAGGGTTGCGTCGTGGAGAGTGAACTTCGGGACGACTGAAAAAGTGACGGGACCGGCCGCGGTCTCCAGGCTGAAATTCTGGGTGT
>CAZSXX010000601.1:0-1981 GCA_964611245.1 uncultured Verrucomicrobiota bacterium | reverse complement strand
TTCGCGAGGCTCACTCAATTGGACCAAGCAGTGCATCATTATTTGGAGGCGGTGCGAGTCCTCCCCGAATATGCCGAGGCGCATAACAACTTGGGCAATCTCCTGGTTCGCCAGGGTCGCTTGGAGAAGGCCATGGAACATTTCAAGGCGGCGATCCTGAACGGTCCGGAAAGCTCCTCGGCTCACAACAATCTGGGCACACTGCTGGTGCGCCTCGGGAAAATAGAGGAAGCGATTCCAAACTTTGCGGAGGCGACGCGCCTCAACACGAATTACGTGGAAGCCTTCTATAATCTGGGACGGGCGTACCAAACCCAGGGGCGGATTGAAGAAGCGATCCCTCAGTATGAGCGCGCCATCCAAATCGATCCATCGTTCGAGTTCGGCAAATCCGCGCTGAAAAAACTGCTCGATCAGCGCAAAACGGGCCCTTAGAGTCCGTCCAACCACTTCAAGACCCGCAGCGTCTCGGTGACGCTCCAAGCCTGCGCGTCGCAGCCCCGCTGGCCGTGGGGGGCGTCCCCATCCAAAATCTCAGGAAGGTGGCCCACGCAGCCGTCCTCCAACAGAACGGAGGCGCTGCTCAGGTACGATTGAGCCGCAGCCACCGCTTGGGGAGCGAAATCGTAGGCTCTGGCCAGAGCCTCGCAGAATGTGGGAAAAGGCCAAACCCACGCGGTGCCGTTGTGATACGCGGGCTTGCGCCTTGTGTCTTCCGGGCCTTCATAGCGCCCCCAATAAGGCCATTCTGGATTGTTCAAGAGGCCGCCGTCGGAGGAGTGGATCGGCAAGGGCCGGCGAACTTGGCGCGGGGCCAGGGATCGGATTGCCCCTGGAACGACGAGAAATCGCTCCGCTGCGGAGACCGTTCGCCGGGCGCGCTCGCCAGAGACCAGACCCAAGCTCACCAGGAACAGACAGTTCGGTCGCAACGCGTCATCGACCGCCGCAAAACGCGCGGGTTCGCCTGATTTAGCCGACAGAGAATCGGCGAAATAACCGTCCTCTTCCATCCAGTAAAGAGCCGACACAGAGCCTTCCGCCTGGGTAGCCAGATCCTGCCAGGACCGGTCCACGGGATCCAAACCAAGCCGCTCCAGCAGCCGCAGCAATTTGATCCACAACGCCTGAATCTCGACAGGATATCCCTCCCGCGGAGTGCCGGCGGGAAAGTTGGTGTCCATCCAAGTAAAGTGGGAGGGACTCCAGATGAGTCCGGAATCCGCGTCCATCTTGATCCCATTGGGAGTGCCCGCGATCATGCCGCAAGCAATCTCCCTGAGCACCTCCGCGATGGTTTTGCCACTGGAGCCGGCCTCTTCGTCGAATAACGTTCCCTTGCGGGATGACGCCGAGGGATCCCATCCCTTGGCCAAAGCCAGCTCCTCGCACACCACGGCGTACCACAAAGGCGCGTCGGAGGTGTCTCGGTTGGAGGCGTCCTCTCCGTGAATGCTGTTGGGCAGGGTGCCGCGATCCGCAAAACTTCCGAAGACCCGCAATATTTCCAACACCTCATCGTGGAGCCCCGCCGTAATGAGCCCTCGCGCCGCGATAAACGTATCCCGGCCCCAATCCAAAAACCAAGGATAGCCGGCGATAACTGTTTTGCCGCTGCCGCGCCGCACCACGAACGCTTTGATCGCCGCCCGCAATGTTCCCTCATAATCCAGCGCAGCCGGAGTTGCCGACGGTTCCTCCCGTGCGGGTTCCGTCCACATGTCGCCCAGTTCCGCGGTGGCGGTGAGCACGACGGATCTGCCGACATCCAACGGGCAATCGAACCATCCCGGGCTGTAGGCGTCGCCAGAAGATTCCTGACCGCGCGAAGCTTCCACGGGATGCGGGATGCGGTCGCACCATTCAGGCTGGGGATGATAGGTCCCCTTATCCGCAAACACTCGCAATTGCCTGTCATCCGCCGGAGTGAACTCAAATCCAGGAATCCCTTCCAACGCTCGGGTGAAAGCGCCGAAATGAT
>CAZSXX010000600.1:0-1987 GCA_964611245.1 uncultured Verrucomicrobiota bacterium | reverse complement strand
TCGGAGTAGGCGGTGGCGAGCATGCGGATGATTTTGGGGCGGAGCTGGCGGGCTTTCTCGAGGAGCTGGACGCCTTTCTCGCCGGGCATGCGCTGGTCGGTCATGATGACGCCGATTTCGTCCTTGTGAAGTTCGAGGAGGCGGAAGCCGTCGGCGGCGTTGGCGGCGGTGAAGACGCGGAAATGCTCGTCGAACGCGCGGGTGAAATACTTGAGCGACTTCTCCTCGTCGTCCACGTAGAGGATGGCGAATTTTTTGTAATCGTAGAAGCTTTGCATAATCAGGCGGTCAAGGCCGGCTCCTCGCGGGAGGCCGGCAGTTCAAGGACAAACTCACAGAATTCATTGGGCACGCTGTCGACGGCGATCCGGCCTTCGTGTGCCTGTACGATCTTGTAGCAAATGCTCAAGCCAAGGCCCATCCCTTCGCCCACGTCCTTGGTGGTGAAGAACGGGTCGAACACTTTACCCAAATTGTCGGAGGCAATGCCCATGCCGTTGTCGCGGATTTTGACGAGCGCCTGGCCGCCCTGGGCGCGCGCGTCAATGACGACCCGGGGCTGTTCCCCCTCCTTGAACTGTTTTTTGCGCAGGGCGTCAAACGCGTTTTGCAGGAGGTTGAGGGTGACTTGGATCAATTGATGCTCGTTGCCCCAGACGGTGAGGCCGTCGTCGATGTGTTTATCGAGCTCGACCTTGTCGCGCCATTCGTGGCTGACAAAACGGAGGGCGGCGGTGAAAACCTTCTCGACGCTGACCTCCTGGAAATCGACGAGGTTGGGATGGGTGAAGCTGCGCAAGTCGGAGACGATCATGCGGACGCGGTCGACGCCGTCCTGGATGTCCTTAAGGATTTCATCGTAGTCGGGACGGTCGGCCTCGGGCAGGGATTTGCCCATGCCCTTGAGGGTGTAGATGGCGGTTTTGGCGAAATTGAGGGGGTTGTTGATCTCGTGGATGATGCCGGCGCTCATGCGGCCGAGGGAGGCGAGCTTTTCGGTTTGGACCAACTGGGTTTCCGTGTCCTTCAATTGCTGGAGGGTGGATTCGAGGATTTGGTTTTGGCGGGCCAGTTTCCGCTCGAAGGTGCGGGACTCGATGAGGTTGCGGATGCGGACGGAGAGTTCGGTGGTGGAAAAGGGTTTGGTGAGGAAATCGCTGGCGCCGGCCTCGAGGGCGGCGAGTTTGGTTTCCTCATCCGCGCGGGCGGTGAGGAGGATGATGGGGATCCGTTGAGTGGGGGTTTTTTGGCGGAGTTCGCGGCAGGCCTGGAGGCCGTCCTTTTCGGGCATCATCATGTCAAGCAGGACGACATCGGGGAGGAACTGCATCACTTTCTCGATGGCCTGCTGGCCGTCGACAGCCTCGACCACCTGGCAATCGCGCTGGAGTTGGGTTTTGAGGAAGCGGAGCATGTCGGGCTCATCGTCGGCGATGACGATGACGGGCTTGTTGCCACCGGACAGAATTTCAACGGGACGCATGGAATCCCGGAGAGGCGTGAGGGAGGGGAAGAATTCGGCGCGGCGGTAGAGATTGGCGAGCCATTCCTGGCCGAGGCCGCCGGAGGCTGGAGTTTCGAGGCGGGGGGCCGCGGCGGGCGCCTCCGCGACGGGAGCATGGTCGGCGGGGGCTTCGAAGGGGAAGCGGGCGGTCATGGTTGTGCCTTTGCCGACTTCGCTGGCGACGGCGACGGAGCCGCCCTGGACTTCGACCAGTTCCTTGACGAGGGCGAGGCCGATGCCGGCGCCCTGATATTTGCGCTGAGGCGAGGTGTCGGCCTGCCAGAAGCGGCGGAAGATGTTGGGAAGGTTTTCGCGGGTGATGCCCATGCCGGTGTCGGTGACTTCGAGAACCCAGAAATCGCCGTCACGGCGGGCGATGAGCTTCACGAGGACGCCGCCCGGGGTGAAATTGATGGCGTTGAAGAGGATGTTGAGGGAGATTTTCTCCAACTTGTCGCGGTCGGTGAGAACTTCGTCGAGGCC
>CAZSXX010000599.1:0-2016 GCA_964611245.1 uncultured Verrucomicrobiota bacterium | reverse complement strand
AGTTTGATGAATCGGAGGGCGGCGGCGCCGGGAATGAAACCGGCGCGCCCTGTCCGGAACCCCCCATGACCTATGAGCATTGACCGCCGACAGTTCGTGAAAATGTCCGCCCTCGCCGCCGCCGGCGCCGTGGCCGCTCGGCGCGCGGGCGCCGCCGCTCCAACCGCCGCCCGCCCGGGCTCCGACGGCATCGTGTGGGACAAGGCTCCGTGCCGGTTCTGCGGGACCGGATGCCACGTGCAGGTGGGGGTGAAGGACGGGAGGGTCGTCGCGGTCCAGGGGGATCCGCTCGCCGACGTGAACAAAGGGCTCCTTTGCGTCAAGGGGTACCATGTCGGCCTCGCGCTTTACGGCAAAGACCGCCTCACCACGCCACTCCTGCGCAAGAATGGGAAGCTGGAGCCCATCTCATGGGAGGAGGCCATCGAAACGGTGGCTAAGCGGATCCTCTCCGCGCCGGAGAGGTTCGCCATTTATGGCTCGGGCCAATGGACCATTCCCGAAGGTTACGCGGCGAACAAGCTGATGAAGGGGGGCCTCTCCAACAACCACATTGACCCCAATGCCCGCCTTTGCATGGCCAGCGCCGTCACCGGCTACCTCTCCACCTTCGGCGTGGACGAGCCGGCCGGCTGCTACGACGACCTCGACCGGTGCGACGTCCTCATCATGTGGGGCAACAACATGGCCGAAATGCATCCGGTGCTTTTCAGCCGCGTCATCGACCGGCGTTCGCGCGGCGAGAAGGTCCTCCTGATCGACATCGGCACGCGCCGCACCCGCACCACCGAATTCTCCGACCATTACCTGGAGTTCCGGCCCCAGAGCGACCTCGCGATCATGAATGGCATCGCGCACCTCCTGCTCAAAAACGGGACGTATGACGCGAATTTTGTGGAGCGCTTCTGCAACTTCCGCCAGGCCCCGAAGGATCCGGGGGCCTCCCCCACCGCGCCGCTCTTCGGGGACGCGATGGGCTTTGACGACTACAAGAAGGCGCTGGAACCTTACACCCCCGCGGAGGTCGAGAGGATTTCCGGCGTGCCGGCGGAGAAAATCCGGATGCTCGGCGACCTGTTCGGGCGGAGGGATCTCCGCGTCACCAGCGTGTGGTGCATGGGGTTCAACCAGCATTCGCGCGGCACCAACGCGAACCGCCTCTGCCACGCCATCCACCTGCTCAGCGGCCATTTCGGCAAGCCGGGCGACGCCCCCACCTCCCTCACCGGCCAGCCCAGCGCCTGCGGCACCGCGCGCGAGGTCGGCACCCTTTGCCATTTCCTGCCCGGCGGTCGGCTCGTCGCGAACCCCGATCACCGCAAGGATTCGGAGGCGCTCTGGAACCTGCCCGAAGGCCGCATCAACCCAAAGATGGGCCACCACACCGTCCTGATGTGGGAAAAATTCTGCGCGCCCACCAGCCAAGGCGGGGACATCGGCGCCATCTGGGTGCAGGTGACCAACCCGGGCCAGTCGCTGCCGAACCTGCACAGGCTCTTCAAGGCGAAGAAGGGGCTGGAGGACAAATTCCTCATCGTCTCCGACGTCTACCACACCGCCACGACCGAGTTGGCCGACCTGGTCCTGCCCTCCGCGATGTGGGTGGAGAAGAACGGCATGTTCGGCAATTCGGAGCGCCGCACCCAGCAGTGGTTCAAGATGGTGAACCCGCCCGGCGAGGCGCGCGACGATTGCTGGCAGACCATCGCCGTCGCGCGGAGGCTCTACGAACTCGGCTTTCCCGGCATGAAGGACAAGGACGGCAAGTTTCTCTTCACCATCCGGAACGAGGCCGGCGCCGAGGTTCCCGCCTGGGATTGGAGTCATTACTACGACGTGAACGTGGACCGGGCGCTGTTCGAGGAATACCGCGCCTTCTCCCGCTACAAGCACAAGGACTTGGCGCCTTACGACGTTTATGTGGGGGCGCGCGGCCTGCGCTGGCCCGTCGTGCAACAACCGAACGGCGCCTGGCGCGAAACGAAATTCCGTTTCTCCGAGTTTGACGACCCGTAC
>CAZSXX010000598.1:0-2021 GCA_964611245.1 uncultured Verrucomicrobiota bacterium | reverse complement strand
CTCGGCCATTGGCGTGGGCCTGCCCGTCCACGAACCGGCTGGCAACATGATCGTCGACATCGGCGGGGGAACCTGCGAAATCGCGATCATCTCGCTGGCTGGCATCGTCTTCAGCCGCAGCTTGCGGGTGGGCGGCGATGAATTCGATGAGACGATTGTCGCGTACATGAAACGCGCCTATAACTTAATGATTGGCGAACGCACCGCGGAGGAGATCAAAATCCGCATCGGTTCGGCTTACCAGTTGGAACAAGAGTTGACCATGGAGGTCAAGGGACGTGATTTGAGCGCCGGGTTACCGAAAACGCTTACGGTCCGTTCTGAAGAAATTCGCGAAGCGCTGAAGGAACCATTGACGAGCATCCTGGAATCGGTCCGCATCACCCTTGAACGCTGCCCCCCGGAATTGTCCGCCGACTTGGTGGACAGGGGGATCGTCGTCGCGGGTGGCGGGGCGCTCCTGCGGGGCATCGATCGGCTGATCGCCGACGAGACTGGCCTGCCGGTGCACATTGCGGCCGATCCATTGACTGCGGTCGTCGAGGGGACCGGGCGCGTTTTGCAGGAGCTTTCATTTCTTCGCCGGGTCGCTTCTTCCAGCCGGACCTAAGCCGGGCCGGGGACCGACAGTCAGGACAACTGTCATTTCCCTCGTGGTGCCGCGCATGGCGCTGTGCTCTGGGTTGGATTTGGACCGGAGCCCGCAACGCCTGCCTTGTTCGCGCCCGTCGGAATGTTTAAACGGCCGCATTATATTGTCTGGAGCGGGGTGGTGTTGCTGGCGCTGGTGGTCATCGGCATGCCGAGGCAGACTGCTTCCCAAATCAAGCTTGCTTTGAGCAGCCTGTTCCTTCCCCTTTTCAGCCTCACTGGATTGGCCTCCAAAGCCGCCGACAAGGCCGGGGACATGGCCTTGCCCAAACGGGTCCTTGAAGCCCAAGTGGCCGCGCTCACCCAGGAAAACCAGCGGCTCAAATTCGAGCTGATGCAAAACGCCCAGGCCCTCCGCGAAAATGCGCAGCTCCGCGCCTCGGTGGGATACCAGCGCCGGGCTCCGTGGACCATGAAGCTGGCGCGCGTCATGGCCCGCGACCCCGCCAATTGGTGGCGCACCGTCCAAATCGACGCCGGCAGCCGCGACGGCCTGGCCGTGAACATGCCCGTCCTGACCCCGGATGGTTTGGTCGGGCGTGTCGATGAGGTCGGCTACACCGTCTCCCGCGTGGTTTTGCTGGGCGACCCCAATTGCCGCGTTGGCGCGTGGGTCGAGGAGACGAAAGATGCGGGCGTCATCGCTCCCGGCTCATCCTCGGCCATGGATATGTCGCTGGTTGAACTGACCTACCTCTCCCGGCACAGCTCCGCCAAGCCGGGCCATCGCGTTGTGACCAGCGGCGCAGGCGGCATTTTCCCCAAGGACATCCTGATTGGCAAAATCGCGGACGTGGAGAACGTGGGCCAAGGACTGTATCTCGAGGCGCGGGTGAAATTGGCGGCGGACCTTCAGCGCCTCGACATGGTTTGGATTATTTTGGGGGAGGTCCGGCCATGACCGCGTTTTTTGGCC
This sequence comes from uncultured Verrucomicrobiota bacterium, assembly GCA_964611245.1. GTDB lineage: Bacteria > Verrucomicrobiota > Verrucomicrobiia > Limisphaerales > SXQI01 > CAZSXX01. The sequence continues at coordinate 454 of CAZSXX010000598.1, read as the reverse complement.
ATGGGAAATTCATCTGGTGCCCCGCCCGGAGCCGCTATTCGCCTCGGCAGGAAGGGAGGGCCGCTTGACTTCGCATCGGCTAAACCTCTTGGCATTTGGACTCATGTCCTATTTGGTCGTCTTTATGGCGGCGCGCTTCCCGGGCCTGCGCTTCCTGATTGGGGCTCAGATCGATTTTCTGCCTGGGCTGGTGGTTGTGGCGGCGATGATGCACGGGCTCTCGGCCGTGTTGGTGGTTGCGGTCACCGGCGGCCTCCTGTTCGATTCCCTATCGGCCAACCCCTTTGGCCTGACCACTTTGTCGTTGTGCCTCGTCGGGGCGTTTGTGCACAACAACCGCGACCTCCTGCTGCGGGACCAGGCGTATCCCCAGTTCATTTTGGGCGCGGGCGCCAGCGCCGCCGCGCCCGTCCTGAGTTATCTTGGCCTGTCTATCCTGGGGCGTCACCCCTTG
>CAZSXX010000597.1:0-2035 GCA_964611245.1 uncultured Verrucomicrobiota bacterium | reverse complement strand
GCCGCAGCACAACAACGTCGGCAACAACTTTCCCTACACGTTCATGGGCTTCGAGCCGGGCACAACGAAGGCGCAGGTGCGGAAGTGCCTCGAAAATTGGAACAAGGGCGACAACGGAATCCTTGACCTATCCCGCGCCTACCGCCTCAAGCCAGGCTCCGGCTGGCTAATTGGCCCCGGGATCCTGCACGCGCCGGGGTCCCTCTGCACCTACGAGCCCCAATGGGGCTCCGATGTTTTTGGGATGTACCAATCCTTGGTGGAGGGACGGGAAGTGCCTTGGGCCCTGCTGGTCAAGGACATGCCGACAGAGAAGCACCAGGACCTGGATTTCATCGTCAACCAGCTCGACTGGGAAGCCAATGTCGATCCCACCTTCAAGGACAATCATTACTTGGAGCCGGTGCCGGTGGCCGACACGCGCAAAGAGGGCTTCGTGGACCGCTGGATCGTCTATGGCGACATCAATGGCCAGCAACTGTTCACAGCCAAGGAGTTGACCGTCAATCCCGGGGCGAAATGCGTGGTCAAAGACAACGGTGCCTATGGGCTGATCACCGTGCAAGGCAAAGGCCGAATGAACAAGCTCGAGCTGGATTGCCCAAAGATGATCCGCTTCCATGAGCTGACCCGCGACGAGGTGTTCTGCACCGAATCTGCGGCCAAGGCCGGGGTCACCTTCGAGAACACGTCGGAAGTGGAGCCGCTGGTCGTGCTGCGGTACTTCGGGCCGGATGTGAACCCGGAGGCACCCGGCTTGGGCGCCTACCGGAAGAACAAATTCTAGGTTCCGCCGGGACTCCCCCCTTTTCCCCTTTTACTGGGCGAGGGGGATTTTAAAGAAGCAGAGCCATTCGCCAATGATGGCGCCCGGGGTCACCTTGCGGCTGTTGATCCATTCCACGTGGCCGTCCTCAAACGTGAAGTTGCCACCCTCCGGCGCGCCCCGGCGGTTGCGGTGGGTCGCTGTGAAAACGCTCCGCCCGTTGTAATCGGTCGTCCAGCGCAGGCGGGAGTCATGGATGTTAGTCGTGTTGGGGCCGAGGCCCTGCATGCGGTCAATCAAGAACGGGGCATTCCTGAAGGGGCCCCCGATTTTATTGCGGTAAAACCAGTCCGCCGTCCCTTGGGCGCTGCCTTGCACGCTGCCGGCCGTCCGGCCGCCAACCCAGAAATAACCTATGAGCTGCTCCCCCGTGTCGGAGGAAATCATGCCCGCTTCCGCGGTCCGGTGCCATTTGTCCGTCGGGCAGAACAGGACATCATTGGCCGCGCGATCCCGAGTGGCTGTGCTGCGCACGTTTTTGATGAGGTATTTGTTCCAGAAATTGCTCATCGAAGGCGCCATCCAGCTCAGGTCATGGCCATCCTTGTTGCTCGGATATTTCTCCTCATTGTCGCCCGCATACGCGTTGATGGCCACCGCCCATTGTTTGCCATTGTTGACGCAAAGGGTTTTTTGGGCCTGGCTCTTCGCTTTGGCAAGGGCCGGAAGGAGCATCCCGGCCAGGATGGCGATGATCGCGATCACGACCAGGAGTTCAATGAGGGTGAATGCCCGCGCGAGGCCTGGCGGTTGAAATGAACGTCGTTTCATGGGCTCTGCGAGATGTTCCATATTGATAACACCAACGGCTCGAGCGTCAATCCGAATAGATGCGCCGACGAGCGCTTTTGCTTCCAGTCCGGGCCGGTTGGGGTAGGATGGCCGGATGAGTTTGCTGGACGAAATGACAGCCGTGGCGGCCCGGGCCAAGGAGGCTTCCCGGGCCCTCGCGCTGTTGACGGCCGAGGAAAAGAACGGCTGCCTCGCCGCCATGGCGGATTCCCTGGAGGGCGCGCGGGAGGAAATCCGACGGGAGAACGAGAAGGACATGGTGGCGGGAGCCTCCAGTGGCCTCTCCGCGGCGATGCTGGACCGGCTCCGCCTCGACGAAAAACGCGTCGCGTCCATGGCGAACGGGCTGCGCGAAGTCGCGGCGCTGCCAGATCCGGTGGGCAGAATCCTGGACGAGCGGACGCGCCCCAATGGGCT
>CAZSXX010000596.1:0-2035 GCA_964611245.1 uncultured Verrucomicrobiota bacterium | reverse complement strand
CTCACCCCCATCACGTCCCGCCTCGTCCTTGTGACGCCTCCCCCCTTCGAAAAGGCTCCTGAGCCGCTCCCGGACGTCTCCCGTCACAACGAATCCCTCGCCGCCTATTCCTCCGTCATCCGCCATCTCGCCGTCACCCGCCAACTGGGCCTCGTCGATCTCCATCAAGCCTTGCCAAAAAATTCCCGTCCACTGACCTCGGACGGATTGCAGTTCACCCCGTCGGGCCAAGCCCGCATCGCCGCCGCCTTTGATCGCGCCCTCGATCCCTCCAGCCCCCCTTTCGAAACCGGCCCGGTCGCCCCGGACGGCTCTTGGGCCAACCCCGCCTGCGAGGAATTGCGCCGGCAGGTCCTCGCCAAGAACCGCCTCTGGTTCGACTATTGGCGACCGCAAAACTGGGCCTTCCTCGGCGGCGACCGTGTCTCCCAACCCAGCAGCCGCGACCATCGAGACCCCAAAATCCGCTGGTTCCCCTCCGAAATGGAGCGCTTTCCCTCCCTCATCGCCGACGCCGAGTTAAAAATCCAAATCGCCGCCCATGCGCTTCGCTGACCTGGTCCCGGCCCTGGCCCTCGCCGCCATCGGGTCATTCGCCGCCGACGTCCCCCTCCCCAACGATCCCGCCGCCGAACTCGCCTCCTTCCAGGTCGCCGACGGATTCCAAGTTTCCCTCTTCGCCTCCGAAAAGGACGGCCTCATCAAGCCGATCCAAATGCGCTTCGACACCCAGGGCCGGCTTTGGGTCATCGGCAGTTCTGTCTATCCCCAGCTCGAGCCCGGCCAGGTTCCCAATGACAAAGTCCTCATCCTTGAGGACACCGACCAAGATGGACGCTGCGACCGCGTCAAAGTCTTCGCCGACGGCCTCATGATTCCCACTGGCCTCGAATTGGCCAAAGATGGCGTCTACCTCGGCCACGGTCCCGAGCTTCTCCTCCTCCGCGACACCAACGGCGACGACCGCGCCGACGAGCGAACCGTCGTTCTCCGCGGCTTCGGCACCGGCGACAACCATCAAAACATCAACTCCTTCACCTGGGGCCCCGGCGGCGAACTTTGGTTGTGCCAAGGTTTGCACATCAATTCCCACGTCGAAACGCCCCACGGCCTCGTCCATCTAACCAAGGCCGGCATCTGGCGCTTTCGTCCCGCCCTCCGCAAGCTCGAGGGTTTTTACGGCTCGGAGCATGAACCCCAGAACCCTTGGGGCCACGTTTTCAACGAATGGAACGAGCACCTCGTCCTCGCCGGCAACAACAGCACCCCCATCTTTCCGGACCCCGGCCTCGTTCCCCGTCGCCGCGACGATCCGCCTCCCGTCCTCTGGCCCACCGGCAACGGCCGCAAGGTCTCCGGTGGCGATTTTGTCGCCAACTCCCATTTCCCCGACGATTGGCAGGGCCGCCTCATCCTCGGCGGTTACATCAACAACGCCGTTTGGAGCGCCGAAATCACCGACGACGGCGCCGGCTTCCGCTTCACCGATGGCCCCCCGCTCATCCGTTCCACCCAGCGCGAATTCCGCCCCGTCGACATCAAGTTTGGCCCCGACGGCGCTCTCTATCTTTGCGATTGGTACAATCCGATCATTGGCCATTACCAGGCCAGTTTCCGCCACCCGGACCGCGACAAGACTCGGGGCCGCATCTGGCGCGTCACCGCCAAAAACCGCCCCCTCGTCCCCCGTCCCAAAATCGACGGCGCCACCCCGCCCCAACTCCTGGCCCACCTGTCCGCCGGGGACCGCTGGGCCCGCTTGGCCGCCACGCGCGAACTTGCCATGCGCCCCAAAAACGAAGTCATCCCCCTCCTCAACCAATGGACTCAGCGCGATATCAATGATCGTCTCGCCCTCCAGTTGCTCGGCCTCTATCAGGTCCACGAACACCCCGCGCCCGCCCTCATCGCCCGCCTCGCCAAATCTGGCGAACCTCGCATCCGCGCCTACGCCGCCAGCGCCATCGGACTTTCCGGCGTCGGCGCCGAACTCCTTCCCTCCCTCGCCGCCGATCCCCATCCCCGCGTCCGCCTT
>CAZSXX010000595.1:0-2053 GCA_964611245.1 uncultured Verrucomicrobiota bacterium | reverse complement strand
CACGCGGACGGTTTTGGATTATCGTCTGGTGGATGGGCACGGGGGGGCGGTGGGGGTTTTTTTGGGGCCGGGGAGCGACCTGTTTGTGGTGGGATGGCGCGGGAGGCGGGCGGGGGATTCTATTGGGGTGAAGCTGTTCCGGCCGGACGGGGAGGGGAAAAAGTGGACGCCGCAGGTGATTGATGCGACGGGGATGGCGTGCGAGGATTTGATGGCGGCGGATTTGAACAGCGACGGAAAGCTGGACCTGGTCGCGGCGGGTCGGAGCACGAAGAATGTGAAGGTGTATTGGAACGAGACGAAGTGAGGCGCGATTAAGCGGGGACAAGGGCAGGGCCAGCGGGTAGGGTCCGGGGATGGCGAGAGCGCGGGAATTTCGAAGCGAGATATGGCTGCCGGGGCGGCTGGAGAGGGTGTTCGAATTTTTTTCGGACGCGGGGAACCTCGAAGCGTTGACGCCGCCGTGGGTAAATTTCCACATCCTGACGCCCCGGCCGATTGCGATGAAGGCGGGGACGGAGATTGAGTATCGGCTGAAGATCCGGGGTCTGCCGGTGAAGTGGCGCACGCTGATCCGGACGTGGGAACCGCCGCACCGGTTTGTGGATGAACAGGCGCGGGGGCCATACCGCATGTGGATTCACGAGCACACGTTCACCGAGAAGGATGGCGGGACATTGGTGGCGGATTATGTGCGGTACGCGGTCGCGTTTGATTTCCTGGTGCACGGGCTGTTTGTGAAGCGGGATGTGGAGAGGATTTTTGAGTTCCGCCGGGAGGCGCTGCAACGGATGAAATGGGACAAGTGACTGGGGTGTGCTATTGGAACCAGCAGGGGGGGAGGGGGTGGTCGGGGAGGGAAGGGATATTCTTGCGGTCGAGGGGATGGGGGAAACGGGTGGTTGGGGTCCGTTGGGCGACGCGGTCTTTGCGCAGGAAGGTGACTTCAAGACGGGGGGGGAACCCGAGGCCCTGGCCGACGAGGGGTTTGACTTTGTTGTTGGGGTGGATGTGGACGATGTCGAAATCCTTGAGGAGCTTCAGGAAGGTGTAGCGCATCAATTGATAGCCGCGATCCTGCCACATGTCCTCGAGGTTGTGGAATTCGACGATGATGATGCGGAAGCGTTTGAGGATGGAGGAGTCGGATTCGAGGATGACGCCGTATTCCGCGCCTTCGATGTCCATCTGGAGGATCATGTCGTTGGAGGCGGGGGCGTTGCGGTTGACCCAGTTTTCGAGGGTCATGAAGACCGCGTCGTTTTTGGGGCCGAGGAAGCGTTTTTCGAAATGAAAGAGGGGATGGCTGACGGGTGTTTTGTCGACGGAGTAATCGGCCATGAAGCAGCGAATGCCGCGGGAGGCGAGCTGGGACTCGAAGTCGGAGGTCTGGGCGACGCCGGGGGAGAAGCAGGTGTCGACGCCGGCGAGGTCGTCGGGGATGAGGTAGCCGCCGTCGGCCTCGCCGCCGACGCGGATGAGGGGGTGGTTGGTGGTGACGGGGCGGACTTCGGAAAGGAAATCGAGCATGGCCGCTTTCTTGGTCTTGCGGCTGAGGACGGAGGAGAGGCCGAGGGGAAGGCCGTTGAGGAAATCACGGAGTTTCATAAGTCAGGGCTTGCGGTGAAATCTATCCGGTCAGCGGCGGCCCGCAGGGGCGGGGCGCAATGGGGGCGCGATGCCAAGGCTTGGAAGTTTCACCGGCGGATTCGGGGTGTTCAACACAAATGGATTATTTCGCAATTTGCGGCTGGGCTGTCGAGGCCTTTGCGAGGAATGGGGGGAGGTCAGGACGACGCGGCGGGGAGGCGGCGGAGGGAAATGAGGAAGGCGCCGGAGCCGGGCGGGCTGGAGAATTCGGTGGGGCGGGCGCCGCCGGGCATTTTGTAGCAGAGGAGGAGGGCGTCACCCTCGAGGCGGAAAATGCCAAGGGCGGGCTGGCCCTGGAAATCGCCGACGCCGACCATTTCGATATGCATGGGGGAGGCGTTGGGATCAATGGTGTAGGAGCTGTCGAAGAGGGTTTCGGAGCCGCGCTGGGTGGTGAAGCGGG
>CAZSXX010000594.1:0-2061 GCA_964611245.1 uncultured Verrucomicrobiota bacterium | reverse complement strand
GGCGACGACGAATCTGGGCGCGAATTCCTGGACGACCGTTGCCACCGTGACGGCCGACAGCAACACCGTGGTTCGGGAATTCCCCACCTCCGCGGCCGGCCTGCAATTCTTCCGCGTGCGCCGCCAATAAGGCCAAGCCACTTTCCGCAAAGGGCGCTTTGAACATCAAGGCGCCCTTTTTTCTTGGGCTGGGGCAATTGCAAGAGCCCTCGAAGTGAGTTGGCGCCGGACTGAAAGATTGAAACGGGATCGATGGAAGCCCCAGGCCTCGGCAGGCCCCGTCCACGTCACAGTGAGGACTGGTCCGGCGCCACTCGAAAGGGGTCTGTGACCCATTTCTTCGCCCTCGGGATCTCCCCGGTCCAATCTCTGCCCGCGTCCCGCCCGAGTGTCACTTCTTCAGCGCCCGCCGCTTCGCTTCGAGCAGCCGCGACGCGCTCGAAACCGGCGCCGGGGCAGGGGAGGTTCCGCTCGGCTCCGCTGTCGACGCCGTTGCGGGTGCGGCAGCGGTCTTCGGCGTCGGCGCCGCCGATTCGCTCACCACCGTGGCTGGCCGGAACAAATCCGGGTTCGGTTCCACCCGGGGCGCCGTCCTTGCCCGCACCGCGTCCCGCCGCGCCAGCAGCGCCCCCAGCGATTCATCCGCCTCCGCCGCCCGCGGGATTCCTTTCCAGAAGAAAATCATCCTCCGCAGGTTCTCCGTCGCCTTCAGCCATTCCGCGCGGTCGATTTGGATCCGCCGGATCGCCACATCAATCAAAAACAGCACGATCGCCAATTGCAGCAGCAATTCCCAAAGATCGCGCGGCTGGAACGTCTTTTTTCGCCCCACCTCAAACGGATTCATCCCGGGCACCGCGAGGTTGAGCATCCTCCCGCCCCCCGCCTCCGTGATCCGCTGCAGCAAATTCAAGTTCGGCTCCACCGCGTTGAATTCCGGCGAATAATTCACGCTCGCGCCCAGCACCTGCGATCCCTGTAGCTTCCCATCCTTCTTGTCCAGCAGGTTGATCAAGTAAGCCCCAACCTCCTTCGTCGGAAACTTCGCCTCATAATGCCCGGGCCCGGTCTGCTGCAACTGCGCTGTCACCCGCTCCCCCTTCGGGCTCACCACCACCGCCTCCAAGTTCAAAAAATTCCGGAAATTCCCCGCCCCATCCAGCGCTTCCACACTGATCTGCCCCTCGCCCTTGTCCACCGTGATGTCCGTGTTGAAGTCCGCGTTGTCCACCTTGCGCAGGCTCCACTGCGCCGCCTGCGACCAAAACTGCCGGTATTTCCCCCAGCCCAACCACTGCTGGCTCCATTTCGCCCGCGCGTCCGAGGTGAACGCCATCGCCCTCCCCAGCCCATACTGCCAATGCGCCAGGATCGGGTCGCCCTTCTCCGACACCAGCGGCGTCTCCGCCCGCGCCTTCGGCGTCGTCGCCACATACCCCAGCAGCCGCGGCAATTCCCCCGCGCTGATCCCACGCAACACCTCGCTCCCCCCCACCTGCTGCGGCGTGAACGGCTCCTCAAAGATCGCCGACTTCAAAATCACCGCCGCCTCCTTGATGAAAATCTGCGGCAACGCCGCCGGCGAGCGCACGTCATAAAAACGCCCCCGCCCATCCGTCGCCATGAACTCCATCGTGTCCGGCGAGACATGGCCCCCGATCATCACCGTGCTGATCGTGATCTTGTCCCGCACAATCGCCGCCACCTCCTCCTTGCTCGGCGCCGTCGGGTCCCCGTCGCTGAACACCACCATGTGCTTGAGGCTCGAATTCGATTTCTTCAACGCCTCATGCGCCATCTCCATCACCTTGATGAAGCTCCCCATGTCCCCCGGGTTCATCCCCGCGATCATCTTCCCGATCTCCTTGCGGTTCCCCACCTTTTGCAGCGGAAACAGCCAACGGTCCGTCCCGTCCCACAGCACAATCCCCATTTGGTCCTGCGGCCCCAGCGATTGCAACGCCGCGAACGCGATGTCCCGCGCCCATTGGTTCCCGTTCGGAAATTCCGTCGCGTGCACCACCAGCACCAGCGCCCCGCTCGGCAGCACCTTCTTGCTGC
>CAZSXX010000593.1:0-2079 GCA_964611245.1 uncultured Verrucomicrobiota bacterium | reverse complement strand
GCTCGCCGATCCCGGCCCCCGCCCCCCATTCCAACCCCCCGAAACCACCCCAACCACCCCGGCGTCACCCTCTCGCTTGACCAAAACCCCGCCCGTCAACCCGGCACATCCGTTCTCTCACCTCCCAGGAATCGGGGTTTAGCTGATCGACTCGCCCCCTCGTTCATGCTTTTGGAAGGAGCATGAATTCTAATCTCTATTCATTCCTGCAAACAGCGTTGGGATTGAATCTGGAAACAGGCGACCTGACGTTCATGCACATGGCCCTCCGTAGCCTCGTCGTTTTCTTCGCAAGCTTGGTCATTGTGCGGTTGGCCAAAAAGCGGTTCCTCCCCCACAAAACCGCCTTCGACGCCATCCTCTTCTTCATGTTCGCCTCCATGGTGTCCCGGGCCATCAACGGCGGCGCTCCCTTCTTTCCAACACTCGGCGCCGGATTTGTGCTGGTCGCCCTGCACCGCTTCCTCGCCTTCCTCGCCTGCCATTCGAGCCCTTTGGGTCAATGGATTAAAGGCCGCGAAACAATTCTGATCAAGGATGGAAAGCTCGATCCCGCCGCCCTCCGCGCCCATTCCCTGACCGAGGCGGACTTGCTCGAGGAACTGCGCTTGAACGGCAACATTGGCCGCCCAACCGAAGTGGCGGAAGCTCGCTACGAACGAAGCGGTGAAATCAGCGTCCTGAAAAAGTAGCACGGAGCATGAGCGGCGCGGAGGGATTCGTCGCGTGGTGGGCCCACGTCGATTCCGCCAACCTCATTGTCTATCCTGCGGCGCTCGGCTCGAAGCCGTGCAATCGCCGCCCCGCCAAAGTGCCGGGGCGCATTATTGGCTGCCGCCGCCCAACCAATTGCCCGTGAAGCTTCGCTCCCATCGAGGCCGCGCTCGAAGCGGCGGGAAATCGCCTCGACGAGCCGCTTTTGGTTTACCTCAAGCCCGGCGGATATTGGCGCCAAGCCGAAGTGACGATCGACGAAAAGAATCTGAGGACATTTTCGTCCAACTGGAAGACCACCGATCCCTCGCGCTTTTCAAGTCGCCTCCGCGCCGTGGCCGCCGTCCTCCAACGCCGAAATCTTCCGGGTCGGTTCCGTCTGACCCATGACAACGGCCATGTCACCATCGTGCGTCTATGAGCCAAATTCCTGTCTTCCCCTCGATGGAGGATTCATCATGAAAGACCGACCCCCAAGAAGCTAAGACGCCCTCTCTTCAATCCCGTTCCGTTTCCACCCAGTGACCAAGCATCAACCCGTGGGATCACCAGGCTCGTTCCTCCTGCTTCATTCGGTCACCTGCTTCGTTCCATCATCGTTCAAACTGAGTGTGTTAACCCGGTCCGCCCGAACCCCAAATTCATCTCCGTTCTGACCGCCTCAATTCCCTCCATCGACGGGTTGAAATCAAAGATCTAATCGATTACCTTCCTTCTATGAGCGCGGCCGAAATCATCAACCACCTGCCCAACCTGACCGAGCCCGAAATGCGCCAAGTCCGCCAGCGCCTCCTCGAACTCACAGCTCAAAATCGGGAAGTCGGCCTTTGCAACCAATCCGCGCTCGAGGGTGCCCAACTGCTCGATCAATTGGAGGACGAGGATGCCCGCTCTCCAGCGCGGTGAAATTTGGGTGGTCGATTTCGGCCTCGCCGCAAAAATCCGCCCCGCCTTGCTTCTCACAGGCGAACCCGCCGATGACGAACTCGATCTCGTCACCGTCCTCCTCCACACCACCGCCTTGCGTGGCAACCGCTGCGAAATCTCCATCGCCAAACCCTACCTCAAGCCCGGTGCCTTCCACCTGCAACAAGTCCAAACAATCTCCACCGTGAAACTGGAAAGGCGTTTGGGCACTCTCTCAACCGCAGAAATGAAACAAATCACCACCGCCTTGGCCAAACACCTCGCATTGTCCGGACCCCTTTAAACCTTCGATGAAGCACTCAAAATCCGTTCCCATGCGCAAAAAAAAGAAGACAAAAGTAACTTGACAACATCCCATAAGCCACTAAAGTGACCACGACAGGCCGACCAAGCCCGTTCCACCGCCCCCGGCGAACCGGAACGTATATCAGGAAAGCA
>CAZSXX010000592.1:0-2089 GCA_964611245.1 uncultured Verrucomicrobiota bacterium | reverse complement strand
TCGTCACCTTCTTCTTGAAGAAGTGGCGGATGGTGACGGTGAGGCCGCCCCAGATGGCGGGCAGGTAAAGCCGCTCCCAAAAACTCAGCTCTTTGCGTTTGACAATCATGACAAGGCGCGCAGCCAAAGCGCGACGGCGTAAAACAAAATGTTGGCCAGCGCCAACGGCACAAAGCGCCGCCAGCCCAAATCCATCAACTGGTCATAGCGGAACCGCGGAAGCATCCAGCGGACCCAGATGAAGATGACCATGAAAACGAGGAGTTTCGCGATGAAAATTCCGATGTGGGCGAGGCCGACGGCCAGATGGCCCGAGTCCGCCGGCATGGAGAAGCCAGGCAGGGTCCAGCCGCCGAAAAAGAGGGTCACCATCATGGCGGAGGCCGCGATCATGTTGGCGTATTCGCCCATGAAGAACATGGCGAATTTCATGGAGCTGTACTCGGTGTGGTACCCGCCGACCAATTCGGTCTCCGACTCCGGCAAATCGAAGGGAAGCCGGTTGGTTTCGGCGAAGGCGGAGATCAAAAAGATGACGAAGGAGAACGGGGCGTAGAAGATCAGCCAGCCATGGCGGCTTTGGAACTCGATCACCTTGCTGAGGTTCAGGTCGCCGACCATCATGAAAAGCGGGATGACGGACATGCCCATGGCGATTTCGTAGGAAATCATCTGCGCGCTGGAGCGGATGCCGCCGAGGAAAGAATACTTGGAGTTGGAGGCGTAACCGGCCAGGACGATGCCATAGACGCCGAGGGAAACGATGCCGAAGGAGTAGAGGACGCCGACGTTGAGGTCGGCGATGACGGCTTTCTGGCCGCCGATGTAGGAGCCAAAGGGGATGACCGCCATGGTGAGGAAGGCGGGCACCAGCGTGATGGCGGGGGCCAGCCAAAAGTAGGCCTTGCGGACGTAGGCGGGGGTGAAATCCTCCTTCAGGAAGGACTTGAGGCCGTCGGCAAGGGGCTGGAGCAGGCCAAAGGGTCCGACGCGGTTGGGCCCAACGCGGTCCTGGATGGCGGCGGAGATCCGGCGCTCGGCCATGACGGAATAGGCGATCATGGGCATGACCAAGGCGAACACCGCGATGACCTTCAGGAAGCTATATAGAACAAATTCGCTCATGGTCAGACGGGGATGGTCACGCCCGTGTCGCCCAAGGCGGCCCAGGTGACGCCGGCGAACGCAGGGATTTCCTTCGCCATTTGGTTGAACAGCCCCTCGATGCTCACAAAGCCGTTCTGGCCCGTGACGTTGAAAACAAGCTCGTGCAGGATTTCCCATTCGGGCCGGGCGGCGCCGGGGGATTCAACGGCCTTCATGAACCGCTGCACCCGGCCCTTGATGTTGGTGAAGGTGCCCCTCTTCTCGGCGTGGGCGGCGCCGGGCAGCACGAAATGCGCGGCTTCGGTGGTGGCGCTGGGCAGGATGGCGCAGGCCACGAGGGTGTCCAATTTGCCGAGCAGGTCCGGGCCAATTCCATGCTTGGTGACGTCCTCGCCGAAGACGAGGAGCGTCTTGATTTTGCCGGCGCGGATGCCCTCCGCGATTTTCGGGAGGGCGCCCCCGATGGGATCGGCGGCGATGCCCATCAACCGGGCCCCATTGCTGTTGGGGTTGCGGTCGGCGTTGAGCAGGAGTTTGTCGCCCGGGCCTGAACGGGGGACCGAGTCGGTGAGGGCGCCGGTTTTTTTGGCCAGCTTGGAAAGTAGGAACAGCTCCTCATTGGAGAGGCGGGCGGAGCCGACAATGGCGACGGAGCCCGCGGGGGCGCCGCTGAGCCTCCGCGAAATCTCGACGATGGCGGAACCCCAATTGCTCTCCTGCCGTTCCGCGCCCTTGCGGACCGAGACGAGTTGGAGGCGGTTCTCAAGGCCGATCCATTTGTAGTTGAGGCGGCCGTAATCGCACATCCATGTGGAGTTGACGGCGTCGTTCTGGCGGGGTTCGTAGCGGTAGATTTTTTCCTCGCGCGAGCCGACGACGATGTTGCAGCCGGTGCCGCAGCTGGTGCAGAGGCTCTTGGTTTCCTTGAGGAACCAGACGCGCATCTTGAACCGAAAATCCTTCGAGGTGAGGGCGCCGACCG
>CAZSXX010000591.1:0-2104 GCA_964611245.1 uncultured Verrucomicrobiota bacterium | reverse complement strand
GGTGAGCGTGGCCTTGGTGGAGCGTCTCAAGAGCCTGCCTCCGAACCGGGTGGAGGCAGCGGCGGCCCTGGGTCTCTCGCGGTCACGCATCGTGTGGTTCGTGTTGCTTCCACAATGCGTGGGGGGGTGGGTGTCAGGATCTTTCCTGGGACTGGCGCGCGCCGCCGGCGAAACCGCCCCAATCATGTTCACCGCGACCATCTTCGCGGGAGCCTCAATCCCTTCGGGCATCAAAGAGAACCCCGTTCTCACATTGCCCTATCATATTTTTGTCCTAGCCCAAGACTCGTTCGATCCGGCGATTGGAGGAAAGGTTTGGGGTGCGGCCCTAGTTCTCCTCCTGCTGGCGCTTTGCATGAGCCTGGCCGTGATGCCTGTGCGACTTAGAATTCATGAAGAAGCCAACAATCCCTGAGAGCGCCCAGGTCCCCGCGATTGAAATCCGCGGATTGAGGGTCTTCTCCCCAAGCAGGCAGATCCTTCGTGATGTTTGCCTCTCGATCCCGCGCGGATCCGTGTTTGCGCTTCTCGGCCCGTCCGGCGCGGGCAAAAGCACCTTCCTCCGATGCGTCAACCGGCTGATTGAACTTTCGGCCGGACTTCGCGTCCAAGGCGAAATCCTGTTGATGGGCCGGTCGATCTACGCGCCGGGAGTGGATGTCGATGCCCTTCGGGCGCGCGTCGGAATTCTCTTTCAACAACCCGCCGTTTTCCCAGGGAGCGTCAGAAAAAACGTCTTGTTCGGAGTGCGCCATCTTGGGAAGGCCCCCAAGCGACTGTGGCCAGACATTGCCGAGCAGGCACTGAGGGACGCGGCGCTGTGGGTTGAGGTCAAGGACCGGATGGAGGACTCGGCCCTCGAATTGTCCGCGGGCCAGCAGCAACGGCTCTGCCTCGCCCGAGCCCTGGCCGTGGAACCGGAAGTCTTATTGTTGGACGAACCCACCAGCGCCTTGGATCCAATCTCCACCGAGGCGATCGAACAGTCAATGAGCCGGCTGAGAGGGCGGCGGACCCTGGTGATGGTCACGCACGATCCGAGGCAGGCTCGGCGGCTGGCGGACCATGTGGCCTGTCTGCATTTGCGCGACGGCGCCGGGGAGTTGGCCGAAACGGGCTTTTGATGTGGTCTCATTCCGAGCGGGGCCGGAGGCCTACCCCCATCCGGCAGACCTGCAGGGTTACCCCGCTTTGCCAACCAGAATAAGAACTGCGGCTCCTGAATCAGGAAGGCTTGCCGCGGACGCTCAGGGAGTGAACAATGACAAGATGATCCGGGATATGGGTTGGCTCCTCGGCTGCCTCGCCGTGATCGCCATGCAGGCTCATGTCAGCGCGGCGACCGTTCCTGATTTCTCCAGAGACGTCCGGCCCATACTGTCCCAGCATTGCTTCAAGTGCCACGGTCCGGATGACGCGGCGCGAAAGTCGGGGCTTCGGCTTGACGAGGCCGGTGCGGCATTCCTCCCAGCCAAGTCAGGCCGCCGCGCCATCACTCCAGGAAAACCGTCCGAGAGCGAGATGCTGACGCGGATTTTCTCAACCGATGCGAATGAGCGGATGCCCCCTGCTGGCGCCCAAAACGCGCCCACCGCCGCCGAGAAAGAAACCTTGCGCCGATGGATCATGGCCGGAGCCGATTACCAGCCGCACTGGTCGTTCGTCCCACCCAAACAAGCCCCCGCGCCGCCAGTAAAGAATTTCGCTTGGCCACGGAATGCCATTGATCGATTTGTGCTGTCCCGCCTGGAAAAGGAAGGGTTGAGGCCTTCCCCTCCCGCGGATCGGCTCACTCTGGCGCGGCGACTCTATCTCGACTTGATCGGCATTCCGCCGACGCCCGAAGAGGCGGACGCCTTCGCGGATGATTCCTCGGAAGACGCTTACGAGAGGTTGGTCGATCGGCTGATGGCATCGCCGCGATACGGGGAGCGATGGGCTCGCCGATGGATGGATCTAGCGCGTTATGCCGACACGAATGGATACGAGAAAGACCGTCAACGAAGCATTTGGCCCTGGCGCGACTGGGTGATCAAGGCGCTCAACGCTGACATGCCCTTCGATCAATTCACCGTCGAGCAGATTGCTGGCGACATGCTTCCCG
>CAZSXX010000590.1:0-2108 GCA_964611245.1 uncultured Verrucomicrobiota bacterium | reverse complement strand
TTGGGCCGGACATGGTTGACAGTTCGGATCAGGTTCAGCGGCGCCACAACACGCTCAACGACATGACGGACACCACCGCGCTGGCATTTCTCGGTCTCACCCTGGGGTGCGCCCGGTGCCACGACCACAAGTTCGAGCCGCTCACGCAAGAGGATTACTATCGACTTCAAGCATGCTTCGCTCCGGCGGCGTTTCGGCGCGATCAGACGGTCGCTGCTCCGGACGAGCGCGCCGCGTTTGAGGCGGCGATGAAGCGCTTCGAAGAATTGCCCAAGGTTCAAGAGCTCGTGGCGTGGGAGACTCCGGTGAGGGCGCGGCTTCGGGAGGTTAAAATCGGACGCTTGGGACCCGAAGCGCGGGCGGCTCATCTCACGCCATCCGCGCAACGAAACGCGGAGCAGGCTAATTTGGTTCTGGAGACGGAATCGGCGGTTGCCGTGTCAGACAAGGAACTCATCGAGGCATTGACGGCCCCAGAGCGCCTCCGCCGGGTGGAACTGCTCGAAGCCATTAATCGTTACTCCAAGCCCGAGCCGCTGCCCAAGGCATTGGCGTTAACCCGCGGCGAGGGGCCGCCGCCGAAAACTCATCTTCTGCATCGCGGAGATTACTCCCAACCCGGCGCCGAGGTGGGAGCGGGATTTCCAAAGGTTTTGGTTTCGACCGAACGAGCCGCGATCACAGCCGCCAGCCGCCGGTCCGCCCTGGCAAACTGGCTTGTGAACACGAACCATCCACTGACCGCGCGAGTGATGGTGAATCGAGTTTGGCGGCACCACTTCGGACGCGGCATCGTGTCCACACCCAGCGACTTCGGAACCCGCGGTCAGCGGCCCACTCATCCCGAATTGCTCGACTGGCTGGCGGCCGATTTCATGGAGCACGGCTGGAGTTTGAAGCGGCTGCACCGGCTGATGATGTTGTCCGCCGCTTACCGGCAAGAATCGCAGGGGGAAACTGGAGCGTCCCTGGCCGCGGCCGCCGATCCGGAGAACCGCTTTTACTGGCGCATGAACCGTCGCCGGCTTGAAGGGGAATCCATCCGCGACAGCTTGTTGGCGGTCAGCGGCCGGTTGGACTTAAGAATGGGAGGCCCTGGCGTGTTCCCATCCATTCCGGAGCACATATTCAAAGGGGCGGCGGGATGGAAGAGCAGCAAAGATCCGCGCGATCACGTCCGCCGCAGCGTCTACATTTTCGTCAGGCGCAATTTACGGTTTCCGTTTCTGGAAGTCTTCGACGCTCCGGACAACAATGTGAGCTGTTCGGGCCGGGAGCGGAGCACGACGGCGCCCCAAGCCCTCACCCTCCTGAACACGGAAGAGGTCATGGCGGCTGCGGAAGCCGCCGCGCGCCGGGTGTCGCTTGAAGCCCAAGGCGGCGAACCCATCGTGAAGCTTTTTCGTCTCGTGCTTGGCCGTTCGCCGACGGACGCGGAGCTGGCGATGACGCGGGAGTTTCTCAAGCGTTCGCCTTTGCCGGAATTGTGCAGGGCGCTTTTCAACGTGAACGATTTCGTGTATGTGGAATGAATTCATGCGTCCGTGTTCGGCGGCATCCCGGCGGCCCCGCCGCCTGTGAAAAAAGTAAAACAGTAGAAAAGGCGTCCATTATGACCATCGCTTGCACTGGTCCGCGGGGTCTCAACACCCGGAGCGCGTCGCGTCGAGATTTTTTGCGGCGTGCCGGAAGCGGTTTCGGCGCCGTGGCGCTGGCTTCTATTCTTGACGGCGAGGGGTTGCTCAAGCCGGGGGCGCGGAGTGCGCGGGTGCTGGAAGCGGCAAGCCCGCTCGCGCCACGAGCCCCGCATTTCTCGGCGAAAGCAAAGAGAGTGATCTTTTTGTTTATGTCTGGCGGGCCGAGCCACGTGGATTTGTTCGATCCAAAACCGGAGTTAATCCGGCTTGCCGGCCAGCCAATACCAGAATCATTTGGCAGCTTCAAAACTCGCCGCGCGGTGGCGAAGAACAAATTAATGCCGCCCTGCCGGCCGTTCAGCCCAAAGGGGAAGTGCGGCATGGAGGTGAGCAGCTTTTTGCCACATATCGCCGAGTGCGTTGACGACATCTGTTTGTTGCGCGGGTGTTATGGCGACAGCGTGACTCATC
>CAZSXX010000589.1:0-2124 GCA_964611245.1 uncultured Verrucomicrobiota bacterium | reverse complement strand
ATCCGCTCAAGGCCAGGACCGGCGTCTGTCCCCGCATCAGCAGCAGCAGCGGCAAATTCAACGTGAACAGCGCCGATGCGATCCCCAAATGCAGTCCCGCCGCGGCCCCCATCGCCGGAATGACAAACCCCGCCGCGGGCGCGAACTTTGCCACCCATCCCGCGCACCGCTCCGGAAAGGCCCTCGCCTGCCGCACCGCCGTCCACGCCAACACCCACAACACCACCGTGAACTGTTCCGGCCGCAAGCTCCGGTCATCCACATACGCCACCGTCCACAACTGCACCGCCGAGCCCCCCAGCCATAGAAAGTAAATGGCCATTCCGAACCATGCCCGGTTCCAAGGCAACCCCCCTTGCGCCCGCGCCGGCAAAAAATTCATCCACGCCGCCAGCGTCGGCAGGATCAAATGCCACGCCACCGCCCCCGCCGCGCCCCACGCCTCATTGCTGTTCTCCAGCCCATTCCGGAACATCATCGGCGCCGCGAAATTCGCCGCCAGGACCAGGGCTCCCCCCATCACCAGCGGCGGCGACATGAACGAGCCCGGCAGCCTCTTCCGCAGCAACTCCAATTGCGCCAGCCCAATTGCGATCCCAAACGCCCCCAATGACGCCGCGACATTTCCATCCAGGAACACCCCATGCGCGATCAGAATCAACGGCGACACAAACAATAGACCATGCAGCCCCAGCAGCATGATCGTGTCCGGGATGATCCGTTTTCGCGCCAAAAGCGTGGAAGTCACGCACACCATGAGCACGTAAATCGCCAGCGCCAGGAAATTGAAGACGGTGTTCGCCGTGTCCCCGGCGAACAAGTTCGGCGCCGTCACCGCCCGGTGGATGCCATACAGCAGGCACATCGGGCTCAGCAGCAGGAGCGGGTTGCAGACCATCACTGTCGCGGCGGCGCGCGCCAGCGGCGAACGGGAATCCGACGGATTTTTCATGGGAACCTCCGGGTTTGTTTGTCCAAAGATCAGCGGCTTGCCGGGCTCGGACCGCACTCGACCCTCGCTCTGGAGCCGCATCGGGTTGATAGCTTTGACCATGCCATTGCGCGATCGGCGCTTTGAGTTACTCTTCTGCCGCCCTCCATGAAATCCGCCGCTGTCATTGGCGCCTCGAACGACCGAACCAAGTTCGGCAACAAAGCCGTCCGCGCCTTCCTCCAGGCCGGTTTCCAGGTCTTTCCCGTCCACCCCACCGAGCCGGCCGTCGAAGGCCTTCCCGCCTATCCCTCCGTTTCCGCCGTCCCCGCCTCGTTGGACATCGTCTCCATCTACGTCCGCCCCTCCGTCCTGCTGGGCCTCCTCCCGGAAATCGCCGCCAAAGGCTGCGCGGAGCTTTGGCTCAACCCCGGAACTTCCTCCCCCGCCGTCCTCGCGGAAGCCTACCGCCTTGGCCTCCGCCCCATTGAATGCTGCGGCATCCTGGCCATCGGCCTCTCCCCGCGCGATTTTAGCTGACCGCGCTCACTCGTTGCGCGGCAGGAAACTCTGGATTCTCCTCAAATCCGGAACCTCATCCGGCGATGCCACCCCTCGCGAGAACATCTTTCGCGAGGACCGCCACCGCCAATGCTCCACATGCCCATCCGCGGCCGAAATCGTCACCCCATTGTTGTGCCGCCGCCCCGGCGAATCGCCCCATTCCGTCAACGGATATCGCCGCAGCCCAATGTTCCCGTCATTGATCCCGTTCCCCGGATTGTTCTTCCGGTCATCCTCATCCATGAACACCAGGTGCTGGCTCGGCGGCGGCTTCGCTAAATCCGACGCCTTCTGCCCCTTTGCTCCAATCTCGCTGCTCATCGAAAAACTCCGCGTCGTCGGGACTCGTTGCCCCGTCGGTTTCCGCAACATGAACGGGTCGGCAGGGCAAACATAAATCTGCGTCGACTTGTTGTACCGGTACAAAACCCCGTTCTCGATGTTCGTCGTCGTCACCTCGCTCGGCACGTTCCCATAAATCCACGCCTCCGCCCCCGGGATGTTCGGGATTCCCCCGGGATTGTTCGGCGGCACGACGTCCCCGTTGTCATCCAAGTAAAGGTGCCACGCGAGTTGCAGTTGCTTGATGTTGTTCAGGCACTTGGCCGCCACCCCCTTCGCCTTCGCTT
>CAZSXX010000588.1:0-2132 GCA_964611245.1 uncultured Verrucomicrobiota bacterium | reverse complement strand
CCGGGGGCGGTGGAACGGGCTTGGTCGGCCTGTCGTGGTCACTTTAGTGGTTTATAGGATGTTGTCAAGTGGTGTTTGTGTAGCTTTTAAAAACTCATCCGCCCTCCATTCTCGCCGAGCCTCGGCGGTTATGGGGGTGGGTTATCTTTGCTCCGCGGATGCACACGGTGATCAACATCGAGGAAAAGGGAAAATGGTTGGGCGGCGCAAGTTGCCAAATCCTTTGGACTCGAAGAGTTTCACGCCGGAGGACGCGCGCGCGTGGCGGGCGGCGTTTGATGTTCCGTTCATGCCGCGGGGATTCCATCGTTTCGCCACACATGAGGAGGCCGACGCATGGCTGATGAAAATGCTGACGCGCAAGCGCCCGACCTCGAACCACGCGAGCCAACCGTCGCCGACCTCAGGGATCTCTGCGGCGGGCTGAACAGTCGGGGGGCGCGTTACATCCTCGTCGGCGGGTTCGCGATCAGGGCGGCGGGTTATTTGCGCCACACCATGGCCGCGGTCGATGGAGTTGAGATTCCGTTCGCTTCGCCCGAGTTGCTTTGGCTGACGAAGAAGCCGACGCAGCGAGCGAAAGACGCGGGCGACTTTTTTTTCCTGGAGGCGCTGTTTGAGAAGGAGGGGAGGCGGCCGCCTGCATGCTGATTGAAACGGGGACCGGCGGGGGCTTCCCTGCTTTTTATTTCAAAAGCCTTTCAACGCGGTGAGCCAGCTCACGGGGACTGAACGGCTTCGACATGAAATCATTTGCTCCGACATCATTCGCAATCACTCTTACCTGAAGAGTTGCGCAAGCAGTCAGCATCAGGATCGGCATCTTCGCGGTCTGCGGAATCTTCCGGAACATTTCACAGAGCGACAATCCATCCATGTCCGGAAGCAACACGTCCAAAACCAACAGCTGGGGCGTGGTTTTGGCCGCTTCGATCCATGCCTCTTCACCGCATTCGACACCCGTCACTTCATAACCTTGATTCCTCAAGGTAAAGACGATCAGTTCCCGAATATCGGGTTCATCTTCAACCACCAGAACGCGTTGTTTCATGCTGACATACATCGTCTTAGCCAACGTGTGTTAATGCTGGGTGTCGGATGCATTAAGACTGGGAAAAGAAAAGGGCGGGCCCTGAATGGAAGCGCTGTGGGTGGATGGACGGTCTTTCCGGCGGTTGGGGGGCGTTGGGTGGGCGACCGGGGAACCGGCGAGCCATGGCTCGAAGAGGTGGGCGGGGGCATTCGCGCCGTTCTTCCGGCGGGAATTGCCGAGGGCGAAAGTGATCAGGAGTCGGCGCGGACGACGACGCGGAGGCCTTCGAGGGCGATGACTTTGACGGGGGTTTGGGCTTCGATGAAGGCGCCCTCGGAGACGACGTCGACGCGCTGGCCGTTGATGACGGCGGTCCCGGATGGGCGGAGGGGGGTGAGGGCGCGGCCTTTTTGGCCGAGGAGGGCGGGGTTTTCGTTGCCGATGAGGCCGATGGAGCCTTTGGAGACGAAGAGTTGGGCGACGCGGGATTTTGGGAAGTAGGTGATGTAGAGGATGGCGCCGATGATGGCGCCGACGACGGAGACGCCGAGGACGACGTTGCCGGTGTGGGCGTCGAAGCGGAGGTAGGCGAGGCCGATGGCGGCGCCGACGCAGCAGACGCCGAGGAGGCCGGAGATGAGGCCGGGCAAAACGGTCTCGAGGGTGATGAGGAGGGCTCCGACAACGAGGAGCGCAATGATCGTCGCCATGCGGGGAGCTTACCGCATCGGGCGGCGGGGCAACAGTTTGTTTTTTTTGGGCCGCCTTTTTCGCTGCCGCGTGGGCGCCGCTTTGTTACCGTGGGGCGGCGATGGAACATTTGAGCCCGAATCAAAAGGCGTGGCGCCGGTTCTTGAGGAACCGCCCGGCGGTGGCCGGGGGGGTGTTTTTGCTGGGGATGGTGGCGCTGATTTTGGCGTGGCCGTGGTTGAGCCCGCATGACCCGGTGGAGGTCTCGGACCTGAATTCGATGCCGCCGAGCCTCCGGAATTGGTTCGGCACGGACTCGCACGGGCGGGACTTGATGACGCGGGTTTTTTATGGGGCGCGGATCAGCCTGCTGGTGGGGGCGGTGGGGGCGACGGTGAGCCTGGTGATT
>CAZSXX010000587.1:0-2133 GCA_964611245.1 uncultured Verrucomicrobiota bacterium | reverse complement strand
GCATTCTCTTCTCGTGGAACATCGAGCATCGCGCGAAGGAGTTCTTCGCGTTTTATCTCGCGCTCATCGGCGGCGTTTACGGCGTCTTCCTGAGCTTCGACCTGTTCCTGCTCTTCGTCTTTTACGAGCTCGCCATCATCCCGAAATATTTCCTGATCGCGATCTGGGGATCCACCCGGAAAGAGTATGGCGCCATGAAGCTCGCGCTGTACTCATTCATCGGCAGCGCGATGGTCCTCGTTGGGATGGTCGCCGCGTTCGTCGTTTCCGGCTCCAAATCCATGAGCCTGTTCGAGCTCGCGAAGTTCCCCTTCCCCGAGCCGTTCCAGGTTTGGGTTTTCCCCCTGACCTTCGTCGGGTTCGCCATCCTCGCGGGCCTCTGGCCGTTCCACACCTGGGCTCCCACCGGCCACGTCGCCGCTCCCACCGGCGCCTCCATGCTCCTCGCGGGCGTGGTCATGAAGCTCGGCGCGTACGGCGCGCTGCGCGTCTCCCTGGCCCTTTTCCCCCTCGGCGCCCGTTATTGGCAGGAATGGATCGCCCTCCTCGCAGTCATCGGCATCGTTTACGGCGCGACCGTCGCCATGACGCAAAAGGATTTCAAGTTCGTCATCGGCTATTCCTCCGTCAGCCACATGGGCTTCGTCCTCCTCGGCATGATGAGCCTCAACCGCGTCGGCCTCACCGGGGCGGTCTTGCAGATGTTTTCGCACGGCGTCATCGCCGGCCTCTTGTTCGCGGTGGTGGGCCGCATGGTCTACGAGCGCGCCCACACCCGCGACCTCGGCGAATTGGAGGGCCTCCAGCTGGCCCGCAGGTTGCCATTCGCGGCCGTGACCTTTGCGGTCGCTTCCTTCGCGTCCATGGGCCTTCCCGGCTTCAGCGGCTTCGTCGCCGAACTCCATGTCCTGATCGGCGCTTGGCATGCCTTCTCCGCCTTCGCCATCGTCGCCGCCGTGGGAATTTTGCTCGGCGTCGTCTACACGTTGCGCGTCCTCCAAAAGGCGTTCTATCATGACGCTCCCTCCAGCCTGAATCCGCATCCCCTCGAGCCAATCTCCCCTCCGGAGCGCATCGGGGCCGCCCTCTTGATCGCCGTGACTCTGGTGGTCGGCCTCTTTCCCGGCCTCTTGGTCAACTTGATCATCCCCGCCTTTGACACCCCTTTGTTTGAAGGCCTGCGCAGGGAGGCCGGCCTGTGACGAACGCGGATTATCTCGCCGTCCTGCGCCTCGCGGCCCCCGAGGTGATCCTCACGCTCGCCGCCCTGGCCGTCTTGATGGTTGATCTCGCCCTCCTGCGTGGCCAGACAAACGCCGAGCGACGCGCCATTTGCGCCATGCTTTCCGGCGTCGGTTGCCTCGCGTCGTTTTTCTTCATGGTCGCCGCGCCGGGCCATGGCACGGTCCTCAACGGCATGTTGGCTGTCGATTCGATGACGATCCTGGCCAAACAATGCCTGCTCCTCCTGACCCTCGGCGTGGTCTTCATTTCGGTCCAATCCGAGTTCACCGACCACGTCGGCGAGTTCTTCGCCGTCACTCTGCTGGGAACCGTCGGCATGATGTTCCTGGTCAGCGCCGAGGAACTCCTCGCCATTTTCCTCGCCCTCGAGATGACCAGCCTTTCGCTTTATCTCCTCACCGGCTTCAACAAGCATAACCCGCGCTCCTCGGAGGCGGCCCTGAAATACTTCCTTTTCGGCGGCATCGCCGCGGCGGTCCTGCTCTTTGGATTCAGCCTCCTGTTCGGCCTGGCCGGCACGACGAACATCGGGAAGATCGCCGCCGCCATCCAATCCAAGGCCGGCGATCCGCTCACAAGCCTCGCCATGGCCATGGTCCTCGTCGGATTCGGGTTCAAGATCGCGGCCGTCCCATTTCACCTCTGGGCTCCGGACGCCTACCAGGGCGCCCCCGTCCCGGCGGCGGCGCTGGTTGCGTCCGGCTCCAAGCTCGCCAGCTTCTTCGTCCTCGGGAAACTGCTGATCGTCGGGCTGGCCATGTCCGCTTTGAGCCGCACGACCGGGTTGAAGATCGTCGGCGGTTTGGGCATCAAGGTCGCAATCTCGGCCGGCTGCCGCGGCTTGGCGAAAGTGTACAGCTCGACGAACTGCAGGTAATCCCCCGGGTA
>CAZSXX010000586.1:0-2140 GCA_964611245.1 uncultured Verrucomicrobiota bacterium | reverse complement strand
GGCCAGTCAAAACTGGCGGCGAGGGCCCCCGCGTTGATCAATGCGACCGCGGAGAGGAGGAATAAGGACCGATGCATAGGCGCGTAAACTTCGGGTTAAGGTTTATACTGGCGTGATCATAACCTTGGCCGCCGAAAACGCCAATCGATCTGGACGCTTTCCGGGCTGTGCGTGCATTCGCACAGGGTTCAATCCTCCTGCGTCCGCTTCCCTACGCTGGAGCCACTGGGGGTGTGCACCGCAACTCCTGAAAAGGCGCCCGTTTCATCGGGGAGAAATTCGACCGAGTATCCCGGACGGCCCTTGAGCGCAAATCGGGTTCCGCGAATTGGCTCCAGCTCGCGCGGCGCCGAACCACTCGCCGCCCAAATCAAGCTCTTGTCTGGGCGAAGGTTGACCTTGGCGGTCGAGGCCCCGACCTCATATTTGCCCACGAACTTTCCAAGGAATTCAGTCTCCAACATTCCTGCCTCCGCCTTCCGCCGAAAAACTAGGGGTGGCACCGCCGGCTCAAAAGAAATCGACACCGACTCAATCTCCCCGTCGATGCTCGAGGCAAACTGGATCTTTTGCTCCGAGAACGAGCTGGCCCCGTTCTTGGGGGCGGCGAACACCTCATAATGAAAATGGTCAAACCGGGAGTTGACCCCATTGAAAGTCCCCTCCAGCGCTTCGTTTTTGACGGCGACTTTGAACACACCGTACCCGGGATGTTCATACTCCCCGGCGTATTCTGCCAACGGGGGCGCCGGTGCCGTGCCCGGTTTGCGGGTCGATATCTTTTGCTTTTCGGCGTCCTCCCGGGCGGCTTTGTCCTTCTGCCGCCGCTCCCGGAATCGCCCGCTCCAGTCGATTGCGTCCAGGCCCAGAAGTCGGTCGTAAATGGCGTAGGTGAGGATGCTCGGGACGCTCGAGTCGGAAAGGTTGACCGCCACGAACACCCCGATCTTCTCCTGTGGCAGGAACGACAGGGACGCGGAGAGCCCTCGGAGCGCCCCGCCGTGATGCACCATTTTGCGCCCCCGATAAGACGTGATCCTCAGGCCCATCCCATATTGTGAGGAGCCAAGCTCCGGAAATGTGTCCGCCTCCCCAACGACAATCCGCTGGGACGACATTTCCGCCACATCCGATTCATCAAGAATGACGGCGTCCCCGAATTTCCCCTTGTTGATCAGCATCTGAAGGTAACGGGACATGTCCTGCGCGTTGGAATTGATTGCGCCCGCGGGCCCAAGCGAATCGACGTTCAGGTAACGGCCCGGCTGCGGCTCCTCTTTGTCGTTCAACCGGTACGGCGTGGCATGGTCGGCGTTGCGCGCGAGGTTCGTGATGGAGAAACTCGAGTTTTCCATCCCCAACGGCTCGAAAATGCGGCTCCGGACCAACTCCTCCCAAGACGAGCCCGCGACCCGTCCAGCCAGGTACCCGGCGGTGCAGAACGCAAGATTGTTGTATTGATAGCGGGCGCGCAGTTCGGAGCTCGGCTCAAGGTGCCGGAGCCGGCGGACCAAATCTTCGCGGGACGCCGTCGAGCCCACCCAAACCCAGTCATGCCGGGGCAGTCCGCTGCCATGGGTGACCAGATCCCGGGGCGTCACGTGGGCGGTTGCATAATCATCGTACAGCCGGAACTCCGGCAGGAACTCCCGGACCGGCCGGTCCCAGCTCAATTTTCCCTCCCGCGCCAGAACCGCAAGGCTCGCCACCGTGAAAGATTTGGAGATCGACGCGATCGGTTGCACGGTGCGGTCCGTCATCGGCTCCTGATCCTTCAGATTCCGGAGGCCAAACCCAGTCGTCAAAATTACGGCATCGCCCCGTACAATCGCGACAGAGGCGCCGGGCGCGTTCCAAAGCTCCAGTTGCCGCGCGGCAAATTCCGGTAGGTCAGCCAGTTTCGGCTCGGAAATCCCCTCCGCCGCCCGCAAAAATGGCGGCCAAGCCAGGAAAAGAATCAGCCAGGGAAGAGTTTTCATTGCTGGAGCCCTGAGATAACGGATCATCGTCCGCATGCAAAGCATGATTTGGACGAATCGCCCGAAGCCGACCGCCACATGCCTCGATCGCGCGGTGTGCCTAATGGAATCAGTCTGGCCGACGGCTTGATGATCCTCAAGAAGGAACGGCGTCCGCGATG
>CAZSXX010000585.1:680-2153 GCA_964611245.1 uncultured Verrucomicrobiota bacterium | reverse complement strand
GCGACCCCCCCCCCCTTCTCCTCATACTGCACCCCCGCCCCCACCGAGAACGCCTCATTCCGCTCAACATCCCCCGTGTTCGCCCCCTCCACAAACGTCCCGTTCCCCTCCAGCCTCAGCGCGTTCCCCAATATTCCCGCCACAAACGCCGGATTGTTCGTCGTCCCCTTGTATTCCGCCGCCTTCTGGCTCCGGCCCAACGACGACGCCGCGATCGAGTCATCGAACGGAAACACCGCCAAAATCCCCGGCACCTCCGGAAAATCATTCGTTTTGCCCGCCAGCTCCTTCTCCCATTCCACCTGCGCCTTGTTCAACTCCTCCGTCCGCCTCCCCACCAACCCCTCCGCCTCCGGAATCTTCCCCAGCAACTCCACCAACCGCGCCCCCTGCTCCTCGCTTGGCACCCTCAAAAACGGCTTCGGATTGTCCGTGTTCCCATCCAGCCCCTGCTCCGGGATCGTGTTGAAGAACGCGTAAAACTGGTAAAAATCCTTCGTCGTGAACGGGTCGAACTTGTGGTCATGGCACTCCGCGCACGCCAGCGTCGCCCCCAAAAACACGTTCGCCGTCGTCGCCACCCGGTCCACCACATACTTCGTCTGGTACTCGTCCGGGTCCGCCCCCCCCTCGAAATTGTGCATCCCATTCCGGTTGAAACCGCTCGCGATCCGCTGCTCCAGCGTCGCCTCGGGCAACAAATCCCCCGCGATCTGCTCAACCGTGAACTCGTCAAACCGCTTGTTCCGGTTGAACGCGTTGATCACCCACTCCCGCCACTTCCACATGTCCCGGTGGTTGTCGATGTGGTACCCATTCGTGTCCGCGTACCGCGCCAAATCCAGCCAATGCTGCGCCATCCTCTCCCCGAACTGCGGCGACGCCAACAGCCGGTCCACCAGCTTCTCGTAAGACTCCTTCGAATCATCCGCCAAAAACGCGTCCACCTCCTCGATCGTCGGCGGCAACCCCGCCAAATCAAACGACAGTCGCCTCGCCAGCGCCACCTTGTCCGCCTCCGACGACGGGCTCAACCCCTCCCTCTCCAACTTCGCCAGCACAAACGCGTCAATCTCATTCCGCGCCCAATCCTTCCCCTTCACCTCCGGCGCCGCCGGCCGCTCCACCTTCTGGTATGCCCAATGCCCCTGCCACTCCGCCCCCGCCTGAATCCACTCCTTCAACGCCGCCACCTGCGCCCCCGTCAACTTCTTCCCGCTCTTCCCCGGCGGCATCTGGTCATCCTCATCCGCCGTCACAATCCGCCGGATCAGCGCGCTCTTCTCCACGTCCCCGGGCACGATCGCCACCTCCCCCGACTCCAACTTCCCAAACGCCTCCTCCTTCACGTCCAGCCGCAGCCCCGCCTTCCGGTGGTTCCGGTCCGGCCCATGGCACTGGTAACAATTCTCCGACAAAATCGGACGAATGTCCCGGTTGTACTGTAGTGCGGGCTTCGGCGGGGCTTTCTGG
>CAZSXX010000585.1:0-670 GCA_964611245.1 uncultured Verrucomicrobiota bacterium | reverse complement strand
GACAAAAAAACCATGGCGCTCAGCGCGGCGACAAATTGGCGGGCAAAACTCATTTGAATTCAGATGCTCTACTCGATCCCGGGCCCAAATTCAATCGCGGAAAAACACTCCCGCGCCTTCCTCGCGGCCCTCGCCCCCACCTTGCCCCCGCACCCCCCCCCCAACCACATTGCCCCCCCAAGCCCACATGCCCCCCCGCCCCACATCCCCCCAAGTGCCGCGCCATTCGACCCCCCCAACCAATAAGTAACTCCTCCGCTCCAGCCCCTTCCATCCCCTCCGCCGCGCCTTCACCCTGATCGAGCTCCTCGTCGTCATCGCCATCATCGCCATCCTCGCCGGCATGCTCCTCCCCGCCCTCGGCAAAGCCAAAGCCAAATCCCAGGGCATCCGCTGCATGGGCAGCCTCAAACAGCTCCAGGTCTGCTGGCAGCTCTACACCCTCGACTACGAGGGCAAACTCCCCCGCAACTGGATCGGCGGCCCCTCCCAGGACGCCTGGATCAACGGCGTCATCGGCGACGTCTCCGGCCTCCCCGGCGCCACCAACGAACTCGCCCTCAAACTCGGCGCCCTCTGGAAATACAACACCGCCAAGGAAATCTACCAATGCGCCGCCGCCAACGAACTCCCCACCGCCCGCAAAAACGCCCCCGCCATGCGCACTAAA
>CAZSXX010000584.1:0-2156 GCA_964611245.1 uncultured Verrucomicrobiota bacterium | reverse complement strand
TCCGCGAGGATCTTTTTTACCGCCTGAACGTCGTCCGGGTCGAGATCCCCCCCCTCCGCGAGCGCCGCGACGACATCCGGCTCCTGGTCAATTATTTCCTCCGCAAATTCGCCCAGGCCGCCCGGCAGCCGCCGCGCGCCATCTCCCAAGGCGCCCTGGAAGCCCTCGAGCGCCACCGCTGGCCGGGCAATGTCCGCGAGCTCGAGAACGTCATGCAGCGCGCCATCGTCGTGGCCAAGGGTGACGCCATCCTTGAAAATGACCTCCCGGCCGATGTGGCCGGCTCCCGCGCCCCCTCCACGGACGCCTCGCGCCCCTCCTCGGCCCCAGCAGCTTCGTTTGCCCCCGGCGCCGACCTCAACGACATTCCCGCCATCGCCCGCGCCCTCTTCCGCTGGGCCCGGCAGGATCCCAAGCGGAAAATTATCGCCACCGTCGAGCGCGAATTGATCATCGCCGCCCTCGCCGACACCGGCGGCAACCAAGTCCAGGCCTCCAAGCTGCTCGGCATCACCCGCGCCACCCTCCGCAAGCGCATCGAGAAATTCGGCATCCGCCAGGAGCTTTCCATCACCTGACTCTCGGGCCACGGCCAATCTGCCGGCTGTGACAGCCCGGTCTTGCGGATAAATCCTGCGCCGTTCAGCTTGATTCGAGCGCCTCCGAGCTGGCAAGAATGTCGCGGTCCGGGTTTATTTCAATTTCCGCGACCCACCGATCGAAAACATGCGCATTGCGTTTAAAGAATGGGCCGTCATCGCCGATGCCCTCGGAACCGGCCGCCAGGTCATCATCCTCCGCAAAGGCGGCATCAGCGAGGGCGCGGGCGGATTCCGGATGGACCACCCAGAATTCCTCCTTTTCCCCACGCTCTTCCACCAACAGCGCGAATCGGTCATTCCGGAGGCCCAGGCCCGGTTCGATCTGATCGAAAAAAACTTCCCGCCCTCAGCGGTCCTCCGCCTCGAATATTTCTGCCGTGTCGCCGCCTGGCGCCAATTGGCCTCCCTGGAGGCGGCGCAACGCCTCCAATCCCAGCACGTTTGGAAACCGGAGGTCATCGCGGAGCGTTTCGATTGGGGCCGCTCCAAATCAATTTTCGCGTTGGCTGTCCGCGCGTGCCGCTTGCCCAGCCCCGTTGAGATCCCAATGCTCCCAACCTACGGCGGCTGCAAATCGTGGATTGAACTGACGGACGAAGTTCCGTGCGCGGACGCGCTCCCGGTTCTCGATGACGCCCAATTCGCGCGGAAACTGGCGGAATTCGAAGCCGCGCTCGCTTAAGTGGGCGGAGCCTGCTCAGGCGCAGGCGGGACGGCCTCCGCCATAATTTTTTGCAGCGTCCGATGGTCCACCTTCCCGGTCCCCAGCTTCGGAATCTCGCGCACATGTCGAATCTCCCGCGGCACGCACAGGTTGGTCATCGACTTGGCCCGCACCGCCGCCCGGACTTCATCAAGCTGCAATTTGGGCTCGTTCGTCACCGCGATCAACACCTCGCCCTTTTCTTCATCCGGCCGGGTCACCACCGCGACCTGGCAGCGCAGCCCATATTGTGGGAACGCGCCCGCCAGCGCCTCCTCCACCGCGGTCAGGCTCACCATTTCGCCGCTCACCTTCGCGAACCGCTTCAGCCTCCCCTGAATCTGGAAATACCCCTCCGCGTCCACTGCCACGATGTCCCCCGTGTCGTACCATCCGTCCATCGCCGCAAACTTCGCGTTCGCGTCCGTGTTGAGGTACCCGCGCATGACATTCGGCCCCCTCACAAACAGCCGCCCTCCGTGGTCCACCCCCTCCACCGGCTCAAGCCGGTGCTCCATCCCCGGCATCAGCCGCCCCACCGTCCCATGCTTCGGCTGCAGCGGCGTGTTCACCGCGATGCACGGCGCGCACTCCGTCGCTCCATACCCCTCCAGAATCCTCACCCCAAAACGCTGCGACCAAGCCCGCGCCGTCGCCTCCTGCAGCTTTTCCGCCGCCGCGAACAAATACCGCAGCGACCGAAAGTCGTACGGCTGCGCCTTGCGCGCGTAGCCATTCAGGAAGGTGTTGGTGCTCAGCAAGACCGTGCAGTTCTGCCCATAAAACGCCGTGGGCACCACCCGGTAATGCAGCGGCGATGGGTAGAGAAAAACCGACATCCCACGCACCAG
>CAZSXX010000583.1:0-2171 GCA_964611245.1 uncultured Verrucomicrobiota bacterium | reverse complement strand
GGAGGGGGCTTGGATTCGAGCATGGTCATGGCGAGGTCGAGTTCGCGGTCCTGGAGCCATTTTTCGAATTGGGCCTGGGCGCCTTCGCGGAGGTGGACTTTGAGTTTTGGGAAGCGGCCCTGGAGGCGGCGGAGGACGGTGGGCATGTGGTTGCGGAGGACGACTTCGGAGGCGCCGAGGCGGACGCTGCCGGCGGCGCCGCGGAGTTCGCCGGCGACGGCCTCGATGTTTTCAAAGAAGGGGAGGATGAAGCGGTAGAGTTTTTCGCCGGCGGGCATGAGGCAGAAGGGGCGGCGACGGAAGAGGGTGACGCCGAGGGAGTCCTCGAGCTGGAGGATTTGGGCGGAGACGGCGGGCTGTTGGATGCCGTAAGGGATGTGGCGGACGGCTTCGCTGATCCCGCCCCATTTGGCCACGTAGTAATAGAGTTCGAGGTGATGGATGTTCATGGGATGGCGGGGGGATGATGGCAGGAAGGGGGCGGGCGCTCAATGTTGTTTGTGGGGGGAAGGCGGGCCTTTTCTTTGGCGGGGAGTTGGATACGATGGGGGCATCAGCCTGCCTTGGACATCTGTTGGGGATGGATTGCCGCGGGGGCGGGCGGAATGATTTTCTTTTTATTATATGAAACACATTGAGCAGAGCCGGAGGAGTTTTATCCGCAATTCAGCGGTGGCGACGGCGGGGCTGGCGTTGGGGGCGCGGGCGGCCGGGCGGGTGGTGGGGGCGAATGAGAAGTTGAACATTGGGATCATTGGCGCGGGTGGGCGCGGGTGGGACAATTTGCAGGGGGTGAAGTCGGAGAACATTGTGGCGCTGTGCGATGTGGATGAGGAGCGGGCGAAGCAGGCGTTCCAGGCGTTCCCGAAGGCGAGGCGGCACAAGGATTTCCGGGAGATGTTGGAGCGGGAGAAATCGTTGGACGCGGTGGTGGTGAGCACGCCGGACCACACGCACGCGGCGGCGGCGATCGCGGCGATGCGGATGGGGAAGCATGTGTATTGCGAGAAGCCGCTGGCGCATTCGATCCATGAGCTGCGGGAGATGGCGAAGGCGGCGCGGGAGTCGGGGGTGGTGACGCAGATGGGACAGCAGGGGCACGCGATGGAGGGGACGCGGCGGGCGGTGGAGATCGTGCGGGCGGGGGCGATCGGGGAGGTGAGGGAATTGCATGTGTGGACGGACCGGCCGGCGGGGTGGTGGCCGCAGGGGGAGGACCGTCCGAAGGAGACGCCGGAGGTTCCGGGGACGCTGGATTGGGATTTGTGGCTGGGGCCGGCGCCGGCGCGGCCGTACCATCCGATTTATGTGCCGTTCAAGTGGCGGGGGCGGTGGGATTTTGGGACGGGGGCGATTGGGGACATGGCGGTGCATTGCATGGACACGGCGTATTGGGCGCTGGAGCTGGGGGTGCCGGTGTCGGCGGAGGTGAAGGCGTCGGACCGGGGGACGGAGGATTGCCCGCCGTTGTGGAGCGTGATTGAGATGAGTTATCCGGCGCGGGGGAGCCGGCCGCCGGTGAGGATGACGTTTTATGACGGGAAGAAGCTGCCGCCGGCGGAGTTGTTCCACGGGGAGAAGGTCGCGGACAATGGGTCGTTGATGGTGGGGTCGAAGGGGAGCCTTTATTGCCGGACGTGGCATGGGGGGGAGAATGCCGGTGACAATCATTTGTTGCTGCCGCAGAGGGAGTTTGCGGGTTTCCAGGGGCCGGAGCGGAGTTTGCCGAGGACGCCCGGGCATCATGTGGAGTGGATCCGGGCGTGCAAGGGGGGGCCGCGGACGGAGTCGCATTTTGGGTATGCGGCGGCGCTGACGGAGGGGTTGTTGGTGGGGTATCTGGCGCAGCGGTTGGGCAAGCGGATTGAGTGGGACGCGGCGGGGATGAGGGCGAAGGGGCTGCCGGAGGCGGACGCGCTGATTCGGCCGGTGTTCCGGAAGGGGTGGGGGATTTGAGGGGGAGTGATGAGTGATGAACAATGAGGGATGAGGGGGGCGGTGGGCGCAGTGACGACCTGGTGGTTGTGGGCCAGGAGGGCGGGATGTGCAGCGAACCATGAGTGGGAAGGACGAATTTGGGAGCTGCCGCGGGGCAGGGGGACGGATCGGCCCGGGAATTGGCAGGATGTTGCGCGGGGTTGCGGATTTGTTGCGGATGGTTGCGGGTTTGT
>CAZSXX010000582.1:0-2178 GCA_964611245.1 uncultured Verrucomicrobiota bacterium | reverse complement strand
TTGCCCAGGTCGCCGTTGCCGGTGGGCCAGACCCAGTGCCAATCGTAATGGAGCTTCTTGCGCATCAATGGGTCCATGGGGGCGGGGCCGCACCAGAGGTCGTAATCGATGCCCTCGGGGATGGGTTGGGGTCCGTCGACCTTGCCGATGCTGGCGCGGCGTTTGTAGCAAAGGCCGCGCACGAGCTTCACTTTCCCGAGTTCGCCGCTGTGGACGTAGGCGATGGCCTCGCGCATGCCGGTGTTGGAGCGGGATTGGGTGCCGGTCTGGACGATTTTGCCGTGGGCGCGGGCGGCTTCGACCACCTTGCGGCCCTCCCAGACATTGTGGGAGACGGGTTTTTCGAGATAGACGTCCTTGCCGGCCTGGATGGACCAGATGGCGCCGAGGGAATGCCAATGGTTCGGCGTGGCGATGGTGATGGCGTCGACATTTTTGCATTCGAGCAGTTTGCGGATGTCCTTGAACTTTTCGACATTGGCGCCGTCCTTGGAGAGGCGGGAGGCGCCGGCGTCGAGCACGCGGGTGTCGGCGTCGCACAGGGCGGTGTAGCGGACGCCGGCCATTTTGGTGAGGTCGGAGATATGGCCGCCGCCGCGGCCGTTGAAGCCGACGGTGGCGACGCGGATGTCGCTGTTGGCGCCGGCGACCTGGGACCAGGAACGGGCGGAAAAGCTGGCGGTGGCGGTGGCCAAGGCGGCCTTGGTCAGAAAACTGCGGCGCGTTTCTTTCATAGATTTGGAGTCAAGTTTGGACCTCGGGTTTGGCTGCCATATTCACGAAAATCCCGGGAGAGTCAACCGCCCAGAACGATCGGGAAACGCGGGGGGGCGACCGGGCCGCGCGCGGGCGCGAACTTTCTTATTTTTCAAAAATCGGGCGCGTGGTAAATTCGCCGGCATGAAGTATCGCGTCCTGCGGAAGTCGAACATCAAGGTTTCAGAGGTCGGTTTTGGATTGTGGACCGTCTCCACCGGGTGGTGGGGCAAGTTCACGGAGGGGGAGGCGATCGCGCTGATGCACAAGGCGCATGACTTGGGCATGACCCTTTTCGACGCCGCGGACACGTATGGCAATGGCTACAGCGAGGAGCTGCTGGCCAAGGCGTTCCCGAAGGAGCGGGACCAGATCGTCATCGCCACCAAGGTGGGGTATGACTTCTACAACTACGGCGAGGTGCGGAAGGGGCAGCGGGAGATCCCGCAGGATTTTTCGCCGGAGTTCATCCGCACAGCGGTGGACAAGGCGCTGCAGCGGTTGAAGACGGACCGGATCGACATCCTGCAACTGCACAACATCCGCGTGCCGCAGGTGGAGAACGACAGCCTGTGGGAGACGCTGGAGGATTTGAAGAGGGAGGGAAAGATCATGAGCCACGGGGTGGCGCTGGGGCCGGCGATTGGATGGATGTACGAAGGGGTGGATGTGATCCAGCGGCGGAACCCCGGGGTGATGCAGCACATCTACAACCTGCTGGAACAATACCCGGGCAACGCGCTGCACGCGGCGACTTACGCCAAGCTGCCGTCGCGGGACTCGACGGTCGATGACCTGCCGGAGTTCAAGCATGGGCAGATGGAGATCGAGCCGCAGTTGGACACGAATTTCCTGATCCGCGTCACGCACAGCTCCGGGATGCTGGAGGGCAAATACACGGAGGACACGGTGTTCCCGCCGGAGGACCACCGGTCGCACCGCCCGAAATCATGGCTGATCAACGGCCTCAAGAAAATCAAGACGCTCGAATTCCTGGTGGGCAAGGAAACGGGCCGGACGCTGGGGCAGGCGGCGCTGCTCTGGCTGCTGGCGGAGAAGACGGTCTCCTCCTGCCTGCCGAACATCTACAACGAGGAGCACCTGGTCGAGTTCGCGAAGGCTTCGGATGGAAATCCGCTGACGAAGGAGGAGTTGGATCGGATCGCGGAGTTGCACAGCCGGAACTTCGGCGTGGAAGAGGAGCACGGGAAGTACAAGGGGACGATGGAGCGCGTGGCGGCGGCGGGTTAAGGGGCGGCCGCGTCGAACATCTTTCCTGGATTCAGGATGCCCGCCGGGTCGAGGGCCTTGCGCAACTCGCGCATGACGCGCATTTGCGCGGCGCCGGCGAACTTGGGCAGGAATGATTTTTTGGCCACGCCGATGCCGTGCTCGCCGGTGATGGTGCCGCCGAGGCGGATG
>CAZSXX010000581.1:0-2181 GCA_964611245.1 uncultured Verrucomicrobiota bacterium | reverse complement strand
GGGACAAAAATGGACTCGCCCCGGCGGCTCTGCCGGATCTGGTGGAACAGCCATGGGTTGCGGATTGCGCCCCGCCCAATCATCAGCCCACGGGCGCCCGTTTGGCGCAGGACCTCCCCTGCCCTCCCAGCCGAGTAGATGTTCCCGTTCGCAAGGACCGGCGCCTTCAACGCGCCCGCCGCGCGCGCGATGAACTCATAATGGACTTCGCTCCGGTACATCTCCATCACCGTTCGCGCGTGCACCGCGAGCAGGTCGATGTTGTGCCGCGCGAAGATTGGGAGCAGCTCCTCAAAAACATCCGGGTTCTCGAACCCGATCCGCGTCTTCACCGTGAATGGAATCGAAATCGCGGCCCGCAGCGCCCCCAGGATCGCGTCCACCCGCTTGGGCTCCCGCAACAGCCCTCCCCCCGCGCACTTTTTGTACACAATCGGCGCGGGGCAGCCCAGGTTCAGGTCGATGGCCGCGACCGGGTGCCGTTGCAGCTCCTGCGCCGTCCGCACCAGCGCGGGAATGTCGTTCCCAATCATCTGCGCGATCACCGGGCGTCCCGTGTCGTTCTCGGTGATCGACCGCAGGATCGGTTTCTCCAGGTTCGAGCTGGCGTGCACCCGGAAGTATTCGGTGTAAAACAGGTCGGGCCCCCCATAACGCGCCATTAAACGCATGAACGGCAGGTCGGTCACGTCCTGCATCGGCGCCAGCGCCAAAATTGGCTCCGGCCCCGAGGTCAACTCCTCCAGTTTTTTTGTCATCCGCGCAGCCGCTCCCGTTTCTTCTTCAGCGCCCGGCGCAGTTCATCCAGCCCAAGGGTGTTGATGATGTCGCCCTTCCCAAGCCAGCCCTTGCGCGCGATCCCCGCGCCAAGCCGAAGGAAGTCCGCGTGCTCATTCCGGTGCGCGTCGCAATTGATCACGCATTTCACCCCTTTCGACTTCGCGTATTTCCACAGCCGCCAATCCATGTCGAACCGGTATGGGCTCGCGTTCAGCTCGATCCACGTCCCCGTCTCCGCGCACGCGTCGATCACCGCCCGCTGGTTCACTTTGTATGGCTCCCGCTCCAGCAACAGCCGCCCGCTCAGGTGCCCCAGCATGTGCACATATGGGTTCTCCGCCGCGCGGATCAGCCGTTTGGTCATCTCCGCTTCATTCTGCGAGAATCCGTTGTGGATGCTCGCGACCACCACCTCCAGTTCGCTGAGCAACTCATCGTCAAAATCAAGTTTCCCCTCCGCCAGGATGTCCACCTCGGTTCCGGTCAGCAGCCGGAACGCCGTGCCCGACTCCGCCAGGCGTTGGTTCGACGCGGCAACCGCCGCGATCTGCTCGCGCACCCGCGCCGCCTGCAACCCATAGGCCTGGATCGAGGACTTCGAATGGTCCGTGATCGCCCAGTAAGAAAGCCCCAGGTCGTCCATCGCGTCCGCCACCTCGTCAATCGTGCCCCGCCCATCGCTCCAGTTGGTGTGGTTGTGCAGCGACCCCCGCAGCTCCGTCCATTCCACCAACCGCGGCAGCGCGCCGTTCTCGGCCGCCTCGAATTCGCCCTGGTCCTCGCGCAACTCCGGCGGCACAAATGCCAGCCCCAGCTCCGCGAAGATGTCGTCCTCGGTCGCGCAATTCACCCGCAGCGCCGGGTCGCGGGTTTCCTCGTTCGACCGGAACAAGCCGTACTCGTTCAAGCGGAGCCCCCGGTTGATCGCCCGCTGGCGCATCACAATGTTGTGCTCCTTGCTGCCCGTGAAATACGCCAGCGCGAACGGGAACTCCTGGTCGCTCACCACCCGCAAATCCGCCTGCACGCCTCCCGCCAGCACCACGCTGGCCTTGGTGTCCCCCTTCGCGTTCACCGTCAGGATTCCCGGCAATTGCGTGAAAAACTCGATCACCTCCAATGGATGCTTGGACGAGACCAAAAAATCCACATCCCCAATCACCTCCTTGTTCCGTCGCACGCTGCCGGCGGGGCTGCACCGGATCACCGCCGGATGGCTCCGCAAGCCTTCCAGTATCGGCTCCGACAGCGCCAACGCCTTGTAAAGATGGTGCCGCGACGCGTACTTCGACCGAAAATCGATCCCCTCCAAAATCTTCGCCTGCGTTTTCTCCCCAAATCCGGCCAGGAGCGCGACCTGCCCCGCCCGGCAAGCCGCCTCCAACTGCTCCACGGAAGCCA
>CAZSXX010000580.1:0-2190 GCA_964611245.1 uncultured Verrucomicrobiota bacterium | reverse complement strand
ATTTCGGACGGGGACATCGTCAATGCGCTGACGGCGGTGATGCGGCAGGACGCGTTCAACCACAAAGAATTGCAGGCGATTGACGGGCGGCTGCCAAATGGGCAGTCGGTGATGTTCATGGGCGCGAGCACGGGGTGCAACACGGTTTATGGATCAACTCCGCCGTCGAACCCGCATCCGTACCCGTGGATGAATTCGCTGTTCCAGGATGGGCCGACGATTGGGTGGCTGTTGAGCGAGGCGCTGGTGATGAACCACACGCGCCGGTCGGTTGTGCCCGAGCGGATGGCGGACGCGTTGCTGACGCGCGGGGAGAAGGTTTGTTCGGAGGCGGATTATTTTCTGTTCACGCACCTGGACGACACGTTGATGACGGACCAGGAGATCCGGGAGTTGCCGAAGGCGTGGATTGTCGGGGGTGACGGAGCGCTGGGGGACATTGGGTTCCAGAATCTTTCGAAGGTGATCCTGCAGAACCGGCCGAATGTGAAAGTGTTGATGCTGGACACGCAGGTGTATTCGAACACGGGCGGGCAGAATTCGGACTCCTCGACGATGCTGGGCGGGTATGACATGAACCAGTTCGGGGTGGCGTCGCAGGGGAAGCTGATCGAGAAAAAGAGCGTGGCGGAGGCGTTCACGTCGGGGCATGGGTCGCCGTTTGTGGCGCAGGTTTCGATGGCGAACGCGGCGAAGCTGTACAAGGCGATCCTGGACGGGCTGGAGTACCGCGGGAGCGCGTTTTTCCAGTGCTACACGACGTGCCAGCCGGAACACGCGGTGGCGGACAACATGTCGGCGGACCAGGCGAAAATGGTGCGGGATGGGCGGGGGATGCCGGAGTTTGTCTTCAACCCGCGCCGGGGGGAAAGCATCCAGGAGGCGTTCGACCTGAAGGGGAACCCGTCGGTGGACCGGGATTGGTGGCAGGTGAAGGACAAGGCGACGAATGAGGACTTCAGCTTCACGGTGGCGCATTGGGCCATCACGGAGGGGAGGTTCCGCAAGCATGTGAAGGCGATCAAGGAGGAGGAGGCGAAGAAACTGCCCAGGCTGGAGGATTTCCTTTATTTGATCACGCAGGATGATGTGGTTTACCGGCGCGTGTTTGACGCGAACCACCGGAGTTTTGTGCCGAATTTTGGGGTTTACATCAAGGCCGAGCTTGAGGGGAAAGTGCGTTATTTCGCGGTGTCGCGGCAAATGGTCCTGTTCGCGGTGGAGCGGCGGAAGGCGTGGCGGATGCTGCAGAGCCGCGCTGGGATTGTGAACAAGGATTACCTGGCGCAAAAGGCGCTGCTGAAGAAGGCGGACGCGGGCGAGATTCCAATTCCGGACCTCCGGACGCGGACGAGGGAGTTGATGCAAAATGAGGCGGCGACGCTTGGTGGCGCAGCGGCGACTGCATCCTCCGTTCCTGCTTGACCTCGAATTTGTGGCCAAGTGATTTTTAGGCCCGCAGGGCGGGGGCAGCAGGACACCGGCAACTTCTTCAACTTGGGATTTCGGCGTTCGCTGGGTTGTTGGATATCGCCTTGCGCCGGGCAGGAATATTGCGCAGGTTAAAGCCGACGTTGGGACCGATGGGAAGCGGAGGAAGCCCGCCGAGCCCACCGCACGACGGCGACAAAGCCCCCCGCGCAAAACCCGGCCGGCGGTTGGGCTTCGGCCAATTTTGCTCCCGTAGCTCAAATGGATAGAGCAGCGGTTTCCTAAAACAGCCAATCGAACCTTCGTAAGCTCCTCATTTTGCGTAAGTTGCCGTCCTTTCAACGACTTGGAATTTTCACCCAAAATGCACGGAGTGGCACCAAAACGCACGAAAACACCCCGAGTGTGGCGCTTAAACGTCTCTCGAAAATCTTCGATTCATCGCCCCGTCCAGCTCCGCCGATTCCAACCGACGCACAACTTCACCTTCACACTGGGAGCATGTGCGGGTGAGGATCAAATCACTTACTCCCAACTGTCACGCGTGATTCCTTGACCATTATTGGGGCGCCATTACGGCAGCAATGAATATAATCGGTTGGCACTTGTGTTGGATCCCTGTTAGCGCGACCACATCTTGCACATTACGAGTTGATCTGGCGGATGTTCGACCACGAACGGGCCTACCCTCACAAATTCGCGTGCGTGCAGCAATTCCGCCGGAGCTTCAGATGATCTTTTCGCGGATGAAATTGCCGC
>CAZSXX010000579.1:0-2199 GCA_964611245.1 uncultured Verrucomicrobiota bacterium | reverse complement strand
CGTCCCCCGCCAGTTGCTCCCGGATGAACCGGTCGTACGGCTTGTCGCTGTTGAACGACCGCACCACGTAATCCCGGTAACGCCACGAGTGCGGCCGCACCGCGTCATGCTCGAACCCGTCGCTCTCCGCGAACCGGGCCAAGTCCAGCCAATGCCGCCCCCAGCGTTCCCCGTAGCGCGGCGATGCCAGCAAGCGGTCCAACACCCGCTCGTAGGCGTCCGCCCGCCGGTCACGCGCAAATTCATCCATCTCCGCCATCGTCGGCGGCAACCCAATCAAATCAAATGTGACCCGCCGCAAAAGCGCGGCCCGGCTGGCCGGCGGCGCGAAACCAAGCCCCGCCTCCTTCAGCTTCGCGCCGATGAATCCATCGATCGCATTCCCATGCTTCCCGGCCCGCGGAGGGTCCGGACGCGCCACCGGCTGAAACGCCCAGTGCTTTTCCACCGGGCGGACCCGCCCCGACTCCGGCACCGCCGCACGCTTGGCCGCGTCGAGCCGCCGCGAATAAACGGCGCCGTCCCGAACCCACGCCACCAACGTCTTGATCGCAGCGTCCTCCAACTTTTCCTCCTGATACGGCATGCGCAATTCCCCCTCGTGCCGGATGGATCGGAGCAACAAACTTGCCTGCAGGTTTCCCAACGCGATGGCCGGGCCGGTTTCGCCCCCTTTCAACAGCCCTTCGCGGGTCGTCAAATCCAGCCCGCCCTTGGTTTTCTCCCCGCCATGGCAACGCGCGCAATGGGCCTCCAACAAGCCCAGCGCATCCCCGCCGGAAGCCGCCAGCATCGGAAAAGCCAGGCAAAGTGTGACAAAAAATCGTCTCATCTCCCCGCCGGGATCAAAGGTTTCAATCCGACTCTCATTCAACCGCTCCAACCCTGTCAAGTTGTCGTCCGCGCACGGAAACGGCCGCGCCGGGCGCAAATCAAACCTTTCCAGCGTCCCAGGGAAAGTTTATCACGCCATCCATGGTGAAACTCTCGACCCTTCTCCTTTCCGCCCTGCTGTGCCTCCCGTGGTCGCCGGCCTCGCGCGCCCTCGAGCCCATTCCGGACAAACTCGTTGTTTTGACCTTCGACGATTCAGTCTCGTCCCATCATTCCGTCGTCCTGCCCCTGCTCAAAGAATTCCAGTTCGGCGCCACCTTCTTCATCACCGAAGGCTTCAGCTTCGCCACCAACAAAACCGACTACATGACCTGGGGCCAGATTGCCGAACTACACGCCGCCGGCTTCGAAATCGGCAACCACACCCGCGACCACATGTCCGTCACCCGCGAAAACGTCCCCCGACTCCGCGAACAAATCGAGGCAGTGAACGCCAAATTCCTGGCCCACGGAATCCCCCGCGCCCAGTCCTTCGCGTGGCCCGGCAATGCCCTCGCCCTCGAAGCCCTCCCCATCCTCGCGGAACTCGGAATCCAATTCGCCCGCCGCGGGGGCGCCCCCGAATATCCCTACGACGAAGGCCGCGGCTTCGCCTACGAACCCGGCCTCGACCACCCCCTCCTGATCCCCTCCGCCGGCGACGCCCGCCCCAAATGGACCCTCGCCGATTTCCAGCGCGCCGTCGTCCAAGCCAAAACCGGCCGCGTCGCCGTCCTCCAATTCCACGGCGTGCCAGACCGTGACCACCCCTGGGTCCACACGCCCCCCGCGTTGTTCCGCCAATGCATGGAACATCTCAAAAACGAAAACTTCCAAGTCATCCCCCTCCGCGCCCTCGCCCGCTTCGTCGACCCCAAAATCCTCCCCGCCGACCCCATGGCCATCATCACCCAACGAAAATCCACCCTCGCCCCCTGACCCACCCCAACTCCCAACCGCACCGTTCCCAAGCGCCGCACCCGAAACAACGCCCATCCCCAACACACCTGGTACTCCCGCCCGGAATTGAACCGGGATCAACGGTTTAGGAAACCGCTGCTCTATCCATTTGAGCTACGGGGCCGGCCCGTGGTGCGCAACCTAGCCAGCACCCGCGCGGGTGTCGAGCGCGCGCCGCCGCGTCGCGTTTGGCGTGACGCTCTGAGTTTGGTTGCCAAGCGCCGTCGCGTTCCCGTATTCACTCGCCAGCAACTATGGCGAAAGCGAAAGCCAACGGCGACCAGCCCAAGCACATCTACGACGAGAGCAAGATCAAGACGCTCTCCAGCATCGAGCACATCCGCCTGCGCACCGGTATGTACATCG
>CAZSXX010000578.1:0-2203 GCA_964611245.1 uncultured Verrucomicrobiota bacterium | reverse complement strand
GGGGTGTGCGGTGGGTGGGGCGGCGCTTTTCTCTTGCGCCGGAGGGCCGCAGGGATGATCAGTAGGAATCCATGTGGACCCATGAACAATCCGGATGTTTCCCGCGGGCGCGAACTGCGCGTGGGGGTTTCACGTTGATTGAGTTGCTGGTGGTGATTGCGATCATCGCGATTTTGGCGAGTTTGCTGTTGCCGGCGCTGGGGAAGGCGAAGGACCGGGCGCACCGGATCAAGTGCGTCTCGCAGCTCAAGCAGTTGGGGATTGGGTATGCGGTGTTCGCGGCGGACCACAATGACCGGTTCACGCCGGCGGCGTATTCGACGGGGGATTACCAGTATCAATGGTCGTGGGACGATTATTTGCACAAGTACATCGGGGGGACGGCGTCGGAGGCGGATTTGAACGTGGGGATTTCCGGGGGGATCTCGGACCCGGGGAGCATCCCGAAGATTCTGCGGTGCCCGGCGGACAGGATTGAGATCACGATTTCGTGGGCGAAGTATGGGCAGCGGCGGACGTACGCGATGGCGTTCGCGGGTTCGGTGCAGGCGGGGGCGGCGCCGCCGCCGCCGACGCGGGGAGCGGGGATTTATTATGACGGGCGGAGCAACCGGCCCGGGTCATTGCCGGACAAGGACGCGGCGGGGTACGCGACGTCGGTGTCGCAGGATCCGAGCGGGACGATCCAGTTGGCGGAGCAGCCGGAGGGGGGGAACATCGCGGGGAATGATTATCCGTCGTTTTGCATGGGGCCGACGGGACCGGAGACGGCGGCGGAGCAGTCGCCTTACCAGATCGTGACGAATGGGCGGAAGGCGTGGGGGGCGTACGCGTATGGGCTGCATGGGCGGCGTTTCAATTACCTGTTCCAGGATGGGCGGGTGGCGATCCACAAGATCACGGAGACGGTGGGGCGGGGGACGACGAACGCGCCGCAGGGGATGTGGACGATGATTCTGGGCGATTAGGCGGGCGGTCCTTGTCAACGGGGCGGCGTTGGAGTAAACCGGGGGCATGAACCGCCGCAAATTCCTCCAGGCCGGAGCCGCCACCCTGGCCCTTTCCTCGCTGAAACACCAAGCCGCCGACGCGGCGGAGATTGGCGCGAAGAAGCGGGTTGGGCTGATTGGGACGGGATGGTATGGGAAGATCGACCTGTTCCGGCTGATGCAGGTGGCGCCGGTGGAAGTGGTGTCGCTGTGCGACGTGGACAGGACGATGCTGGGCAACGCGGCGGAGATGGTGGCGCAGCGGCAGGCGTCGAAGAAAAAGCCGCGCACTTACGGCGATTACCGGGAGATGCTGAAGGAGAAGGACCTGGACATTGTGTTGATCGCGACGCCGGACCATTGGCACGCGCTGAACATGATCGCGGCGGCGGAGGCGGGGGCGGACATTTATTGCCAGAAGCCGATCAGCGTGGATGTGATCGAGGGGGAGGCGATGCTGGCGGCGGCGCGGAAGCACAAC
The DNA here is from genome assembly GCA_964611245.1 of uncultured Verrucomicrobiota bacterium. GTDB lineage: Bacteria > Verrucomicrobiota > Verrucomicrobiia > Limisphaerales > SXQI01 > CAZSXX01. The sequence continues at coordinate 733 of CAZSXX010000578.1, read as the reverse complement.
CGGGTGGTGCAGATCGGCACGCAGCGTCGGAGCACGCCGCACTTGATCCAGGCGCGCAACGACATCATCAAGTCGGGCAAGCTGGGGAAGATTTCGCACGCGGAGGTGTATTGCTATTACCACATGCGGGCGCGGGAGAACCCGCCGGACGCCAAGCCGCCGGAGAACCTGGATTACGAGATGTGGACGGGGCCGGCGCCGATGCTGCCTTACAACAAGCTGGTGCATCCGCGGAGCTGGCGCGCGTTCATGGAGTATGGGAACGGGATTGTGGGGGACATGTGCGTGCACATGCTGGACACGGTGCGGTGGATGCTGGATTTGGGCTGGCCGAAAACGATCAACTCGACGGGCGGGATTTACGTGGACAAGGCGAGCCGGGCGAACATTTCGGACACGCAGGCGGCGACGTTTGAGTTCGACGACCTGACGGTGGTGTGGACGCACCGGAGCTGGGGCGCGTCGGCGGACCCGGAATATCCGTGGGGTTTCACGATTTACGGGGACCGGGGGACGTTCAAGGGGAGCGTGCAGGGGTATGATTTCATCCCGCAGGGGGGCGGGCAGAAGGTGAGCAAGAAATGGACGGACTTCCCGACGTACGCGGAGGAGAAGGCGAAATTTCCGGAGGACCAGACGGAGAAGGACATCGAAATCCATGTGGCGCCGGCGGTGCGGTGGCACATGACGAACCTGCTGGAGAACATCGCCAGCCGGGGCAAGCCGGTGGCGG
>CAZSXX010000577.1:0-2228 GCA_964611245.1 uncultured Verrucomicrobiota bacterium | reverse complement strand
GATTGGGATCGGAATGGGTCCGGGCTCCGCGCCTGCCGCTTCAGGGCGCCGAACGTCAGCAGGTGTTGACCATCATCCACGACGGCATTCGAACCCGCCCCAAGGTTCCGAAGCAAAGTTGATTAATTTCTGGAAGTCCTTCGCGTTCTTTGGCTGCCGCTACACCCCCAGGATTGAAGGCGCACGCAATGCCATCAACCTGCTAACATCTGCATGAAAGGTGTTCGCGCCGTGCCGTCCTGTATCCCACAACTCCTCGCTGCCTTGCTGTTGCTGGCGTGTTGCCTCGCGGGTTGCAAACCCAGCGAGCCAATCCCCCGAGATCCCATTTCATCGTCCTCGAATGTCCCGCCGCGCCAGTCCGAGGCCATCGCGGATCAGTTCTTGAGCCTGATGAGATCCGGCAAGAACTATCTGGACCAAGGCGACACGACCAATGCCCTGGCCGCTTACAAGAAGGCTGAAGCCCTGGTCCCCAACGACGCCGACCTGCGACTCAACTTCGCCAACAGTTACTTGCAAGGCGGTGCGCCCGGAAAGGCTGTCGAGGAAGCTGATGAAGTCCTGCGTCTCGAACCAAACTCCGCCGCGGCTTATTTCGTCAAGGGATCGGCTTTTCTTCGAATGTCCAACTCAGAGGAAGCCGCGAAAGCGCTCGAAAACGCGAAAAAAATCGAACCCGGCGTCACCGCGACATCCTTTCAGCTTGGGATGGCCAGAATGGGATTGAAACAATGGGAAGCAGCCATCGCTGAGTTCCGGGAAGGAATCGCGCTGGATCCCAACCGTCTGCACGCGCCAGCGCATTATCAATTGGCCCAAGCGTTGCTCCGCGCGGGACGCGGGGAAGAGGCGCGGCCCATTTTGGAACAACATCAGGCAAGTGCCGAAGGAACGCCGTCTCCCGTCGGTCCAGGCACGTTTGAACGGAGCTCATACACCCAAGCCCGGGTTCCGTTCAAACTCGACCAACCCGACAGGGAAGGCATCGCCATGTCGTTCGCGGACGCCACCCGCGAAACCTTGGGGGATGGGGCGAAGGATTTCTCCGGCCCGATCGGCGTTGTGGATGAAAACCGCGCGGGTTGGAACAGCCTGTTCGTCTTGGAAAAGAATCTTGGGTTTCGCCTGCTTTCGAATTCCAACGGCACTTTCCACTCGCGCGGCCCCCGCCACCCAGTCATCACCGGAACGGCCTATTCCAAAATGCTGGTGGGAGATCTTCAGAACGACCGCTTTAGCGACATCATCGTGCTCGGTGACCGGGGCAGCCATCTTTTTCAGTTCGACACCAACGGAATGGCCACGGATGTCTCGTCGTTGAGCCGCCTCAATGGATTGAGCGCGATCGACGGCACGCTCATGGATCTGGATTTCACCGGCAAATTGGATCTCGTCACTGTGTCCGGACGGACGGGCCAACTGCAAATCCACCGCCAATTTGGTTCGCTTCAGTTCAACGAAATCACGGGCGCGTCCGGAGTCCCCGCCGCGCTCCAGGATGCCCAAGCCGTGGCGATGGAGGATTGGAATCGGGACGATATCATGGACTTGATCGCGGGCCGGAAACAGGGGCAGCCGTTGCTCCTGGAGAAGCAGCGCGGCGGCAAACTCATCCCGATGACCCCGACGAACTGGGTTGCGGGCGGCGTCTTCTGCGTGGGCGATTTCGACAATGATCTGAGGCCGGATCTGGCGGTAGTGAACGGCGGCCGGATCAACCTGTGCTTTAACCGGGGAACTCGAAGCGAGATTCTTTTTTCAGAAGACGGTCATTTCCGCCGGCTCGTTTGCGTAGACTACGACAATGACGGCTGGCTGGATCTGTGGGCCGTCGGGGATCAGTTGCGAGTCTGGCGGAATCTGGGTCTCGCTGGGTTTCAGGAACAAACGGCGCGACTGGGCCTCGATAAGCTGGCGGGAGGCGCCGTTTCAGAGATCCATTTCGTCGACATCGACCGGGACTGCGACTCCGACGTCGTTGCCGTGATGGCGGCGGGTGGGCTTCGTGTGTTTCGCAACGAGGGAGGCAACGCGAATTCACAAATCAAGGTGAACCTCGTGGGGAACCGCTCGAATGCCAGCGGCATTGGATGCAGGATCGTGGTGGAAGCGGGGGGCTTGCGACTGAGCCGGACGGTCCATCGATTACCCGTGGAGGTTGGGGTTGGCAAGCATCAAACCTTGGATTCTTTCATGGTGCACTGGTTCAACTGGCCACAGGGCTC
>CAZSXX010000576.1:0-2229 GCA_964611245.1 uncultured Verrucomicrobiota bacterium | reverse complement strand
CGCGGAGCAGGGGGTGGGGGTGGTGATTTGGGAGACGGGGCTGGGGGGGCGGCTGGACGCGACGAACATTGTGTCGCCGGTGGCGAGCGTGATCACGAACATCCAGATGGACCATGAGAAGTGGCTGGGATCGACGTTGGCGGAGATCGCGGGGGAGAAGGCGGGAATCATCAAGGAGGGGAGGCCGGTGTTCACGGCGGTGGACCGGGAGGAGGCCTGGGAGGTGATCCGGGGGACGGCGGAGCGGATGGGGGCGCCGATCGAGCGGGTGATTGGGGCGGGCTGGCCGGGGAAGATTGGGTTGCGGGGGGCGCATCAGGGGATCAACGCGGCATTGGCGGTGGCGACGGCGCGGGGGGTGGCGGACGAGCTGCCGCTGGGTCCGGGGATGGATTTTGGGAAGGCGCTGGAGGGGGTTCGATGGCCGGGGCGGTTTGATGTGCGTGGGCGATTTGTGTTGGATGGGGCGCACAATCCGGATGGGGCGCGGACGCTGTGGCTGACGCTGGAGGAGGAGTTTCCGGGGGAGAAGGCGGCGTTCATCGTGGGGATTTTGGCGGACAAAGACATTCGGGCGATGGCGCGGGAATTGGCGCCGGCGGCGGGGCGGGTGTTCACCGTGCCGGTGCAAAGCGACCGGGCGGCGGAGGCCACCAAAATCGCAGAGGAATTTCGGGCGGTGGCGCCGGGGCTGGAGGTGGAGGCGTGCGGGTCGCTGGCGGAGGCGCTCGAAAGGACGAAGGCGGCGGGGCGGGTGGTGATCACGGGGTCGCTGCATTTCATCGGGGAGGCGATGGAACAATTGGGATTCGAGGCTGGCCCCGGAGGCGAGCGTTCGCTAAATGACTGGAATGCCAACCCGGATCGAAAGCGGTAGGAATGTTGTGAGGAGGGGATTTTCGCGGGCGCGGATGTTTTTTTGGGCGACGGCGCTGGGGGCGTGCGTTTTTTTGGCGGGGGCGCGGGCGGAGCAGTTCGTGCTTTTTGACGTGACGTTCACCTACACGAAGGAGGACGCGGACAATTCGAAGCCGAGCAAGTCGCATTATTACGTGAAGGGGAGGGAGATCAACCCGGAGCGGCCGAGGGACTGGACGGCGCCGGTGGATTACCGGAATGGGACGGTGCACATCCGGCTGGAGGTGCTGGAGAAGCCGCCGGGCGGGGAGCCGACGACGTGGAGCATTTGCTACATCCCGAACCGGGGGCAGGGGAATGGGTATGGTTGCACGGGGACGGATGTTTACCGGGAGAAGGGGGTTTATGAGAAGGATGTGTCGATGAAGGCGTTTTGGGAGAATGACGCGATTGTCTGGGCGGAGGGGATCAAGCAGATGGATTTGGTGATCAAGGACAACAGTGGAGGGGCGGGGCACGCGCACAAGCGGGCGGATTTCGAGAAGTTTTTTCCGACGAAAGTGAGGATGACCGTGGTGCAGGTGTCGGCGGGAGCGAAATATGACCCGGCGCTGGTCCCGAATTTGGCGAAAAAGTGACGGGCTGATCAGTCCTCGGAGTCGATCCAAACGGCGCCGTCGCGCAGTTCGAAAGGGATTTTGAAGAGGCTGGCGCCTTCGCAGGGGCCCTGCATGCATAGGCCGGTGAGGGGTTCGTAGAGGGCGCCGTGGGTCTGGCAGATGATGTGGCGGCCGTCGCCGGTGAAGAAACGGTTGTCCGCGTAGTCGATGGAGATGGGGAGGTGCCGGCAGACGTTTTCGTAAACGATGACCTGGCCGTCAAAAAGGGCGGCAAAGCCGTGGCGGGAAATGCCGTCGCGGCGGAACTTGAATTTGACGGATTGGCGGCGGCGCAACTCGTCCAGGCGCGCGATGGCGAGCTGCGGCATTTTATTTGGCGAACTCCGCGAAGCGTTCGGCGACCTTGGCTTCGGTGTCGTCGCCGTGATGGAAATAAAAGCGGTAACGGAAGGTCACGGAGTCCCCACTCTTGAAGACAAGGTCACCGGCGCCTTTTTTGGCTTTCTCGAAATCGTGGACGCCAAAGGGGTTGGCGGCGAAAAGGCCGTAGTCGCGGACATGCCACCAGGTGGGGAAGCGGGGGTTTTGGGGATGGTCGAAGATGGCGACGCCGACGGTTTTGCCGTCGACGGGCCCGTGGTAATCAACCCATTTGGCGCGCTTGCCCCAGGTGTCGCCGTCCTTGACGCCTTCGCTGTTGACGATGTGGCCCTCGCCCTTGGCTTTCTTGGGCTGGGTCAGGCGCATGGAC
>CAZSXX010000575.1:0-2239 GCA_964611245.1 uncultured Verrucomicrobiota bacterium | reverse complement strand
CGCCTTGGTCATGCCCCGTGCGCAGGGGATCGTCGCGGTACGCCGCCGACCCGCCCGTGTGGAAGAGCAGCCCGCTGTCCGGATTGTAGCCGATGGAATGGCTGTCCGGCACCCAGGTCGGCCGGAACAGCTTGGTTGGCGCGCCTGTGGCCGGGTTGATTTCGTACAGCGTCGTGTCCGGGTAGAGGAACCCGCCGGATCCATCCAGCTCCGCGTTGCCCTGCTGGCCGGTGATGCCCACCAGTTTCCAGTCCGCAGCTTGGGAGAGGGTGGCGGCCAGCGAGAGGCCGATGATTGAAGTGCACGTCCGAATCGAACGGGTGAGAGGATTCCTTTTCATAAGCATATTTGACAGGAGCTTCCGCGAGGTAATGACCATACGACTTTAGGAAGCTGGCTGCATGAATGTCAACCCTTCAGTTTATCAAAAAAACTTGTCCATCCTCCCGCCAACACCCTTTTTTCATGCTGGTAAAACCTGCCGTTTTCAGCCATCCTCCCTCCGTTCCCACCCGTGCGCCGCGATGACCTGGAACCCATACACCAACCGCGCTGAACAAAATCGCGCCCGCCTGGCGTCCCCATCGCCGCCAAGAACCTCGTCCTCCCGGACTCCCAACCAAACCTGATCCCATGCAAAGCAGCGCGAAAACCGTTCCACAATACCTGAAGGAACTCCCCGCCGATCGCCGCGAAGCCATCAACGCCGTCCGCTCCGCCATCCTCGCCAACCTCCCCAAAGGCTACGAAGAATGCATGAGCTACGGCATGATCGGCTACGTCGTGCCCCACAGCCTTTATCCCAAAGGCTACCACTGCAACCCCAAGCTGCCTCTCCCCTTCGTGAACCTCGGTTCGCAGAAAAACCACATGGCCTTCTACCTGATGTGCTGTTACGGCGACCCGCAATTGAAGGCCTGGTTCGAAAAAGCCTGGAAAGCCACCGGCAAAAAATTCGACATGGGCGGCGGATGCGTCCGCTTCAAAAAACTCGACGATGTCCCCTTGGAGGTCATCGGCCAATTGGTCGCCCGCCTTCCCGTCGACGTCTATGTCCGCCGCATCGAAAAAATCTTCAACGACATCACCGCGGAACGCGCCGCCAAGAAAGCCGCAAAAGCGCCACCCTCCAAAGCCGCGCCGGGAAAAAAGCGCACCAGCAAGCCACGACCGTGAAACTTCCAACCGATTCAATCAATCTCCCCAACAAGCCGATAACAAGGTCACGGCGTAGTGCGCGCCGGAACCATACCGCTTTAAAAATATGACGCTGGGAACAACCTGGATCTCTGAAATCCAACCGCAGTCGGCCTTCCGCAAAGCTTGCGGCGCCCTCCCCCTCCGCCGGCGCGTTCGCTCAACCCTCGCCGCGGGCTCCCTCCTCCTGCTTGCGTTCCTCGCGCCAATCCCCGCTGCGGCCGGCGCCGATCCAGCCGAACCCGCGCCCGCCCGCGTCTACCCCTCCGGATGGTCCTCCGTCAGCAAGCTCGCCTTCGACATCCACAAATCCCTCAAGCCCGAGCACCGCGATCTCGTCCACACCCAGCCAGTCTCCCTCGAGACCGACGTCAAACCCTTCGTCAAGCTCGAGGAATACGCCGACGAAAAAAAGCCCATGCCCGTCATCTTCATCTCCCTCGGCTTCGTCGACCTCATCAACAACCTCAGCCACGCCAAGGCCATTTCCCTCAAGGAAAAAAAATACTTCCTGAACTACATCGAGACCCTCGCCGGCGAAACCGGGGCCGCGCAATTGACCGACCTCCCCGGCGTCGAGAAAGAGGCCTATTGGTCCGAGGCAATGATGAACGAGCAATTGAGCAACTTCAACTCCATCGCCGGCATCCTCGTTTCCATCAACTTCGCCCACCACTACCTCGGCCAGTTCAAAAAATACGAGAAACAGATCATGGACACCAACGGCAACTCAGTCCCGATCAACAAAGTCCTCGCCCCCGACGAATACGAAAAAGCCTTTGCCGCCGGCATCCGCACCGCCCTCGAGGCCGGCATCTTCGTCGAAGGCGTCACCAGCTTCTTCGAGGCCTTCGACAAAATGAAAGTCCGTCCCGAATGGGCCGTCTACTTCATCCCCGAACAAGTCAAATTCGCCAAACTCAAAAAAACCATGTCCAAAATCCAATCCGATTTCCTCGCCGGAAAAAACTGACGCCCCCCCCGCCGCGGGGGGGGGGGGGGGGGCGGGGGGGGGGGGGGGGGGGGGGGGGGGGGGGGGGGG
>CAZSXX010000574.1:0-2250 GCA_964611245.1 uncultured Verrucomicrobiota bacterium | reverse complement strand
AAGCGCAAGGGGGCGAGACCTTCCCGGTCCGCGTCATCGTCACGGACAACGGCGTTCCGCCGCGCGACGCCTCCCGCACGTTCAACATCACGGTCGCCGAAGCGAACGAGCCGCCGGTCCTGGCAGCCATTGACCCCCAAGCTGCCATGATTGGAGTCCTAATTGCCGTGGCTCCCAGTGCGACCGACCCAGACCTGCCGGCCAATACACTTACCTGGTCACTGGCCGCGGGCGCCCCGTTAGGGCTTGGCATTGACCCCATTACCGGCGCAATCACCTGGACGCCCGATGAAACCCGCGGCGGCCAGGCCTTCCCAGTCAATGTCATCGTGACCGACAACGGCCTCCCACCCTTGCGCGACGAACAGTTGTTCATGATCACGGTTGCCGACCGCAAACAACCCAAATTAGTTGCGCGTCAATGCGGAGTTGGATGCTTTGAAATCACCGTCGATGCCGAACTGGGCTCCGTCGTGGCGCTCCTGGAAACAACCGACTTCAGCCGATGGGAGGAAGTCGAACGGAGAACCCTGGACGCTGGCAACAAAACTTTCACTCTCCCACTTTCGGAGGGCCTTCGTTTTTTTCGAATCCAGATTCATTAGCCGATGTCTGGTTCTCCGAAGGCCGCAACGTTCGCTGGGAGAGCCCGATAACGAGCATAACCGTCGAAATTCTTCCAAGTTTCACGCGCATTGATCCGGCCGCGGCTTTCAGGGCATGAGATCATGGCCAAGTCGGGATAATAAGGATCCGGCCCCCTGAAAACGTCAGAGATCCTCACACTGAAGCCTTGGCGTCGGATTAGTGCGCCGAATTAATCGGGCGCGGGGTTCGCGACCGTCAGGACGGTGGCTAACTTTCTCTTGGCTGCCTTGTTCAAAATGCCATTCTTGTCCACGTGGAACGTATGAACTTCAAACATTTGCCAAGGGATCATCCCATCGCCACCGAACCGTTGACCTCAGTTTGAGCCGCAAACGCCGCTGCCCCGGCGCAGCCTGTCGGCGACTCACGCAAATATTCGCCCTGCCATTTTAGCGATGGGATTCCGGCAGTCTGCCCCGTTCTTTGACAATTTGCATCGGATCAACGGTCCCGTCGGCTCGGCGAGCGAGGCGCACAGCGGTCTTGCCTGCGACTGGGATCCAACACGCTCCTCGCGCGATCCTGCCGGGCCTTTTCACGCTATTTCATTGCGAAAAGCCCCGTAATACACGCTCTCAACCACACTCTACACGATAAAAAGGAGGGGGGGGGAGGGACACCCATTCCCGCTCGATAAGGGCCACCAAAAATTGGACGACGGGCGGGCGCTTTCGTTTAACGCTGGCGCATTTTTTTCCCATCGCCCGCCCCGCGCCGTACAATCAATCAATAACTGAGCGCCCGTCGGAAATCGGGACTTCAAGTTCTGGGCGGTCCCGGATTCACCCACCATCGGCAACAACCGCTCAAATGATTCGATTCCTCAATCTGTTTACTGGGGGAGGGCGACGGGTGCGTTGTCCAACTGCGCCGGCGTTGTGCGCTGCAGTTTCTGGATTTGATCCCGGACGGCGCCGATGGCGGGCGCGCTGTCATGGATGTCGTAGTCAATCGCCATCGTGCGCGTCTCCGCCGGCTTCAACTTCGGGACCCGCCCAAAATGCCGCTCCACCCTCCGGTTGAAAGGGAACCCCGTCCCCGGCTCCAGGCCGGTCACGTATCCCTCCTCCGTGGCCGCCGTGTTTTTCCAGAGCGTCAGGTAGGGCAGCTCGGCCACGGCATAGGCCATGGAAACGCCCCGGTCACCCGCCGCGTTGTGCAGGAGGAGGGTCGTCCGGCCTGAGCTGTCGGCGAGCGGGCGAATGCAGTAGACCTGCTCGATGAACCCCTTCATCGGTCCTGCATAGACGTCATAAGTCTTCACGCTCTTCGCGGCGTGGGCGTTGAACGGAGTGACCTGCTTGGCTGCGCCCACGAATCGCGCCCCCGCCTCCAGAAGCGGCGCGCCGTAATTCGCGTGGTAGATCATTTGGAACTCTTGGTCGAACGCGCTGTGGTTCCTCACCTTGTCCTCGATCCGAAACGCAGTGGAGCCGGGCTCCGTCGAAATTTCCGTCCACATTTCCAATTTTGGACCATAAAACATCCGCTCGTCCACGCGCCCCCGAATCCGGATCCGCGAGCCGGGCGCCGGGTCCACCACCACCTCGACCTCGGACGCGGGGATGTTCCCAACCTTCCCATGCAGCGTCAGGTCCATCT
>CAZSXX010000573.1:0-2271 GCA_964611245.1 uncultured Verrucomicrobiota bacterium | reverse complement strand
GAAAATTCACGATGGTGAACAATTGCTGGTTCATGGTCACCAAATCCCCGAGCTTTACCAATCGCTGCGTGAGCGTCCCCGTGATCGGCGCCTTCACTTCGGTGTAGTCCAAATCCCGCTTCGCGTCGTCCGCCGCCAGCTCAAGCTGCTTGAGCTCGTGCTGGGTCTCGCTGAAGGACTGCTCGCTGATCAAATTCTGATCAAACAACGCCTTTTGACGCTGATATTCCGCTTTCCCCTTGCTCAGCCGGGCCTCCGCCTTGGCGACTTGGGTCCGCTGCAAATCATTCTCCAACCGCAGCAACACTTGGTCCTTCCGAACCTCATCGCCCTCCTCCACCAACAGCTCGATCACTCGATTCGAGGCCCTCGAGAACACTTTGACTTCCTCCTCCGCTTCCAGGTTCGTCGACGCTCGAATGGTGGCCTCAATCCCTCCCTTCTTCAGCGTCACGACTTCGACCGGAATCGCCTGCCGTTTCTTGTCGTTGTCCGAGGCGCCCTTCGCTGGCGACGAACCTCCCAGCCAGTTGCAGCCGCCGCACAGAAACGCCCCGGCAAGGAGGCTGGACCATGCGATGATATTCAGATTTTTAAGAGCTCGTCCCATGTGAATCCAGACTGCGGACCGAACACCGATTTAAACCCGACTCGACCCCGCGAATCACGTTATGACACCAAAACCCATCCCTTGTTTCAATATATCTCCAAATCTAATCCCTTCTCCGGCCTCCAAACACGCGATTCCCGAGGCCTCCGCAAGGCGCCCGGTTGGTTCGCGATTGCATCCCCCGGGATCTCCCGCTTAACCTCGGGGAACCAATCTATGAGTCATCAAATTCCCTCGGAGTGCAAGGTGGTTATCGTCGGAGGCGGCGTAGTGGGTGCGAGCATCGCCTACCATTTGACCAGCTTCGGGGTGCGCGACGTGGTGTTGCTGGAACAAAACGCCTTGGGAGGAGGCACGACGTGGCATGCGGCGGGAATGGTCGGCCGCCTCCGCACGAGCAACAGCATGACCAAGATCAACAAGTACAGCGCCGAGCTCTACGCCGGGCTCGAACGGGAAACCGGACACCCGGTTGGATGGAAACAAGTGGGCAGCGTGATCGTGGCCGCCTCCGAGGACCGGCTGACCCAGCTCCGGCGCACGACCGCGATGGCCGAACTTTTAGGAGTGGAGGCCCGCATCATCAGCGCGAGCGAAGCGGGCGAGAAGTGGCCCTTGATGCGCTGGGAAGACTTGAAAGGGGCGGCCTGGCTGCCGCATGACGGCAAGGTCAAGCCCAAGGAAGTGGCCGTGGCCCTCGCCAAAGGCGCCCAGTCCCGGGGCGGGCGTGTCATCGAAAACACTCGCGCCGAGGCCATCGAGCACCACGCGGGCGTGGCCACCGGCGTGGTCACGGCGCATGGCACCATCCGCGCGGAGACCGTGGTCCTCAGCGGCGGCATGTGGGCGCGACAATTGGCGATGGCCGCTGGCGTCAGCGTTCCCCTCTATCCGGTGGAGCATCATTATGTCGTCAGCCTCCCCATCCAGGGCGCCTTCGATGAGCTCCCTCTGGGCCGCGACCCCGACGCCTGCATTTACTTCAGGGGCGAAGGCGGCGGCATCATGCTTGGCGCCTTCCAAAAATACACAAAACCCTGGCTTTCTTATCCCGTTCCACCGGGGTTTTCCTTTCAGTTGCTCCAACCGGATTGGGATCAGTACGCGGAGCCGTTGGCGGCGGGAAAACGGCGGCTGCCCTGCCTCGAAACATCGGGCTGGGAAAAATTTGTGAACGGACCGGAAAGCTTTACGCCCGACAACAATTTCCTGCTCGGCGAGACGCCCGAACTCAAGCGGCTCTTCGTGGCCGCGGGCTTTAACTCGGTCGGCATCGCAAGCGCCGGCGGAGCCGGAAAATACCTCGCCGAATGGATTGTCGAAGGCCAGCCCACGCTGGATCTTTGGGCAGTCGATATCCGGCGCTTCGGCCCTGTTTTCAACAACCTCGTCTTTTTGCGGGAACGGGTCACGGAAGTGCTCGGGTTGCACTATCAAATGGCCTGGCCGAATCGTGAATACGAAACCGGCCGCGGACTCCGGCAAAGCCCGTTGCACGAAAAGCTCCAACAGCGGGGCGCTTGCTTCGGCGTCAAGAACGGCTGGGAACGGCCCAATTGGTTCGCCTCGCCGGGGCGGGAGCCCGCCGTGGAGTATTCCTTCGGCCGCCAAAATTGGTTTGATCACCACGCCCGCGAACACCAGTCGGCGCGCCAAGCCGT
>CAZSXX010000572.1:0-2272 GCA_964611245.1 uncultured Verrucomicrobiota bacterium | reverse complement strand
GCCAGCGGCTTCTCGCTCTGGAATTCATCCAGCCGCGCCACCGCCGCCCTTAAATCCTCCTCCGCCTTGAATTTCTGCTGCGACACCTGCGCCATCGTCCCCTCCGACGACTCGCTCCGGGCCTCTCGTTTGAACTGCAAGAACTCCTCCATCAACGCCTCCAGGAACAACCGTGGATATGTCGGATCCTGGCCAAACGCGTTCAGGATGAAAATCGACGCCGCCGGCGCCTTCCCCACCACCAGCTTGATCGGGAAATACTTCAGGTCCGGATGCTGCGCCGCCACCCGCGAATGCGCCCGCCCCACCACCGTCTTGCTTTGCATCAACTCCGCCTGCGTCCCATAAAAAAGCGCGATCTCCTCCACATACGCGCTTCCCTCCGGAATCCGCGTCTTCCCCGCCACCCACATCCTCGCAGTCGACACATACATCTGCGGCGGCATCTGCGCCACGTAGAACGCCGCCGCCACCGTCGCCAGCGCCATCGTCACCAGCGGGATCCACCACCTCGTTTTCAGCGCGTTCCCCAGCCGCCGCAGCACCATCATCATGGACCGCCCGCTGAACGCCCCGCCGCTCTCTGAATTCCCGGATGTCATCGCCCCAGATTGAACATTAAGGAATCCACGATGATCGCGTCTCCCGGTTCCACCGCCACGTCCTTTTCAGAACGTCCCTTTTTGAAAATCTCATCCACATCCACGATGATGAACTCGTCTTTCCTCCCCTTGTCGATCGGCGGGCTCGCCCCTCCGCTCAGCGCCCCCCCCTTCTTCAGCTTCACCTTTGCCCGGTTCGCGAACTCCGTCGGCCCCGCCCGCAGCACCGCCTTGCTCACCGTCCACGGCTCGTCCTGCGGAATCTCCTGCGCCCCCGGGCTCGCCACCGCTCCATAAACCCACACCCTCCCCAGGCTCTTCCGCACCACCGTCTCCACCGCGATGTTCACGGTCGCGTTGTAATAATAATCCTTCTCCAAAAGCTGCTTCACCTCCGCCGCCAACTCCTTGCACGTCTTCCCCTGCGCCTTGATGTATCCCAAATATGGAATCTCAATCTCCCCCCCATCCGTGATCCCCATCCGCAGCGTCGGCTCCTTGTCCTCCGCCACCCGGTACCTCACCGTGTCCCCGGGATGCAGCTTGATCGTGTCATCCAAAATGTCGCGGCTCACAAACGAAATCTCCGCCGCCGGGCCCGCGCTGGCGCCTGCGTTGCCTCCCTCCACCTTCGCCGCGGCCGCGTTCGTGCTCGCCAGCCCCCGCACCGCGTTCGCCAAAATCTCCCGCGCGTCCGCCAAACCCGCTCCCTCCGCGCCCACCGTCGGCGGCGGGGCAGGGGCCTTCACCTCCGCTTGGGCGGGCGGCTTCGTGGCGTTCAATGCGTCGTTCGTGGCTCCCCAATTCGCCAGTGATATTGCCAGTAAAAACAAAAACGAACGCATTCCCATAGTTGCAAAGGTTGACATCGACAGAATGCGCCCAAAGTTTACCCCAAAATTCCCCTTAGGCAAACCCATCTTTCAGATCCTTCCCGCCTCCACAACCCCTTCGGCCTCCGTGGATTCCGCCAGAATCTCCTCCCGCCGCCCCAACGTCCCATCCCCGTCCCAGCCCCGGTTCGCCGCCGCCATCCCCCTCACCTCGCCGTGCAGCAGTGCCGCCATCCGTTTCCGGTCCAACCCAGCCTCCACCGCCTCCCCATACGCCACCGTCGCGTGGATCCGGTCCAGCGACAGCAACCTCAAAAAGTGCGGCCCAAACGTCATCTCGCCCCAATAACAGACATCCTCCTCCACCTTCCCCTCATCCAGCCGGTAACCGATCCATCCCGGCGTCACCGCCCATCCCGCCCTCACCGCCGGCTCCAGCATCGACGGCCGGAACGGCAGCACCTCCGCCCCCCCCGTGCTCGTCCCCTCCGGAAACAGCGTGATCGGCGTCCCCTCCTCCACCACCTCCGCGAACGCCCCCTGCAATGTCGCCACGTCCGACTTCTTCTCCCGCCGGATGTACAGCGTCCCCGCGCACCGCGTCAGCCATCCAATGATCGGCCACCCCCGCACCTCCGCCTTCGACAAAAAAATCTGCGGCCGCACCGCGCTCAACACCACAATGTCCACATAGCTCAGGTGGTTGCACACCAGCAACCCCGACTCCGGCGGCCTCCCCTTCACCGTCAGCTCAATCCCCAGCAGCCTCGCGTACGCCGTCCCCCACCGTGGCCCGCCCGGCGCCCGCGCCCCCCGGGGGGGGGGGGGGCGGGGGGG
>CAZSXX010000571.1:0-2275 GCA_964611245.1 uncultured Verrucomicrobiota bacterium | reverse complement strand
ATTGCGATAGCCAACACGCCATTGCCCCAAGCTGACGAAGTCATCGAAGAACTCGCGGGCGGGCGGAGCGTCCATCGGCCGGTTCCAGTCCCGCGCCCGCTGCTGCGTTTTCTCTCCGTTCAACCCACGGCAGCTCTGGGGAAGGTCATGCTGGGATACATTTGCCGGGGACTGTCGATAGCCCGTCGAGAGGGGACCATCAGCTCGTCGGGTTCAGTCAAAGCTTCATGGCTCGCTGACATCATGGGCCTAAGCGAGCGGTCCGTGCGGTATGCCCAACTGGAGTTGCGGTCCTTGGGCTGGATCGGAAAGGACACCGGCTCAAAGCAATGGAAGCTGAACCGGCACGGCTCATGGTTTTGCATCAACTTGGAATGGGCTCCAGTGGTCAAATCGGGGGTGGCTTTTGAAACCGGCAAAGGTGCCTTGGATCGCGTGCCGATTGCACGCCCCACACCGGAATTCCGCACCCCGGTTGCACCCCCTAAGGAAGACAGGAAAACTCCTTCGGAATCTAAAGACCGGAGAACTGCCTCTGGGCTTTGCAAAACGGAATCCAAACCGAATCCCAAGATTGCACCGCCAAAGTCAGAGGCGCTTCCACCGCCAACCCTTCGTGATATTCGCCGCGAAGACCTGCACAGCGAAGTCCGACTGCGGGAGTTGCTCGCTCAGGCAGTCGCGAAAGGGTGGGTGAAGAATTGTCAGGCGGATGCGTTGAACTTCTTCGGGGCCGCCGTCAGGGCGAGGAATGCCGGGAACGGAGATCCCGTCCGAATTTTTGTCACCCTTGTCCGGCGTCGCCTTTGGAATCACATCACTCAGGCCCAGGAGGACGAGGCCCGCCGCACAGTCCAACGCCAACGCCATCGCCAATCCGAGCGGAGCAAGGTTGAACCCGCTGGAGCCGAACCTGGAAGGGCAGGCCAAATTCTGGAATCGATTCTCCAGAGACTTCCGGTGCCCAAAGACGGAGGAAGAACACTCATTCCTTCGATGAATCGATCCAGTTGTAACAGAGGATGAGGGGACAATCGGCGTTCATCACGAGCGCCATGGAGTGACCGATGAAACTGCTGGCCTTGACGCCTCTCGGGCGGAACCGGGAAATATCGCGTTTGTGGATCGAGACCCTTCGGCTCGAAGCCCTTGGTTTTCCGCCGGGTATGCCATTCTCCGTCGAGACGAAGGCGGAGGAACTGGTGCTCAAACCCGCCATCCTCGCCGAGAACCACGTCTCCAGCCGGGCGACTCCCGATGGACGACGCCCCATCATCGATCTGGCCAACCAGTCCATCCTGCAAAACCTCCTCGACTATCCTGAGCTAAAGATCACCGGGTCTTTCCAGCGCATTCATGTCTGCCCGTCTCGCCGAGCCGCCGCGATTATGCGCAGCCGATCTCTCACGCCGCCTTTCCGGGTGCTCGAAGTGTTCGCGGGCGGCGGCACCATGACCGCCGCTTTCGCCGGGGACGCTCGTTTCACCGTTGAGGCGGGAATCGAATTTGAACCGGCTTACGCCGATGAATGGCAGGCCGCCCATCCGCAGGCCACACTTGTGCAGGCCGACATTCGCGCCGTGGAACCGTCGGACCTTCCGCCCTTTGATATTTTGATTGGCGGCATTCCCTGCACCAGTCATTCCAATCTTGGCCGCGCCAAGAAGACCCTCGCGGGCTGCCCGGAGTTGGGCGACACCGGCGACCTCTTCATTCCAGTTCTGTCGTTGGTTCAGGACCGGATGCCGGCCGCCGTTGTGTTTGAGAACGTTCCCGCCTTCGGAACCAGCCTCGCGGGTCGAGTGGTGGTGACCCATCTTGAGCGCCTCGGTTATCAGGTGAGAACGCAGGTGCTCAGGCCGAACGCCGATTGGGGTGAGATAGAGGACCGGCTAAGGTGGCTTCTCGTCGCCACGCTGGACCGGCCTTTTGAACTCCGTGTGCCCGGTATCCGCTGCGACACTCCAGTTTCAGCCTTCCTCGATTCGCCGAACCCACTGCGGGATGAGGCCGACGCCCGCCGTATCGCGAGGACAATTGAGGGATTGCGCGCCCATCAGGAACGTCACCGATTACTGGGACACGGTTTCGGGTTCTCGGTCATCCACGGTGAAGAGACCCGGATTCCTGTCGTGCCCAAGGCATATCACAAAATTAACTCCGGCCCGTTCGTCCAATCGCCTTGGGGACTGCGTTTGCTACGCCTCGCGGAAATCGAGCGAATCCATGGCTTCAGAGTTGGAACTCGGCACTACGCCACGGGAGTGGAAATTCT
>CAZSXX010000570.1:0-2287 GCA_964611245.1 uncultured Verrucomicrobiota bacterium | reverse complement strand
CGGAGGCGGCGAGGGCGTTGTCGCGGACCATCTCGGCGGGGAGGCGGAAGCTGGGCCCACGCGCGAGCCATTCGTTTTCGGGATCTTTGGCCAAGAGCGAGGGGCTGGCGACGCTGCTTTGGCGGTAGGTCTGGCTCATGACGATGGTTTTAAGGAGGGCCTTGGTGTCCCAGCCGCCGTCGCGGAAGGTGAACGCCAGCCAATCGAGGAGCTCCGGATAGGGCGGGCGGGCGCCCTGGCTGCCGAAGTCCTCGGCGGTCTTGACAAGCCCACGCCCAAAAAGGCTTTGCCAGAAGCGATTGACGGTCACGCGGGCGGTGAGGGGATGGTCGGGCGCGGTCAGCCATTGGGCGAGGCCAAGCCGGTTGGTCGGGGCGCCGGAGGGAAAAGGCGACAACGCGGCGGGGACGACGGGGGGGGCGACGTCACGGCGTTGGTCGTACTGGCCGCGGAAAAGGACGTAGGAGGTTTTTGGCTGGGCCAGCTCCCGCATGACCATAATTTCCTTGATGCCGTCGGTGAACTTGGAAAGTTCGGCCCGGGCCTCCCGCAGCGTGGCGAGGCGCCGCGCCCAGCCGGAATCAAACGCGGCCTGGTGCCAGCCGCGGAGGAGCGCGCGCTCGGACTCCGTGAGGTCGGGGATGGGTTTGGCGAGGAGCTTTTGGGCGGCGATGGGATCGTGGGCCGCCTGGATTTCGAACGGGGAGAGGGAACGGGTGAAGACGCGGAAATCGTCGATCATTCCGCCGGTGAAGCCGCGGTCGCGGTCGCGCTCGCCGAGGCGGATTTCGTCCCCGCCGCCGCCGGTGATCTCTTTGGTCAACTGGTCCTTGATGACCTCGATTTCGGCGGGAGCCCCGTTCACAAACAGGCTCAGGCCAGCCGCCCGGCCGCTGCCATCGGACGAAACAGCCACGTGAATCCATTCGTTGGTCGGGGCCTCGGAGGTGGCGCGGATGGAGATGGCGTTGCCGGGCCAGAAATGAATGAGCGACCATTTGAGTTTTCCGTCCTCGAGCAGCAGCTCGTAGCCCCGGCTGGCGGCGTCCGTCCAGGATTTGGAGCGGTGGAAAACGACGGCGCGGTCCTTGCGGTCCGGGGTTTTCATCCAGAGGGAGACGGTGAAGGGCTCGTAACTTTTGAAGTTGCCGAACATGGTGGTGACGGGGTCATCGCCGGTGAAGAGGACGGCCTGGCCGGAGCGCCCCGGGACCAATTTGTTGCCGCCCACCAAGGTGGCGTAGTTGGTGGCCATGGCGTTGGTGAGGCGATTTTGGGGCTCGAGGAGATCGAAGGTGAAGCGGGCGATTTCGTTGGGGATGGCGGGCTCCGAGGGGCGATTTTGCAGCCATGCGGGGAAATTCTCGGCGGCGTCGCGTTGCGCGGCGTCGGCGGTGCGCTCGAGGGCGGCGACCTTTTTCTGGAGGGCGGCGAGCTGTTTCTTGGTGGAGTCATCCATCCGCCAGAGGGTGGGGGTCGGTGGGGCCTCGGTGTAGTAGGCGTAGAGGCCGGCCTCGTCGATGTTTTGGAGGAACGAGGCGAGGCCGTAATATTCCTTTTGCAGGATGGGATCGAACTTGTGGTCGTGGCAGCGGCTGCATTCGAAGGTGAGGCCAAGGAACGCGGTCGCGAAGGTCTGGACGCGGTCGGCGACGTATTCGACGCGGTATTCCTCCTCGACGCTGCCGCCCTCGGTTTCCTGCTGGTGCAGGCGGTTGAAGGCGGTGGCGAGGACCTGGTCGTCGGTGGCGTTGGGCAGGAGGTCCCCGGCGACCTGCCAGGTGATGAATTGGTCGAACGGGAGGTTTTGGTTGAAGGCGCGGATGACCCAGTCGCGCCAGGGCCACATCTCGCGCTCGCGGTCGACCTGGAAGCCGTAGCTGTCGGCGTAGCGGGAGACATCGAGCCAATCGACCGCCATGCGCTCGCCGAAGCGTTGGGAATTGAGCAGGCGGTCCACGAGGCGCTCATAGGCCTTGGGCGATGGGTCATGGACGAAAGCGGCGACTTCGATTGGCGTCGGGGGAAGGCCGGTCAGGTCGAAGGAAACGCGGCGGATGAGCGTGGAGCGGTCGGCCTCGGGCTGAAGCTTGAGCTTTCGCTGGGCGAGGCGGGCGGAAACGATGGCGTCAATGGGGGTGGCGGCTTTGACTTTCGGGACCGGCACCGGCTGGAGGGGGTTGAACGACCAGTGGCGCTCATAGGCGGCGCCCTCGGCGACCCAGCGGGCGAGGAGGCGCTTGTCGGCGGCGGTCAACGGCGGAAGCTTGGATTCGGCGGGGGGCAT
>CAZSXX010000569.1:0-2304 GCA_964611245.1 uncultured Verrucomicrobiota bacterium | reverse complement strand
GAATTCTCCGGCGACGTCGGCTCCGAATGGAGGGACGCCATCAAGGACAAGGAAGTTGAGATCGGGTGGCTCGACCGCAAAACTTCCCGCCAGGCCCGGTTCATGCCCCTGACCCTCGCGGAGGCCGGCCTATGAACCGCATCGTCGGGCTGGAAACCGAGTACGGATGCCTGACCACAGACCCCGCCGGGCCCGCCGGCGCCGTCGGCCGCGTCCGCAACTGGATCTTCGAGCGCACCCGCGCCTACGGCCTCCCCGACATGCACCAGCGCGACTGGGACGAGCCCGCTGGCAATGGCGGCTTCCTCTTCAACGGCGGCCGCGCCTACGTCGACATGGGCCACCTCGAATATTGCACCCCCGAATGCCTCAGCCTCATTGACGTCCTCCGCTTCGACCACGCGGGCGACGCCATCCTCATGCAGGCCGTCAAGGACCTCCGCATCGCCGACCAAGTTGGCTTCATCCGCAACAACGTCGACCACTATTCCGGCGCCACTTTCGGCTGCCACGAGAACTACCTCGTGCGCCGCTCCGCGCCATTGACCGAAGGCAACGTCCTCTCCCTCCTCGCCTTCCTCACCCTCCGCCAGCTTTTCGTTGGCGCCGGCCGGGTCGGCGCCACCCCCGGGGCGGAGCTTCGCGGCGACCTCCACCGCGCCGGGGCCGACAGCCATTTCCAAATCAGCCAGCGCGCCGATTACATCAACAACGACCTTTTCGAGTGGGTCCAATTCAACCGCGCCATCATCAACACCCGCGACGAGCCCCTGGCCGACGCCCGCAAATATCGCCGCCTCCACCTCCTCCACGGCGACACCTCCGTCCTGCCCGCCACCCTCCTGCTGAAGGTCGGGACCACCTCCCTGGCCCTCGACCTCCTCGAAATCGACCGAATGCCCAAAATCGTCCTCGCGGATGCCGTCATGAGCTTCCGCGGGATGTCCCACCAACCCGACGGCCCGTGGCTCGTCGCCATGGCCGACGGCCGCACCGCCAACGCCGTCGAGCTCCTTTTCCAATTCGCCGAGGCCGCCACCGCCGAGTTCAAGGGGCGCGATGCCGAGACCGACATCCTCCTCAGCATCTGGCAGGAAACCCTCGCCGCCCTCGCCAAAAACCCCGACGCCCTCGTCGGCAAAGTCGATTGGATCACCAAACGCTGGCTCTTCCGGCAATTCGTGGAAAAAGAGAAAATTCCCTGGACCGATCCATGGCTCCGCGCCCAGGACCTCGAATTTCACCACATCGACCCCGCGCGCAGCCTCGGCCTCGCCCTGGCCAACACCCCGGAGCCATGGAACATCACCGCCGCCGACATCCAGTCGGCCACGCGCCTGCCCCCCGCCAATACCCGCGCCAACCTCCGCAGCCACATCATGCACCGGCTCAAATCCCATCCCATCCGCTATTTCGTCGACTGGGAAATCATCGACGCCGAAGGCGTCAATTCCCTCAACCTGCTCAACCCCTTCGAGCACCATCCGGAGACCGTTGACTCCTGGTGCCAAATGCTCGGCTCCGCCCGGCCCTCCCTCCCGTGAAAATCACCATCCTCCTATTCCTGCTCGCGCTCGCCACCCCGGCCTCCGCCCAATCGTCCAAAAAGACGCCCGGCCCCAAGGACTCCGTCGCCGGCTCCCTCCTCGCCACCAACAACCCGGTCGAACTGGAATACCAACGCCTCCTCGCCCTCGATGACGTCGCCCAAAAAGAAGTCGACAAATGGATCAAGGAGGAGGCCGCCTTTGACGCCGCCGGCGCCGGCATCGAAAAGGCCGAACTCGCCTTGAAAGTCCGGCAGCGCCTTGGCCTCGTGAAGGACGCCTACGAAAAATTCCTGGCCTCGCACCCCGGCCATGTCGAGGCCCGCCTGGCCTACGGCAGCTTCCTCATGGACATTCAGGAGGACTCCAACGCCCTCGTGCAAATGGAGAAAGCCCGGGAGCTCGACCCCAAAAACCCCGCCGCCTGGAACAACCTCGCCAACCATTACGGCCACCGCGGCCCGGTGCGCAAAGCCTTCGCCTACTACGAAAAAGCGATCGAGCTCGATCCCAATGAGGCCGTTTACCGCCAAAACCTCGCCACCACCACCTACCTTTTCCGCAAGGACGCCCAGGAATTCTACGGCATCGACGAACAAAAAGTCTTCGACCGCGCCCTCGACTTGTACCAGCAGGCCCTGCGCCTGGACCCCACCAACCTCGTCATGGCCGTCGACTACGCCCAAACCTACTACGGCATAAAGCCCTTCCGCACCAACGAAGCCCTTTTGGCTTGGACCAACGCCCTTCCATTGGC
>CAZSXX010000568.1:0-2312 GCA_964611245.1 uncultured Verrucomicrobiota bacterium | reverse complement strand
TCGAAGTCGTCCACCTCGCAGCGGCGGGTCAGTTCGCCGACGCTCGGGCTGAACATGAACGTCTCGCCGTCCTGGGCGGCTTTGAGGCGGCCGCCGGGAGTGGCGGGATCGGCGTAGCCGACGAAGAAAATGGCCTGGTTTTCGTCGCCCACCATGCGGGCGGCCAGTTCGTGCGCGGCGGTTTTTTCGCTCATCATGCCGGCGGTCACGACGAAGATGCGCGGGCCGGTGAGGCGCATTTTCTCGGTCTGGCCTTTTTCGAGGACAATCAGGTTGAGGGCCTCGGTCAGCTTCAGGTTGGTGTGCTGGCGGTGGGCGCGGTTGATTTCCAGGTCGTAAATCTCGGTGAACACCCGGCCCAAGCCGCCAATGTAGATGGGCTGTTTTTGGACCTGCCCGTTCTTCATCATCAACGCGAGCTGGGCGAGGATTTCCTGGGTGCGTCCGAGGGCGAAGACGGGGATGAGGATGCATCCCTTGCGCTCGAGCACCCGCTCGATGGCGGCGCCCAGCCGGGCGGCTTCGGTCTCGCGGGTCACGCCGGGGACGGAGGCGCGGTTGCCCCGCGTCGTCTCCATGATGAGCACATCCGCCTGGACATCCTCAAAGCGCGCCGCCTTCAGGATGGTTTGGTCCTGGAAGCAGACGTCGCCCGTGTAGAACACCGTTTCCTTGCGCCCGCGGACCATGATGCCGGCGGAGCCAAGCGCGTGCCCGGCGTCAAAAAACTCCAGCGTGGGCGAGACGAAGCCGGGCTTGCGCACCTTTTCGAAGGAGGCCCACTCGATTTCGCGGTTGTAGCGGTAGCCCTGGAAAAGGTGGGCGGTTTCGTCCACCTCGTCGTGCGTGAAAAGCGGATACTCGCGGATGCCGAGCTCCTCGCGCTGGCGGATCATCACGTTGACCGAATTGTGCAGCACGCGCTCGACCAGGAAATAGCTCAACTCGGTCATCAGCACGTGGGCCTTCGGAAAGTAACGCTGCGCAACGGGCAGCGAGCCGACGTGGTCATGATGGCAATGGGAGATGGCGATGGCGTCGACGGGCTCGTCCTTGATCAGGTCCAGCTTCGGGATGCCGTCGCGGCCTTCGCGTTTTGGATGGGTCCCCGCGTCCATCAGGAGGCCGTGGCCTTCAATATTAACGTACCAGGCGCTTGCGCCGATGTTTGAGTCCGGATTTAAATTAACTATCCTCATATTCTGTACCCCTCCCCCGTGCGGCCCCAAGACAGCAAAGCGAACGGCGCGCCCGCATTCTGGGCGAGGCGCACCCTACTTGTCGCACAGTTTCCGGGCCATGTCAGCATTAAGCGTCCACTTTCTCGCCCCGCAAGGCGGCACGCCGGCGGGAAACGGCCCGCTGAAAGCGATCGAAGCCGCGATGTGAAGGGAAACTGTGACAGTCCAAAACTTGATTGATCCGCCAGGTGCGACATTTTTGTGGCACATGAAGACAGCCAGTGCGGGAGCTGCGGAACGAGTTCACGAGCTTGCTGCGCCGGGTGGCGGCGGGGGAGGAGATCGCCATCACCCGGCGCGGGGAAGTGGTGGCGCGCCTGGCGCCGGCGAAGCGGCCGTCCAAACGGAAAGTGGATTGGGCCGCCAGCGCGGCGGTGACCCGCGACCGGAGCGGCGACCGGATGTTGGGCGCCGAGGAGAGCGCCCGGTTGCTGGCGGAAAGCCGCGGCCGTTTCTGATGATCCTCGGCTGCGACACCAGCTTCCTGTTCGCGCTATATGGGCGGAATGTCCACACAGCCCGGGCCATCGCCACCGTGAAGTCGATCCATTCGCCGCTGACCACCACCGCGTTCACTGAGTGCATGTCGCGGCGGCGTTGCAAATCGGCGCGGGCGCGCTCCTGACGTTCGACGCGAGCCAGCGGGAGTTGGCCGGGCTCGAAGGGCTCGAAACCGAGGTTGGACAACGCCCGCCCGTCTGAACTTGGCGCTGCGGGGGTTGTCGCATAATTTCCCGCGCATGCCAGCGTTGAGTGATCGAGTCCCCGGCACGCAACTATGCCGCCTGCTCGTTGCTTGGCCTGGTGGACGGCGTGCTCGACTTCGACGACGCGGGGGCGCGCGTCAGCCTTCCGGGTTTCATTGAGATTCGTCAAGAGGGCAGCAAGCTTCCTGCCATGTTGACGCGAAATTTCGTCAGCCTCACGAACGGGGACCGCCTGCCGCTCGAGGCCGGCGCGGCGCCGACGCTCGAACCGAATCGGTTGCGCGTCAAGCCGGCCGGTGTGCTTGGAGCTGCCCAGGCCTTCGATCTCTTCCTCCCGAACGTGGTCCTCCTGTTCTGGTCGCTG
>CAZSXX010000567.1:0-2328 GCA_964611245.1 uncultured Verrucomicrobiota bacterium | reverse complement strand
GGTTCCGCAAGGCTTCCCAATCCGCTGGCGCGAGAGTGATGTGCACGGCTAGAATACGGTTCGGATTGAATAAACCATCTTTCGCCGGGGGTTTGGCGGTTTGAGCTTCCGCCCGAAAGGCTGCGAAGACGAGGAGCGAGGCGAGGCACGGGACGAGGTGTGAGAACAGTTTCATGAAAAGCAAAGGAGTCATGATGAGGTCATCTAAAAACCAAGATCGCCATGATGGTGCCGCCCTCGTGTCCGCGCCACTATAATTGGGACGATATTTTCCAGGAGTGACGCGATGAATTCGTCATCGGCTGGGACGCCGCTGCGCGTCGAGGCGGCCTCACTGCGGGCCCCACTTCGTGTTTTTGAGGAAGGCAATGAGATCGGCTAGTTCTTGCTTGCTAAACTGCTCCTCCAATCCTTGGGGCATGACCGAGAGCGCTCCGGGTTGAATCCGGGCGACATCAGCGCGGGCAACGCGCGTCTCCGAACTGGCGCCAGTCGCGATGATCAGCTCTTCGGCCGTGTCCTTCCGCAAAACGCCACTCACATCGTCCCCGCTCTTGGTCACGACCACGACCGGCTCATAGCTTCTGACGAAACTGGCGCTGGGGTAGATGATGGCTTCCAACAAATCTCGCTCGCTCCGGGATTGGCCAATCGTCGTCAAGTCGGGACCGATGTCACCTCCCAGATAGCCGAGCCGATGACACACGATGCACGCGGCTTTGGGATTGTTGAAAACGGCTTGCCCGCGGCGAGTGTCGCCTTTCAGCGCGGCGAGTTCGCCGAGCATCGCCTCGAGCCGGGCGGATTGTTGCGCGACGTCTGCATGCAAGCTCTGGATGTAGTCCTTGACCTCTGTTTGAATCGCCGCTGGATACTTCGCGAACAGGCTCCGCACGTTCCCCGCCGGGAGGCCCTTGGCCGCCGAAGAGGCTCTAAGCGCCACGAGGAGCCTCGTGCCGAGTGAGGCGTCGGATTGCCCCTCAAAAACCGACAACAACCTTAGGAGCTCCAGCGGACTCACTCGCGGGACGCTGTCTATGATCTTTTCAAAACAGGTCGAATCAAGGGTCGCGCGCTGCAAAACGGCTAACGCCTTCGCCCGCATCTCTGGCTTCTGGGCCGAATCAAGGCTCGCCAGGCTCAGGTCGAGCGCCGCCGCCGCCGTTAGATCGATTTTACCGGGGGTTGCCAGCAACGCGTTGATCCTTATTTCATCGGACTTGGTGGAATCGCCAGCGACGGACATCAGCAGCGGCTTGAGGTCCGCGGCCTGGGGATTGGGACGCTTTGGATCGCCGCCGATTTCCCGGGCGGCGTTTACGGCTGCTTGCACGACCTGCGCATCGGGGTGCCGCAGGGCAGCGCCAACAGCCGCGATCCACTCCGTTGAATACGCCTTCGGGCGGGCGTCGGAAACAGCCTGGATGAGCATGGCCTGCTCCGATGCGGCCGCGGTTTGGATGTGCGCGGCAATGCGGGTTTGCACCGCCGGCGCAACCGCCAGCATTTGGAGCAAGGCGGCTTTCTCCCCTCTCTGGGCCGGCGTCTGGGTGGAAGACTGGAGCAATTCAGCCGCGAGCCCAGCGCTTTCGCCAGCCCACTCAGGATGACGCTTGAAAATCCAAAGAGCCGCCCGCCGCAGCTCCGAATCCTCGATTCGAAGAAGGGGCAGCCATTCAGCCGCCGTCAGATTGCCTCCATCCATCTGGTCGAGCGCGATGATCGCGGCGCGTTGGACGGATACGTTCCGGCTCCGCAACCCCGCTCGGGTTTCGGAAGAGGCGGCGATCTCGATGAGCGCGAAAATCAGGCTGTGCTGAAACACCGGATCCGCTTTGGGCCCCGAGCTGATGGCGTCGAAGATCAAGGGCACGGCTGCAATGTCCCGAAGCCGGCCCAATCCTTCCGCGGCGATGCGGGCTTCGTGCGCGGCGGCGGCGCTGGAAGCGGATTCTTTGGACGCTTTGGCTAGGACCGAGCGCAGGAAGGGAGCGTTGGTGGGATCGTGACGCCACACAGCCTGCCTCAGTGCCACCAGGGTTGCGGCTCCAGACAGGACCGGAGGGCGGGACAGGGCCAAGTAGGCTGCAGTGGATTGGCCGGCAGCCAGGCGGGGCATTCCAGTTTTTCGAACGCGGTAGATCCCGCCTAAGACTTCCGGCTTGGAAAGCTGCGAGCTGGGGCAACAAAGTTTATACCAGGCGCCCGTATCCACCACGAGCAAACTGCCGTCCGCGTCCTCGAGAACGTCAGTGGGATGAAAATCCTGAGAATCGCTGACGAGAAAGTCAGTATCCGTGCTCGCATAGCTCGCTCCGTGCGGATGGA
>CAZSXX010000566.1:0-2342 GCA_964611245.1 uncultured Verrucomicrobiota bacterium | reverse complement strand
AGAAAACATCGCCGTCCAGCTCGAGCGCCGCGTCGGTTTCCGCCGCGCCATGAAGAAATCCGTCCAGACAGCCATGGACATGAAGGCCGCGGGGATCAAGATCCGCTGCGCTGGCCGCCTCGGTGGCGCCGAATTGGCCCGCGTCGAGACCTACCACGAAGGCAGCGTCCCGCTCCACACCCTCCGCGCCAACATCGACTACGGTTTCGCCGAAGCCAAAACCGTTTACGGCAAGCTCGGAATCAAAGTCTGGATTTGCAAGGGTGAAATGAAGCCCGAGAAACCGCAGGAACGGACCGACCGTCCGATCGACCAGGCCACCTCCGTGGCGCCTGTCGGCAAGTAACAACGATTTTTTAAGAGGATTTTAGTATGCCAATGATGCCGGCCAGAGTGAAGTACCGCAAAATGCAGCGGGGGCACCGTACGGGGATTGCTTCCCGCGGCGCCACCGTCGCCTTTGGCGAGTTCGGATTGCAGGCCCTGGAGCGCTGCTGGATGGACACCAAGCAGATCGAAGCCGCCCGTGTCGCGATCACCCGCTACATGAAGCGCCGCGGCAAAGTCTGGATCCGCATTTTCCCGGACAAGTCCTACACGAAAAAGCCCCTGGAAGTCCGGATGGGCACCGGCAAAGGCGGCGTCGAATCCTGGGTCGCCGTCATCCGCCCCGCCAACGTCCTCTTCGAGGTCGATGGCGTCACTGAAGCCGTCGCCCGCGAAGGCATGCGCTTGGCCGCCGACAAACTCCCCATCCGCACGAAATTCATTTCGCGCCACACCATCAGCTGATTTTTGAGGTCATGAAGAAGAACGAAATTAAAGATATGACCGCGGTGGAATTGGCCGCCAAGGGTCGCGACATGCGCCACGAAATGTTCAACCTCCGCCTCCAGCAGGCCAGCGCGCAGCTCGAAAAACCCGCGCGCATCCGCGATCTCCGCAAGGACATCGCCCGCATCGAAACCCAACTCTCCGCGCTGCGGAACAAGAAAGCTTAAGTATGGCCGACGAAAATACAACCGCGACAACAGCAGAGGCCCCCGCCAAAGGGGCCGGCCGGCGCAAAGAGCGCACCGGCGAGGTGATTTCAAACAAGATGGCCAAGACCATCGTGGTCCGGGTCGAACGCCGCTTCCAGCACCCCAAATTCCAGAAAGTGGTCACTTCCTACAAGAAGTTCTACGCCCACGACGAGAACAGCGAAGCCAAGCCCGGCGACCTCGTCCTCATCCAGGAAACCCGCCCGCTCTCCAAATTGAAGCGGTGGAAAATCGTTGAAATTTTGACCAAGAGCCAGGCCTCCGCACCCGTGGCGGGCTGATTCGGCTGAAGAGGAAACACTATGTTACAAATTCGCTCCAGCATGGACGTGGCCGACAACACAGGCGCCAAGCGCGCCTGGGCCATCGGCGTCATCGGACGCAACCAGCAGTATGCCCGCGTGGGCGATGTCATCAAGGCCCACATCAAGGAAGCCGCCCCCGACGGCACCGTGAAAAAGGGCGAGGTCGTCAACGCCGTCATCGTCCGCACCCGCCAGCCCATCCGGCGCGCCGACGGCTCCTACCTCCGGTTCGATTCCAACGCGATCGTCATCATCGACAAGGAAAACAACCCGCGCGGAACCCGCATTTTCGGCCCGGTGGCTCGCGAGCTCCGCGAGAAAAAGTTCATGAAAATTATTTCGCTCGCTCCGGAAGTGATCTGAAGCGGCCCAGGAATTTAGGATATGCCCAAGAGACATGTTAAAAAAGGCGACGAAGTGGTGGTCATCACCGGGTCGCAGCGCGGCAAGCGCGGCAAGATTATTGAAGTCTTGACGGGCAAGAGCCGTGTGATCGTGGAAGGCGTCGCCATGCTGAAGCGACACACGAAGAAAAACCAAAACAACCCCAACGGCGCCATCATCGAACGCGAGGGGACCATCCACATCTCCAATGTGATGAAGGCCGAAAATTTCGACTCCCGCGCCGGCAAGCGTCCCAGCGCCGCCCCGGCCAAAGCCTAATCGAGTATGAGCGACAACACGAAACCGAAGCCGCGACTGTTTAAGAAGTACCACGAAGAGGTCAAACCCGCTTTGATGGAAAAACGGCAATACAAAAACGTCCACCAGACGCCCGCAATCACCAAGATCGTGATCAACATGGGCGTCAGCGCCTCGCTCGAAAAGGGCGCCGTCGAGGATGCCACCAAGGATTTGCAGATGATCACCGGCCGCAAGCCCGTCGTCAACAAAGCCCGCAAGAGCATCGCCAACTTCAAGCTGCGCGAAGGCCAGGCCATCGGCTGCCACGTCACCCTCCGCCGCGAGGTGATGTATGAGTTTTTCGACCGCC
>CAZSXX010000565.1:0-2345 GCA_964611245.1 uncultured Verrucomicrobiota bacterium | reverse complement strand
AAGTGTTGGATGCGATGGTCGCGAGCCTTTCCTTCGCGATGCCCGAGCACATCCAACGATGGCGAACCATGGAAGACTCCATGACGGGGTGGACCAATCAACTCAGGAGCCTGCGGCTGTTCGCCACCCAGCGGCCGATCAATCTCCGCCAGCATGCGGTGACTCAATTCAAGCTTCAAGGCTATGGCTCTCTGAGTGTCGACACATCGCCACCCGGAAGTGGAATGGTTCGCGTCAATTCGATCCTCGTCGGCGCCGGGACTCCAGGCGTGGACTCAGCCCGTCCCTACCCTTGGCGCGGTGTTTACTTCCTTGGAGTGCCTCTGAGGCTGGAAGCGTTGGCTTCGAAAGGCTGGGTCTTTGCTGGATGGGAGAGCGCGACCCCGCTGGGGACAGGAAGCGTTCAGACGTGGAACATGAGCGGCCCGGCATCGGTTAAAGCTCGTTTTGTTCGCGCGCCCATGAGATTCACGAGTGTCGCGTTGCCACCCAGCGCCACGGTCCGCATCGCCGCGGAAGGCCCCCCCGGCGCGGCCTTCGCCCTCGAACGTTCGGGAGATTTGGCGCGTTGGATCCGAGTCACCAATTCGGTCTTCGACGGTCGCGGATCCGCCAGTTTAACCGCCCCGACGACCGCGATTGGAAGCACTGCCTTTTTCAGGCTTCTCTCGGAGTGAAACCGTGGTCTCCAGCGAGTGTGGTTGCTGGAGCGATCGTTATGGCGGCATCGCCCGTCGCAGTGCTGAAAGCCGCAATAATCAAACACGAATCGAGCAGGAATATGCCACGCCCAGGCGAAGGATGAATCGATTTGGAAATTTTCTTTGACTCCTGGAAGTCGCAGAGTTAAGCATCCTAACAGACCCCTCGGCAACGGCCTCTAACGAAAGGAGATGAATTGGCGAATCGCGGCCAGTTTGTCGTTCTTCGTGGTGGATGGATCAACGCGAAAACCTTAAAACGACGCATCATGAAAACAACTATTAAACATAGCATTTGGCTCACTTGCCTCTTATTGACGCCAATGGCGGAGGCCCAACCCCAGGGTCCGTTCCCACCTGAGAATTGGCCCGCCAGCGCGGACAAAAATAAAGTTGTTCATTTTGTCAGCGTCAACGATGCGTTCGATCCCCATGGCGCCAATTGGATCGAGGGCAACATGAACCTTCTGTCGGGAGGCGATCAAAATACGGAGGCGATCAAAATTGGAGGATTCGACGGGATCAAAGTGCTGGGCAATTACCTCAACACCGCGGATCTTGATTTTGCCGAATGGGCGGATGACGAGGAGATCGATATTTTGATCCAGGCCTACGGCGACGGCGCCTTGTTCCAGGCCAACGGCAATCCGAGAAATTTCAATTTCCTCATCGGAACTCTGCCTGAGCTCGCGGCCCCAGTCGGCGGACAAGTCCCTGTGGAAGCTCGGAACAAGAAGTGGAACTGGATCCTCTTTCGTATTCCCAACAGCGAACGGCCAAGCGACGGCTCGCGCCGGGTTGGATCCATTCCAGCCAACGCGGTCGGAGGCATCGGCGCGGGTGGCGTCAATGGCGGCACCATCCGCATGGAAGGCGTGCCGAACCTCATTGTTCGAGTCATGGCATTCGGCGAAAAGGGCGCTTTTGGAGAGCCTGACCAGGTCAATCGATTTGCCAGCGCTGAGACCTGCCCGCCGGAACCCAACACGAATCTGGCTGGAATCGACATTGCGCGAAATCTGTCGAATCGCCTCCAAGTGCTCAACGGCGGGGATCAGCAGGTGACGTTCGTGGATGGCATTGGACCGGCGGGAGAAAAACGCCGGGCGGTCAGACCGAACGGCGACTACATGAACTTTGGAATCACGGACACTTATTTGGGCGCCGCCTGCGGAGACGCGCGATCCATGAAAGTGTGCGTTGAGTTCTATGATGACCCCGCCTTGGCTGGCAAACGATTTGGGCCCGAGGCCTACGCGACGGATGACAAGGGGGGGATTGGGTTTGTGGCGCCCGATCGGCGGCATACTCTCGCGGGCTCGGGAAAGTGGGTGCGGCGGTCTTGGGTGGTGCCGGATGTGAGTTTGTTCGGCGTCAACGCGGCGCCGCTGACCGCCGGCCCAAGGCTGATTTTCGAAGAGGCCGCGCCGATCTTTATCTCGGCCTTCGAGCTGGGTGTTTTTCGCGCGGGAACCCATCCTCTCGCCGGGTTGGATCCCAATCCGTCTTGCGTCGAGGATCCAGCGGCTTGCACCTACGGCAACTTCGCCGAAATGGATTTGGCGACCGGCAAGCTGGATGGCTTGGCGCCAGGGTCCAGCGGGGGCGACCAGGAAATGATTCAGGCCGAGGCCGGTCCCGCGA
>CAZSXX010000564.1:0-2346 GCA_964611245.1 uncultured Verrucomicrobiota bacterium | reverse complement strand
ACCTGTCCCCGTCCGTCTACGGCGACCACGGAAGGGCGTCCGTCGTCCCCGCGCGTGCAAGCCAGCAGCACGGGATCCCCATCGCCGCTCAAATCGCAAATGGAAGCCGACGACAGATGCGTATAGTAAAGTCCATCAGACTGCGTGAACGCGGGGCTGCGAGGCACGAGCGCACGGGCGTCCGCGCCATTCGTCGAATAGGACCCCAAAGTTCCACCGGCGTTGCGAACGATGATTCGACGTTGCCCGTTGAGTGTTCCGACCAGAGCGGGCGGCGGCATGTACACCTTCTGGGAGGGGATGTCATATCGGAACAATGCCTGCTGATTCGATTTTGTCACCAAGGTGGTTCCTTCCCAAAGCCAGCTCACTTGCTTCACGGCCTGGGGCGGGTCTCCGCCGGGAGGGTCGGCGATTGAAGCCGAACCAACTTTGGCCAGCGAACCATCAGGAATGAACCGGCAGCGCCAAGGTTCCGCGCCCAAGCGCAAAATGAATTCCGACTTGTGGACCATGTCCCGCGCCACAGTTGGATTGTGCGAGGGGCCCGCGGTGGCACTCCGGGCCAGATCCCGGTCACGCGGCCTTGAATCCGCCACGACGGCCGCATTCTTGCTCCGCCATCGATCGATGAACTGCTTTCCGTTCCAGTTCGCAATCCGCAACTCCTCTTTCTCGCGCAGAAAGACTTCAGGATTTCCGTCGCCGTCGAGATCGTCCACGGCCTCAATAGACAGCCCCGGTTCATCTAGGAACCGCTGCCCAGAGAGCGCGTCAAAAATGGCCAAACGGGTTTCACTGTCGCCGTGTTCATTCGTGATCGCGGCAAGGATCTCCGTTCGCCCGTCGTGATTCAGGTCGAGGAACGGATCCGGAACGGCCTCCCGGATTTGGACACGCTGCTGGTATTGGCTTTCTTCGGGGCCAACAATTTTTTTCCAGATCCGGCCCATGTTGGTGCCATCCCAGCGGACGACTTCCAAGCCAGGGATATGAGGATTGATGAGAAGCAATGAGGGAAGCTCGCCTCGCGACAACGGAATCAGCGCCATGGAAGATGAGTAACTCCGGATGCTCGGAAGCCATCTCGCAAAAGCTTTCTGGCGGCCCGTCGCCAGGTCGTAAATCCACATCTGCTCGTGGCTCACCATGACCATTTCCTGCTGGCCATCCCGGTCCATGTCGGCAAAAAGGTGCTGCGCGGAATAAATCATCCCCGCCACGTCGACCCGGAATCGAGAGCGCGGACGCGTCAAGCCGTCTTCGAAACTCCAAACATGACCATGCGCGATGGGCCCGGTCAGTTCGTTGTCCTGTCCGTCCCACCAATGACAATACTGCTGACCTCGCACCCCGGGCAGGATCGAGCCAAATCGATGCCGGTACCCAAACACATTCCGGCGCCGGCTCAACTCAGCCCGAATCCCGGTCCGGCCATCCACCATCCAGGTCCTGATCTCGGTCCCCGTGTCGTCTTCGACCAACAATCCCCGGCCGCCGTCCCCCGCGAAATCGCGTGTCTCCAGAACCGAAGGGGATGAAAACCCATCCGCCTCCCACAGCTTCGTGCCGTTTAAGCTCTGGCAAATCAAGCGATCCTTCGCTATCCGCAAGAACTCATCGCGCCCATCCCCTGTGAAATCTTGAACTCGAACCGTCTCGACTGGAACAGAAGCGCCACCCAAATCGATCGACCAAAGCAGCCGTGGGGGAGTCGCGAATCCACCGCGCAGGGGGGAATAGCCCGACAACGCGCCATCGCGCCTGTAAGAAGGCCACTCCGCGTCAATCCCGTGAAGGGAGAAGACACCCAGCAGAACACCAGCCACGAAGATCAGCGAGTTGGGGGAATGCGTCTGGATCATGTTGGTGTCATGCTTCGAGACGCGCGAGTCAGTCAAGAATTAACCAACGGAAAGTGGGCGCCAGGGGGTTTTGGTCGGAACGGAGCGCCATGAGGCGGAATCTCGGGGGCAGTTTCCGGCCCCTCGGCACGAGCGCCAAATGTGATGGAAAGCCGACTTGGACCACCGAGGCGGAGCTTCTCCAACCGCGACGGATCTTGAATGAATTGGAATGAGTGAGAGTCAGTGGAGAATGTGCCGGCCAATTTTTTCAGACTTTTTCCTTTTGAAGTTGATCGGTTCGGGCAGTATGTCTTTTTTTCAAACTCATGAACTCTTGGACTCATTTCTCATGGCTCCTGGCGGCCGCGTTTTTTCTGCCAACCGGAAACGCCGCCGCCGCGCCGAAACTCGAACTGAAACAGAAGGATCGCATCGCCTTAGTCGGCGGCGCGCTCGCCGACCGGATGCAGCATCACGGCTGGCTCGAGGCTTTGATCGT
>CAZSXX010000563.1:0-2346 GCA_964611245.1 uncultured Verrucomicrobiota bacterium | reverse complement strand
CTGGTTCCCCGGAGTGTTCTCCACCGAGGACTTCCGGACGAAGTACCCCGTCGCCGTGCTGCGCGCCCTCCTGCAGGTGACAATCGGCGTCTCCTTTCTCCTCGGTGCGGTGTCGCTCTTGCTTCGAGAACGCAAAGTGCTGGGTCTCACGGGCCTTGTGCTGGTCTTCGTGCCGCTTGAACGGGCGTTTCCGCAACTGAAGGGCCAGACGACCTTTCGAATTGGCTGGGTGGATCACGTCATCACGACCCCACGAGGACACCACTGGCATCACGCCGAGACGCCAATCGACCAAAACTTCGCGGTGCATCTGCCGCTGCTGGATCGCCTGTTTGGCACACAGCACCTGCCAGGCAATGAGTGGCCGCAGGCCTACGGGATACAGGGACATCCAGTGCCGGAGGGCTGGTTAAGGCAACTGACCCACCCCTTCCGCGGGAACCGCCGTGACGCAGCCCCCGGAAAACGGTGATCCGCTCCCCAAACATACGCCACATGGTTTTCTAGGCGTCACGATTGTGTTTGTTTCCCGCCGCTTCTGACAAGCCGGTCTACCGATGTCACATTGACAGCATCCCAACGCGCTGTCAGTTTGTTGGCATGATGCGAACTCAAATCCAACTCCCCGACGACACCTTCGCGCGCGCGAAAAAACTGTGCGAAGCCCGCGAAATTTCCCTCGCCGAACTCGCCCGGCGCGGCATCGAATACATCCTCAGCGTTTACGATCCGGATCCGGAAGCGAACCGCGAATGGCAGCCGCCGAAGCCGCGCAATCTCGGATGGAAAGGGCTGAGCCACGCGGAAATCAAGGCCGAGGCGCAACTGACCAACACGGAAATCCGCCTCACCCGCCGGGGCAAAAAAAGGAGCCATGCTCTCGATTGACGCCAACATCCTCCTCTACGCCTTCAACAACGCTTCACCCTGGCATAAACCATCGCATGCCTGGCTGATTTCAATTCAAGGCGATGAGGACGTGGCCATCTCCGAATTCATCCTGGCGGAGTTCTACGGCCTCCTCCGCAACCCCGCCGTGCTCAAGCACCCTCTTCCGGCCGAGGAGGCAGTCGAAGTCATCCAGATCTACCGCTCGCATCCGCGTTGGCGGCTCATCGGTTTCCCCTCCGAAAGCCGCCCGCTCCACGACGCGCTCTGGCAGAAAGCCCGCGCCAACGCCTTCGCTTTTCGAAAGCTCTACGACACCCGCTCCGCCCTCACCATGACCGCGCAAGGTGTGACGGAGTTCGCGACGGTGAACGTGAAGGACTTCCAGGCGCTGGGGTTTCGGAAGGTTTGGAATCCACTGGAAAAATGACCGCATCCGCGATCGTGCCCACCCGCGCTGGGTCCAGTGATGATTTCTCAGGTGAACCCGATCCAGAGCCTTCCCATCGGCGCGCGTTCCTGATTGGATACCGCGCGAGATGAAGATACTGGTGGTTGGTTCGGGCGGCAGAGAGCACGCCATTGTCTGGAAACTAGCCCAATCGAGGCGGGTGAGCGGGATTCTGTGCGCGCCGGGCAACGCTGGCATCGCCGCCGAAGCGGCCTCGGCATCGGGCAAGCCTGTCGGGACGATCCCGATCAACGCGGACGATCTCCCGGGCTTGCTGCATCTGGCGCTCCGTGAAAAGGTCGATCTCACGGTGGTGGGCCCTGACAACCCTTTGGCGCTCGGGATCACGGACCTCTTCCAACAACAGCGGCTCCGAATTTGGGGGCCCACCAAAAAGGCGGCCCTGTTCGAGTCATCGAAGGTGTTCTCGCAAGGATTCATGAGGCGGCACAAGATTCCCGCCCCGCGATCCGAAGCGTTTGAGGAGCCGGAGGCTGCGCTCGCCTTTGCCCGTTCGCTGGGCGGCCGGTGCGCGGTGAAAGCCGATGGGCTGGCCCTCGGGAAAGGGGTCATCCTTTGTTCCAGCCACGAGGAAGCCGCGAGCGCGATCCAGCAAATCATGGTGGCAAAGGCTTTTGGCGACGCGGGCCGCCGGCTGGTGATCCAGGAATTTTTGGAAGGTTTGGAGGTGTCGTTGCATGCCCTTTGCGACGGCCGAGTGGCGAAACTTTTCCCCACCGCGCAGGATCATAAGCGAATCTTCGACGGTGATAAAGGCCCCAACACGGGAGGCATGGGCGCTTACTCCCCAACGCCATTCGTCTCCCAGGACGAGCTGGAGTTAATCCAACGGATCATTCTCGACCCGTGGGTTGCCGGATGCCAAGCCGAGGGCATCGATTTCCGCGGCGTGTTGTATCCCGGCATCATCCTCACGCCCCGGGGCCCAAGAGTGATCGAGTTCAACGCGCGGTTTGGCGATCCGGAGGCTCAGGTCTACCTCACAA
>CAZSXX010000562.1:0-2363 GCA_964611245.1 uncultured Verrucomicrobiota bacterium | reverse complement strand
GCCCGCAATAAAGGCATCAAGCCCATCATCGGCTGCGAAGTCTACGTCGCCCCCGGCAGCCGCCTTGAAAAGAAAAGCTCCTCCGGCGGCAAGGACGTTTACAACCACCTCGTCCTCCTCGCCCGCGACGAGGAAGGCTACCGCAACCTCGTCAAGCTCGTTTCCGACGCCCACCTCCGCGGCTACTACTACAAACCCCGCATCGACAAGGAGCTCCTCGCCCAGCACAAAACCGGCCTCATCGCCCTCTCCGGCTGCATCGCCAGCGAGATCCCCCAGCACATCATCAACGACGACCTCGAGCGCGCCCGCGCCTCCATCGACTGGTTCAAGCAAACCCTCGGCCCCGAAAATTTCTACCTCGAACTGCAGAACCACGGCATCGCCGAGCAGGCCAAAGTCAACCGCAGCCTCATTCCCTGGGCCCAGGAATTCGGCCTCAAACTCGTCGCCACCAACGACGTCCATTACGTCGAGCGCGGCCATTCCCACGCCCACGACTGCCTCATCTGCATCGGCACCCAAAGCCAGCTCTCCGACCCCAAGCGCATGCGCTACGTCCCCGAGCAATTCTACCTCCGCTCCGCCGAGGAAATGGCCGCCCTCTTCACCGAGGTTCCTGGCGCCCTAAAAAACACCCGCGAGGTCGAGGAGAAGTGCAACGTCGAAATCGAGTTCGGCAAGCTGCACTACCCCGTTTTCCACCCCCCCGAAGGCTTCACCCGCGAGGGCCTCCTGCGCCGCCAATTGGCCGAAGGCCTCGCCCGCCGCTACGGCCTCGTCGCCGAGGCCAAAGGCGAAGAATTCATCGTCACAAACCTGGCCGACGCCCGCCGCCTCCCCACCTACAAACCGGAGCCCCCCGCCTCCGCGCCCGTCACCGATCTCCACGACCCAGCCGTCGCGCAGGCCGTCAAAACCGTCGTCGACCGCCTCCAAATGGAGCTCAAAGTCATCGAGAAAACCGGCTTCATCAGCTACTTCCTCATCGTCGCCGACTTCGTCCAATTCGGCCGCGCCAAGGGCATCACCTGCGTCGCCCGCGGTTCCGCCGCCGGCTCCATCGTCACCTTCCTCCTCGAAATCTCCAACGTCGACCCCATCCGCTACGGCCTCCTCTTCGAGCGCTTCCTCAACCCCGAGCGCGTCAATCCGCCAGACATCGACATCGATTTCGCCGATGACCGCCGCGCCGACGTCATCGAGTACGTCCGCGAAAAATACGGCCGCGATTCCGTCGCGCAAATCATCACCTTCGGCACCATGGGCGCCAAATCCGTCGTCCGCGACGTCGGCCGCGTCATGGGCCTCACCTTCGGCGAAACCGACCGCCTCGCCAAAATGATCCCGGCCGAGCTCAAAATGGACCTCCACAAGGCCCTCAAGCAAAACCCCGAGTTCAAAGCCGCCTACGAAACCGAGGAGGTCACCCGCGAGCTCCTCGACACCGCCTTCGTCCTCGAGGACATCACCCGCAACTCCTCCGTCCACGCCGCCGGCGTCGTCATCGCCGACCAACCGCTCGAAAACCTCCTCCCCCTCAAGCAGGACGAGGACGGCACCATCGTCACCCAGTTCGCCATGAACCCCGTCGGCGACCTCGGCCTCCTCAAAATGGACTTTCTCGGCCTCAAAACCCTGACGGTCATCCGCAACACCTGCGAACTCATCAAGCTCGTCAAAGGCATCGACGTCCCCATCGACGACCTCCCCCTCGACGACCCAAAAACCTACGACCTCCTCAACAAGGCCAACACCATCGGCGTCTTCCAGTTGGAATCCAGCGGCATGCGCGACCTCTGCCGCAAATTCCAGATCAGCTCCGTCGAGCACATCACCGCATTGATCGCCCTCTACCGCCCCGGTCCCATGGACCTCATCCCCGATTTCATCAGCCGCCGCCACGGCGACGTCAAAATCGAATACCCCCACCCCCTCCTCGAGCCCATCTCATCCGAAACCTACGGCATCCTCGTCTACCAGGAGCAGGTCATGCAGGCCGCACAGGCCCTCGCCGGATACACCCTCGGCGGCGCCGACCTCCTCCGCCGCGCCATGGGCAAGAAAAAGGTCGAGGAAATGCAGAAGGAGCGCGCCAAATTTGTCAAAGGCGCCGCCGCCGTGAATAGAATCCCCGAGAAACAGGCCAACGAAATCTTCGACCTCCTCGAAAAATTCGCCGGCTACGGCTTCAACAAATCGCACGCCGCCGCCTACGCCATCGTCTCCTACCAAACCGCCTACCTGAAGGCCAATTACCCCGTCGAATTCCTCAGCGC
This sequence comes from uncultured Verrucomicrobiota bacterium, assembly GCA_964611245.1. Classification (GTDB taxonomy): domain Bacteria; phylum Verrucomicrobiota; class Verrucomicrobiia; order Limisphaerales; family SXQI01; genus CAZSXX01. Next base: position 84 of record CAZSXX010000562.1, on the reverse strand, counting down.
CATGTTGACCAACGACATGGGCGACACCGACAAAGTCTCCATCCTCATCAACGAAGCCCGCGCGTTCGGCGTCGAAGTCCTCCC
>CAZSXX010000561.1:0-2363 GCA_964611245.1 uncultured Verrucomicrobiota bacterium | reverse complement strand
AGAACAGGTGCTGCCAGAGCAACGGGCTGCCCCCGCCGCTCACGTCAGCCGCCTTGCCCGAGACCAAGAGCCCGGTCGGGATGAAAAAGCTCGTGCCCGCCACCTTGTCCATCAACTGCATCACCGCCGCCGCCTCCAATGGGGGGAACGCCAGCAGGAGCAGGAAGCCCGTCACGAACTGGGCCCACACGAAAAACGGAAGGCGCATCCACGTGAGCCCCGGCGCCCGCATTTGGATGATCGTGGCCAGAAAGTTCACGGAGCCGAGCAGGGATGAGGTGATCAGGAACACCATCCCGACAATCCACCAAGTCTGGCCTTGGCCCGCCACAATCGTGGCCAAGGGCGAATAGGAGGTCCAACCGCTCTGGGCCGGCCCGCCTGGGATGACGAAGCTGACCATCATGATGACGCAACCGACGAAAAAGGCCCAAAAGCTGGCCATGTTGACTTTCGGGAAGGCCATGTCCGGCGCGCCAATCTGGAGCGGCACCACGTAGTTGCCGAACGCCGCGAAGGCCAGCGGCACAATGCCCATGAACACCATGATCGTGCCATGCATGGCGCCGAACATGTTGTAAAGGTCGCCGCTCATCACCCCGCCACTGGCCACCTGGCCCATGGTCGCCTCCAGCAGCCCGCCAATCCCGAAGGGAAGCGGCTTGCCGGGATACGCCATCTGCCAGCGCATCATCATCATCAGGCCGAAGCCGAAGAGGAGGAAGAACAGGCCGCAAAGCCCGTACTGGATTCCGATGACTTTGTGGTCGGTCGAAAAAATGTACTTCCGCCAAAAGCCGAGTTCCTCGTGATCGTGGTGATCATGAGCGGCTCCATGTGTTGTCGCTGGGCTGCTAGGCTGCATGTGTCAATTCCTGGTTCGGGCTGGGGTCAGACCGAAAACAGGCCGCCGAGTAAAATCGTCGGCCCATCCCATGTCAAGTTCCCCGGCAAAGTTTCACTTAACTTTATCGAGCGCCAATGCCGCAAATAAGAGCGGCAAATAGATGATCGATACAAAGAACAATGTCCGCGCGCGCGCATGGGTCAATTCACGCGCAAAGCGGAAGGCGGCCCCCACAAAGATGATCCCGAGGATCAGCGCCGCGAAAAGGTAAACTGGCCCGGCCAGCTTGAAAATGAACGGGCTCAGGCTGATTGGCAGCAATCCCAACGTGTGGCTCAAGGCCTGGCGCCCGGTCCGCTGCCCATCCTTGTCCACCACCGGCAGCATCGCGAACCCGCCCCGGGCGTAGTCCTCCCGGTACATCCACGCGATGGCCAGAAAATGCGGGAGCTGCCAGAAAAACAATATCGCGAACAATGCCCAACCCCCGCCGGAAACTTCGTCCCGCGCCGCCGTCCAGCCCATCAACGGCGGCAACGCCCCGGGAATCGCCCCAATGGCCGTGTTCAGCGTGGTCACCCGCTTGAGCGGCGTGTAAATCCACAAATAGCTCACCAATGTGATTGCCCCGAGCGCGCTCGTCAGCAGGTTGACGGCCACCGCCAGGTAAACCAAGCCCACGATGGACAGCCCCCCGCCCACCAGCAACACCGTCTCCGGGGTCAGCCGCCCGCTGGGCAACGGGCGGTCCTCCGTGCGCTCCATCAGGGCGTCGTAATCGCGCTCCAGCAGTTGGTTCAAAGCCGCCGCGCCGCTCGCCACCATCGCCGTTCCCAGCGCCGTGTGGAAGAGCAGCGCCCAGTCCAACGCCCCCCGCCAGCCCGCGTAAAATCCCGCCGCCGTGGTCAGCACCACCAGCGTCGTCAGCCGCGCCTTGATCAGGTCCGCCCAGACGGATTTCTGCGCGGGGTGGTCCACCACCGCGCTGTCGGCCAACACTTCTGCGACTGAGCTCTTCATCCTTGCGCGCCTGCCAGGTCAGGCTCGAAAACGGGATTCTTCTCCAACGCCCGCTCCCGCGCAAGCTTCGTCAGCATCATGCACATCAACACGCCCAGCGCCAGGCTGGCCGCCCCCACCACCACATGCGCCGTCGCGATGTCCGCCGGCTTGTTCTTCAGCACCGTCACAACACCCAGCGCGGCCTGCAGCAAAATCATCCCCATCCAGACCCGCGCCAACCGCGCCATCCCCTGCCCCGCCGCGCCGTTCCGCGCTTTGATCCAGCACGCCGCCACCAACCCGAGGATGCCCACCGCCAGCGCCCGGTGCGTCATGTGCAGGTGGATCTGCCCGGCCGTGATGTCGTTGAATTCCCGGTGGTCATGCCGCACCCGGTTGTAAAGGTCCACCGAGGCCGCGTCGGTCTTGGGCCAGATCCGCCCGTAAGCCAGGGGAAAATCGGGCACCGCCAGCCCCGAATGCTGGTGGCGCATGGCCGCCCCCAGCATTAACT
>CAZSXX010000560.1:0-2364 GCA_964611245.1 uncultured Verrucomicrobiota bacterium | reverse complement strand
CCCAGGGCAGTTTCGAGAAACAGCCGGGCAGGCTTGATTTGGAGCGTGGCTTGCGTGGCGTTGTCTTTGCGTTGGATCACGAGGCTGCCAGCGACCGTTGTGTTCGCCGGGGCGGGCAGGGCGATTCCCGACGGCACGATGCGGATGCCGCCAAATGAGGGCAGCGTCACCGACCCACCCAACGTGAAACGCAGATCCGGATTGTTCGCGAGCGTCACACGCCCCTTGAGCGTCGCCCCCAAGCCGGGTTGATCGTTGATCGCCGCGTCCAAGTTGAACCGCCCGCTGGAGTCGACGCTCAATGTCGTGGAGGAGCTGAGAGTGAAAGTTTGCGCGAAGTCCTTGCTTGGAAACGCTGTCAGGCTGGAATTGCCGCGAATGACTAGGTTCAAACTGATCACTCCTTGGCCATCACGGCTGATGCCCGCCGATTGGACGCTGCCGCGGGCCACCCGGAGGACGGTTTGTCCACCAAATTGCAATTCGATGGGGGCCGTCCCTTCCAAACTCAGATTGGCTGACCACGGCCCGTCGGTGGCGTAGGTGAATGGGTCGTTTGGCGTGTCGCCATGCATCCGAATGGCGAGGTCGCCCGCGAACATCGAGTTGAAGCTCAGTTTGGCCGGATTGAGCTTGAAGGAACTGGACGCGCCGGCGGCCAGTTGCAGGCTGACGGACAGGTCGTTTCCAGAGAGCGGCACGATCCGAAAAGCAGGCCCCAGATCGATTGGGGACATTTGCCCGGAAGCGGCGAGTGACGGCACCGCGCTATTAAAATCAATCAGCACATTCCGCAGGCCAGCGCCACCTGGAAGGACGGCGGTGGTCGGTCCGAACCGTCCGGCCAGCGCCGGCAGACCAGCAGTCGTGGGCAACACAGAGAGCTCGGCGTTGGGGACGGAGAACAAGTTGCCAAACTTCAAGTTCGCTTTGAGCGCGATGCCACCACGCCGCTTCGCTTCAGCCAATGGGCCGCCGCCAGGCGCCGCCGGATCATATTGGGGTGAGTAAGCGACGAGTTGCGCGCTGGAGCCCGACTCCAGTTGGATCAACTGACTTAATGCGGGAGGAATCCGCAAAGCGATCGCGCTCTCCAGTTTTACCTTGGGCAGATTCTGTTGGATTCCCTGGAGAAGACTCTGAAGCGCGGCCATCGCCGCGGCATCGTTCATTCCGGCGGCCATTTGCGAACGAAGCTGCGCCTCGGTGACCGCCAGCTCCGCCGCCCATTGTTCAATGGTCTTGGGCGGAGCTTGGCGCATCTCGAAAATCAAATTTGCCGTCGGGATAAAATCCTTCAACCACCCACCGGTCGGGCCTTCACTCGTGATCTGCAGAACCGACTCCGGTCGGCCGGCCGATGGATCCGCTGGGAGAGCCTCGACTCGCGCTTTGAGAATGGTGAGTCCCAGGATCTTGCCGTTGATTTCACCTCCGAGGAAACTCTGCTCCAAGGGATACAAGCTTCCGACCCGCAGGTTTCGGACATCGAACCGCATGATTCCGTTGAGCAACTGGGACGGCGGCAGGGGCCTTCCTGTGGAGTCCAAAAAGCTTGGTGGGTTCGGGGCGGGGATATAGAACGTCAGCTTTCCTGCCTCGACACTTTTGAACACATACTCGGCCACGTAAGCCAGCGCGGCGCCGAGGCGAGCCAGGGCGTTGGTGTTCGGGTTGAGCACGATGTTCCACTGATCCCAAGGCACGCTCTCATACAACGCGCGCGGCACTTGCAGGTATCCGGCCCCCACGATTCCGCCGTGCGGGAAATAATCGTTGGCCAGGCTGAGCCCGCGCGCCTGCTCTTGCCGGGGCGCATCCTCAAACACTGTGAATAGATCGCCCGCATTTCCCTTCCAGAGCGGGTTGGCGAGTCGATCGGTGTTGACCGCCGCCATCAACAGGTCGACCCGGGACGGTTTGCCCAGGGTCTCCGGGCGGCGCCAGGCGGGTGTCCGGAGGACGGGATGATTCACCAGATTGGGGTTGATCACCCGCGCTTGGGCCCGGCCGACCTTGAATCCGAGGGGCGAGAATTCATAACCAATGGTGAATGTGCTGTCCTCCAGCATCCGCAGGACGTTCTGCTCCAGGAGTTCGCCGACCCTGGCGGGCGTCAGCGTGCCGGACAACCCGGCCAAAATCGCCTGGGAAGGATCGGGAAACGCTTGTGAGTAACCCAGACTCGCAACGTCGCCCAGCGGCACGTACAGCGCGGCATTGATCATGCCCAACAACTTGGAGGGCGAGAAACGAAGGCTGGCCTGGCGCCCGAGCTTGTTGACTTGCAAGTTGACTCCAACCGCCTCTCCGGTCAGCGGGAGCCCGAACAATTTGGGGCTCACCGAGCCGCACATCAGGATT
>CAZSXX010000559.1:0-2367 GCA_964611245.1 uncultured Verrucomicrobiota bacterium | reverse complement strand
ATCCCGAAAAGTGGCTTAAACCTGGCGAGCGCGTCGTCGGACTCGCCACGGCTGCGGAGAGAACCCGAGTGCGAGAAGCGACTGAGCGTTGGGAAAAGGACGTTGAAACCCTCAACCAATCAATTCAGGGACTGATCGCCCCGTTCAAAGCCAGGTTTCTCGATGCCAACTTGGCGTCCCTGCCGGAGCCAGTTCGCAAAGACTTGAAGAAAGCGCTGGAGACAGCGGAAAAAGACCGAAAAGAAGAGGAGAAAAAACTACTCAAGGAGCATGAGGCCTTGTGGAATGTGGAGGAAAAAGCCGTCGCGCGGCGCTATCCAGAATGCGATGCGGCGCTTCAGAGCCTGAGAACCGCCCTCTCGAGGCGTCAATCAGAAAAGCCCGCGGCCCCGCCAAGAGTGGCGCATGTCTCGGAGCCGCCCACGGCCCCGCCGACGCATCGCCTCTTGATTCGCGGCAACCATGCCACCGAAGGCCGCGAAATTGCGGCAACCGCGATTGCGGCGCTCAACACTCCCGGTAATCAATATGCGGCCGTTTCAAATGGATCACTCCGCACTTCAGGCCGCAGGCTCGCGCTCGCCCGATGGCTCACTTCACCAGATCAAACCACCGTCGCTCGACAGATTGTCAACCGCGTTTGGAAACAGCATTTTGGCGAAGGCCTTGCCGCCACGGTGGACAATATCGGCTTCAGCGGAGCCCGCCCCACGCACCCTGAATTGATCGATTTCCTCGCGACGGAGCTGATCCGTTCGAACTGGGACCTGAAGCGGATTCACAGGCTGTTGGTCACCTCGGCGGTGTTTCGCCAGAGCAGCGTTTCGCCCTCCAGCATCCCGTCATCGGACCCGGACAACACTCTCCTATGGCGAACACGACCCCGCCGAATCGACGCCGAGGAATTGCGCGATGCGATGCTAATGGTGTCAGGGGAGCTGAGCCCAAGTCTCAGCGGCCCTTACACGCCTGTCAGCCATGATCGTGAGGGGCAAGTGGTGATTGACGACGCCGCCCCGGGAGCTTTCCGCCGATCCCTGTTCATGCAACGCAAGAGAACGGCCCCGATCAATATACTGGAAGTGTTCGATGCGCCCCAGCTCAACCCCGCTTGCGGCCAGCGGACAGTGTCCACCGTGTCGCTCCAGGCGTTAACTCTTTTGAACTCGGATTTCACACGCCGCCGGGCGCGCGGGATGGCGTCGCGCTTGTCGCGCGAAACCCCCGTGGAGGACGCCTACCGGATGAGCTACTCGCGGCTGCCGACGCCGCCTGAGAAAGAAGCCGCGCTCGCTTTTCTAAAATCTCAACAGGAACTGTTTTCGGGAGCGGCGGACGCCGCCCAAAAAGCCTTGATCGACTGCTGCCAGATGCTGCTTGCCAGCAACGAGTTTTCCTATCTCGACTAACCTCCCGCGACTAATGACGAATTTTCCGACGTTCTCCAATCAGTTCCCACTCAACCGCCGCGCATTTCTCAGCAAAAGCGCGGGCGGGCTTGGATTTCTCGCGATGAGTCATCTCTTGGGCGGCGCGAAGTCGCTCGCGGCGGTTTCGAACATTTCGAACAATCGCTCAGGCTTGCCGCTGTCCGCCAAATCCTCCCATCATCAGCCCACCGCCAGGTCCGTGATTTGCCTTTTCCAGCACGGCGGTCCGAGCCAAATGGATTTGTTCGATCCAAAGCCCGAGCTCACCAAGCGGCATGGACAGGACTATCCCGGAGGCGATCTCGAAATCCATTTCGACAAACAAGCCGGAAAGCTGCTCCAGTCGCCTTACCAGTTTTCGAAGCGCGGCCAGTGCGGCATGGTGCTTTCAGAACTGCTCCCGCACACGGGCCAGATCGTGGATGACATAACGATGGTTCACTCGATGTGCACGGATTCAGTGGACCATGAATCGGCGCTCCGGCTCATTCATTCCGGGAAATTCCAGGGCGGCAGGCCGACTTGGGGAGCGTGGGTCTCTACGGACTCGGATCGGATCGCGAGGATCTTCCGGCCTATGTGGTGCTCTCCGACCGCAAGGGCCTGCCCGTGGACGGCATCCGCAATTGGACCTCGGGCTGGCTTCCAGCGCATTACCAAGGCACTCAAATTCGCTCCGAAGGATCACCTGTGTTCAATCTCGCGACACCGCCAGATGTTTCCGCCGCGGCTCGCGAGAACCAATTGCATTTTCTTCGCTCGCTCAACAGACGGCATCTCGATTCCCGCCCCGACCAGTCGGATCTCGAAGCCCGAATTAACAATTTCGAAATCGCCGCGAGAATGCAAACCTCGGTGGGCGACGTCTTGGACCTGGATCAGGAATCGAGCGCGACCAAAAAGTTGTATGGACTGGATCACTCGAACGGCGCCACGG
>CAZSXX010000558.1:0-2376 GCA_964611245.1 uncultured Verrucomicrobiota bacterium | reverse complement strand
ATTCCCCGAACGCCGGTGAGATGGCCGGTTTTTCGTCGGACGGCACCTCGGCGGGCTCGGGCATCGTGGCGATGAGCATTTCCGGCAAGACGGCGGAGGCGCTTTTCGCCGGCTCGGGGAGGGCGCTGAAGGATTTGCAAAGCGGGCTCGACAACGAAAATCCCCACGCCGAAGGCTCCCTCGCCCTGACCAATGCCCGCGTGCGCATTTCGGCCTCCATCAACCATGTGCGCAAGACTGATTACAATGTCGTGGGCTGGCTGCCAGGCGCCGACGCCGCCACCGCAAACGAGGCGGTGGTGATCGGCGCCCACTATGACCACCTGGGGCACGGCGAAACCGGCGGCTTCGCGGTGAAAGGCGAAGAGGGCCAGGTCCATCCCGGCGCGGATGACAATGCCTCCGGCTGCGCCGCCGTGCTCGAGTTGGCGGGGTCCTTCGCGGCCCGCGCGCGAACCAATCCACTGCCGCGCGCCGTCGTCTTCGCGTTCTGGTCCGGCGAGGAGATCGGGTTGATCGGCTCCAGCGCCTACGCGGAGCGGCCCTTGCTTCCGCTGACCAACACGGTCGCCTACCTGAACTTCGACATGGTCGGACGGCTGCGCGAGAACAAGCTGACGATCAACGGCACTGGCTCGTCGAGCGTCTGGCGGAAAGTCTTGGAGAAGCGGAACGTCGCGGCGGGCTTCAGCCTGCAACTGCTGGATGATCCCTACGCCCCGACGGACGTCACCGCGTTCTATCCCAAGGGGGTGCCCGTGCTCGCTTTCTTCACCGGCTCGCACGAGGAATACCACCGCCCGGGCGACAAGCCGGGAACACTCGATTATCCCGGGCTGGAGCGGGTCACACGGTTCGTGGGAAGCATCGCGCAGGATCTGGCCTCCACGCCGGACCGACCGGATTACCTGAAGGTGGAGCGCAACGACAAGAACGCGGGCTCGCGCGACGCGCTGCGGGTCTACTTGGGGACCATCCCGGATTACGCGACCGAAGTGGCGGGCGTGAAGCTCTCCGGCACGCGCGGCGGCAGCCCGGCGGACAAGGCGGGATTGAAAGGGGGCGATGTCATCACCGAATTCGCGGGCCAGAAAATCGCGAACATCTACGACTACACCTACGCCCTCGACGCGGTGAAAATCGGCCAGCCAGTGAAAGTCGTGGTCCAGCGCGCCGGGGAGCGCCTGGAATTCTCGGTCACGCCCGAGGCGCGAAAATAAGCGGTTCTCCGGGTTTGACGGGGGAAAACCGCCTGATACTCTGCGCGGCGACTCGCAATATTTCATACGAATGAAGACTCTCTCCAAACTCATTGTTGTCTCGGCGGTCGCCCTCGCGGCGGCCTTTCAAAGTGGCGCGGCGGCTGCGGACAACGAAAGCCCGACCAAGGCTTTCATGAAGAAGTACCACAAGGCGCCACAGGGCACCGACCCAATTGCCAAGCGCGCCTCCATGGGCAAGGCGACGCCGCAGGAGCTCAAGGAGTTGGCCGCCGGCTACAAGGCCATGACCCTGGCCAAGCCGCCCAAAGGCGAAATGGCGAGCTGGAAAGAGAAGACCGGGAAGCTGGCGGACGCCTCCGCCGCCCTGTCCAAAGGCGATCCGAACGGGATCGAGCGCTACAAGGAGGCCTCCAACTGCAAGGCCTGCCACACCGCGCACAAGCCGGACTGAGGCGGCATCAGCCGTTCTTCCGCATGGGCCTCATTTCACGCCGCGCCTTGGGCGCGGCTTTTTCTTGGGCCGCGTCCCCGGGCGTGAAGCTGCTGTTGTCCACAAGCTGGATGCCGGGGCGGGTGAAGAGGATGCGGCGCTTTTTGTACAGCGCGCCCAAGGCCTGCTTGAAGGTGTTCTTGGAGACGTTGAACTTGGCGCGCACCTGCTCGGGCGGCGTGGCGTCGTCGAAGTCGAGCTTGCCGCCGTTCGCCTTGAGCGCGTCGATGATCTGCGTGGCCAGGGGCGCGACGCGTTTGTAACCGCCGGGCGGGTCGATGCTCAGGTCGATCTTGCCGCCGGGCCGGATCGCGCGGATGAAGCCGACGACTTTCTGCCCGATTTGCAGCGGGGCGGAGGTGCGGTCCCGGTAAAGCAGCCCGCGGTAGGCGCTCTCGATGATGGCGTTGTAGCCGAGCGGCGTGGCGCCATAAATCAGGAGGTTCACCGGTTGGCCTTCGCGGTAGGCGGGCGCGGCCGGCCGCAGATGGCGGTTGATGCGGGCGCTGGCGACAATCCGGTTGCTGGTTGGGTCCAAGAGAATGAAGACGACGACCTTCTGCCCGACCCGGACCGGCTTTTCCTGCTCGCGAAACGGGAGCAGCAAATCCTTGGACAGTCCCCAATCCAAGAAGGCGCCAATGCTGCGGTTGACGCTGACGA
>CAZSXX010000557.1:1157-2387 GCA_964611245.1 uncultured Verrucomicrobiota bacterium | reverse complement strand
TCCAATGGCGGCGAGAAAACCGCCCATGATGACCCAAATTTGGAGGAGGGCGCGGCCCAATTCCTCCCAGGTGATCGTCCGCCCGGAGCTGAGCGCGTCGATGGGGGAGAAGTTTTTGACCATGCCGAGCATGCCCAAGGCGCTCTTGGCGGCGCGGACCGCCAACTCGTCGATCAACCCCGGGGACGCGGTGTAGCCGGTCTCGTGGTTCACGCCGGTGATGCCGCCCTCCTCGATGACTTGGTTGAGCGTGCCGCTGGAGGCGCCGATGACCAAGAGGCCAAGCGCGAAGAAGGCCGCGACGTTGAAGGAAAGGAAGCTGGCGGACATGAGGCCAAGGGCCGCGAGGAAACCGAGCCAGCAAAAGATGATGCCGACGCCCCGCGCGAAATTTCCGGAGAACCCGCCCTGGCGGTAAAGCACCTCAAACCCATCCTCGAGCGGGAAAAGCATGCCGGTGGTGTTCCGGTTGACGAAGCGGACTTTCAGGATTCCCTTGGCGTTGAAAAGATTGGCCGGGATGGCGATTTCATGGAACGCGTCGGCGGCCAGGCTCAGTTCCGGGGCCTGCCAAAGGCGGGCGGCGCCATCGGCGGGATCGCCCACTTCAAAGAGGCCGAGGTAGGTGCCGGACAGGTTCTCCTCGACCACGTTGAACTTCACGCGGATATGCATCGGCACGTCGCGCAGGCTCTCCATGACGGAGCTGAGGTCCACGGTCCATTCGCGCCCGTAATCCGGGCGGACGAGCTGGTATTCGGACTTGACCCGCTCCTGGGCATAGGTGCGGAGGGCGGTGATGTTGGTGACGTTCTGGTTTTGGGCGGCCAGTGTCTTGAGGCGCTGCTGGAGAATCCGCTCGGCGTCGCCGAGGTAATCCGGCATCGGCTCGCGGGCCACGCCGCGGGCGACAAGGACCTCCGACCACAGGATTTTTTGCTGCTTTTCGGGGAGACCTTTGGCTTTCCATTCCATGAGGACAAAGACGGCGCCGGCCGAGACGCCGAGCAGGATGGCGTTGAGGGCCATGATCCCAAGCCATTTCCCGAGCCAGATTTCCCAGCGCGCAATGGGTTTCACCGCGACCATCTGCATCTGGGCTTCCTCGACCTCGCGGGCGAGCGTGCCGCAGCCCAGCCAAACGGTGACAAACGCCAGGAGGGCGGTGATCAAGGCGAGCGTGTAGGTGAGGACGATTTGCGTGAAACCGCGCGCGGTGCCGTCATCTTT
>CAZSXX010000557.1:0-1147 GCA_964611245.1 uncultured Verrucomicrobiota bacterium | reverse complement strand
TGGCCGCGCGCGTTTGAGAGGGGTTAGATGGACGTCATCTTTGATGATGATGGGTAGGACGACAACGCCGCCGATCAGGATGACCGCCATGACGACCACGAGCCGGTAGCGGAACGCGGCGCGGACGGTCAAAAGGGCTATGGCCAGGAGGCGTTGCATCGAGGGGAAAGATTACTTCTTGCCGAGCAGCGACGAGAGTTTCTCGTTGGCCTTCTCCAGCTTTTCGCCGGGAACCTCCGGCGTGGGGGCGGGGGCGGCCGGGGCCGCTTTGGTCAACCCACCCAGCTTGGCGTTCGCGTCGGGCACCGGCTCCGCGGACGGCGCTTGGGCGGGCGTCGATTGTGCCGTCGGCAGGGTGAAGCGCTCGAGGACCTTGTCGGGCTGCGCGGAGACGGCGTCCGCGTCGCCCCGCAGGTAGGCGGCCACGCGGTTGCCCGAGGTGGCGCCGGAGGTGGAGGCTTCGCTTTGCTTGGCCCGCTGCACGACGCCGAGGAAGTAGCTTTCGAGATTCTGGGTGGGCGTGTCGATCTTGACGCGGTCATCGGCGACGTCCTTGCGGATGACTTCGAGGACGCGGTTCATCGTTTCGCGGGGCAGGATCGGGGTGGTGATGCGGACGGCGTCGGGGGTGGCGAGGAGCTCCTTGAGCGTGCCCATGGCCTGCACCTTCCCGCCATAATAAATGACGACCCGGTCGCAGACATCCTCGACATCGGCGAGGAGGTGGCTGCTCAGGATCACGGTTTTGCCGCGGCGCGCGAGCGCGACGATGAGGTCCTTCACCTCCCGGCAGCCGAGCGGATCCATCCCGGCGGTTGGTTCGTCGAGAATGACCAGGTCGGGATCGTTGATGAGGGCCTGGGCCAAGCCGATGCGGCGCTGCATGCCCTTGGAAAATTCGCCGACTTGGCGGCGGCGGGCATTGCTCAGCCCGACCATTTCCAGGAGCTGCTCGGACCGCTTTTCCCGCTGCTCGGCCGGGATGGAAAAGAGATTGCCGAAGAAATTCAGCGTCTCATCCGAATCCAGGTAGCGGTAGAGGTAAGACTCCTCGGGCAGGTAGCCGATCATGGCCTTTGTTTTGACGTGGCGCGGGGATTTTCCAAAGACCTCGATGTGGCCCTTGGTCGGGTAGAGCAGCCCAAGG
>CAZSXX010000556.1:0-2390 GCA_964611245.1 uncultured Verrucomicrobiota bacterium | reverse complement strand
TTTGTTGACGTAGTCCGAGCTGCTGTTGATAGCGGTGACCAGTTCGAAGAGGTTGGTGAAATTATTCGCCGTTCCGTCCTGGGGACGACGCTGCCAATTCCACCGGTAGCGCCCGGGTTTCAGCGCGCCCTGGCTGGTGAATCGCTGCAGCGTGGCGCTCGTCGGGTCAAAGCTTGAATTGTTATCCTGGAACTCAAACCAGATGGCGATTTTGTGCAGGTCGCCCTCGGTTCCGAAGCTTGGGAACCAGCTCTCAGCGTAATAATTATTGGGCTGCTCTAGGTCTTCGGAGATGTTTTGGTGCCGGGATCCGTTCCGGTAGACGTGGATGTAATGGCTGTGCAGGTAGGGGATTCCCAGCTTTCCCGCGATCCAGCCCGAGACTTGGGAGCGCAGGCCCGTTTCCTCGCTGCCGCCGTTGCCGGTGGAACCGAAAACGCGGTCGGCCGCTCCCAACAGCAAGTCGTCGGAAGGCACGGTCACCGCGTAGTCCCCGCCGCCGCCGTGATAGGGGCTGCCTTTGTCTCGAAAACCCGCATTATAGATGATCCTGAAGTTACCGTAGACCAGGGTGCAATCCCGGTAGGTGTTATCCAGCGGGTTGCTGCGCCGGCTTTGAGTGTTTTGAGTATGCCACATGTGGTAGTGCCCAAACGTCCCGAAGGGAATGGGATCGTCCCATCGGATGAGGCATTCGAGCCCGGGAATAGCCGTGGGAAGCATCGCTTGAGGCTTCGGGAAAACCGTCGTTGCCGGCAGGGATGAACCGTCCCGGGCTTCAATCGTGAACGCGACCACGGTGCTCGCGCTGCGGCCGCTGAGGCTGCCCGAATAAAGCCCGTCGCCCGCGATTTCGTCGCCGCCCGCGCCGTCGTCGCGCATCGCGACGTTCGACGTCGTGGCGGAGGGGTCGACTCGATAACGCAGCGTGAGCGCGCCGAATCCGTCGGGATCGGAGACGCGGCACGTGACGACGACGGCTTGGTTGGCGCGCGGGAGCGCGGGGCTGTGGGAGACGTCGTAAATGGCAGGGCCGGCGTTTGGGATCAAGCGGCTATTGGGGCGTCCTGGGGTTCCCAGATTGGACGGCACATTCATGCGAACCGGCATTTCGATCCATCCGCCTCGGGTGCGAATCAAGATTTCTGGCCAGCCCGCCAGCCAGCGAACGCGGGCGCGAATGGTGGCGGTGTTCCCGTTGGCCAGGCCGGCCGCCAGCGCGGCTCGAATCCCGTTGATCCCCGTGTCACCGTCCCCTTGACTGCGCACGCGCAAACAATTATTGCCTGAAAAAGCGCCTGTGGTTTCGATGAACGACGTGCTGTGATTGCCCAGCAAATTCCATCCAACCGCGCCATTTTCGAAGCCTGGGTTGCTCAATAGATTCGTGCTCCCAACTCTGAAGATTTGGATGTCGTCCACCAAACATTCCCCCGCGCCCTGCATCGTGAGGCGCAATCGATTAGCCGGATGACTCGCGACTCCGTTGTCCAGCGGGCCGGTGAATTCAAACGCGGTCCATGCCGACTTTCCGGTTTCGTCGGAATCAGCCCAATTGGAGGCGCGGAGCGGATCGGCGTTGGGATCGGTGAACTCGAGGCTCGAACCTCCCCCATCCGCGTAATAGCCCCATCTGCCGCCATCCATGTAGGAGGTTTCGGCGACCACGGCATGCACCGTGTTGGTTCTGAATTCGCCCAGGCTGTTGGTGGAAACCAGCTCGATGGGTTTGCCCAGGGTGATTTTTTCGCCCGAGTTTCTGAGCGAACCGCCGTAATTCCCGCGCACGTTGGCGGCGCTCAGATGCGGATAGTTCGCCAGCATTCTGGCCGCGTCTTTGGCCACGACGAGATAGCCGCCCGCCGGGATGGTGGCGCCTTTGGGGATTTGAAAATCGATGCCGTCCAAGAAGCTCCATCCGCCCAGGTCCACGGCGCCGGCGCCGCGATTGTGCAGTTCGATGTATTCGTCCGCGTCTTCCCGCGAAATGGGGTTGAACATGATCTCGTTGAGCACGATGTCCTCCCGCCGCCAAGGCGCGTTCGCGGCGTTCGGCGAGGGTTGGGCCAGCCGCCGAATGGCGGCGGAACCATCCGGACTTCTGCCGGAGGAGACTCCATTCTCCTGGGCGCCGAACCGCACCGCATCGATCACCCGAGCCGCATCTGGACTGATGAGGTAAAGACCCTCGCCCGCCGCGCTCAGGCTGAAGCCAAGTTGATTCTGATCCCAAGCGATGAAACCGCGCGGCGCGAGGGTCGTGCCCTCGGGAATCCGAAAGCGGTTCGTGGACGGATCATCGGTCAAATAGCAGCCGGACAGATCCACCGCGACATTGTTGTGGTTGTAAAGTTCGACAAAATCCAATTGCGGATCATCCGTGTGCGCCA
>CAZSXX010000555.1:0-2392 GCA_964611245.1 uncultured Verrucomicrobiota bacterium | reverse complement strand
CTCCGATGTCCGTTTTGATCCTCCCATCCCGGCGGACCTTTTGCGCCGCCTTCACGAAGCGGCCGCGATCGGGAGCGTCACTCAAGTGCAACGCGTCGTCGCCGATCTGCGGGCCGCCGATTCCAAGCACATGCGGACTGCGGACCACATCGAAGCCCTCGCGACCGCTTACCGAACAGAAGACTTGCTGCGCTGGATCGAGGACGCCGAGCGAAGCAGATGATGTGGACGGCTTCACATACACCTCATCCGCCTGGGTGCCGTTCACAAAGAACTCGGTCCCGTTCCAAGAATCCCGCGCGCCATCTTCAGGACGGGGAAATTTCGGCAAGTTTTCGGGGCGGTCAACCGATCCTGGACCCCCTTGGTCCGATCTGGATCCGAGCCGAAAGCGCAGCTTGCGCTGGCCGCGCTTGACCCGCCGATCCTTCACATGGTCCCGTAGCTGGTCAAATTAGATGACCCCATGGGCAACTGCCGCTTTAGGGATGAAGGCCGTCTCTCTTTGACGAGCCCTAATCTCCTTCCTCGCCGCCGGCGACCGGCCGAACACGCTCCAACCACTCGTAGAGAACAGGGAGCACAATCAGGGTGAGAAAAGTGGAAGTCACGATTCCCCCAATCACGACCGTGGCGAGCGGACGCTGCACCTCAGCCCCCGCGCCGGAGGCGAGCGCCATGGGCACGAAGCCAAGGCTGGCGACGAGCGCGGTCATCAGTTTGGGCCGCAAGCGCGTCAGCGTGCCTTCCACAACCGCTTCCCGAACCGCGCGCCCTTCGCGGCGGAGCTGATTGACAAAACTGATCAGCATGATTCCGTTCAGCACGGCAATCCCGCACAACGCGATGAACCCGACACCCGCGCTGATGGTGAAAGGCATGCCTCGCATCCACAGCGCGAAGACACCTCCCGTCAAGGCAAGCGGCACGCACGCGAAAATCAAGGCCGCCTGCCTCAAACTGCCGAAGCTGAGATAAACGAGGGCAAATATCATCCCGAGCGCCGCCGGCACGATGATGGCCAACCGCGCCCGCGCCCGCTGCAAATTCTCGAACTGCCCGCCTATCTCGTAATAATACCCTGGCGGAAATTCCACTTCCCGCTTGAGCGCAGCCTCGGCTTCCCTCACGAATCCTCCCAGCTCCCGGCCCCGCAGGTTCACGAGAACGGCGCCGCGACGACGCCCGGCTTCACGCGTGATGGCGGTCACGGCATCGCCCATCTCAAAAGTGGCCAAATGGTCCAGCGTCAGCAGCCCGCCTCCCTCCGATCGCACCGGAAGCCGCTTCATCGACTCCAAGTCCCGGCGGGCTTCTTCCTCCAAACGCACAACGATGGGGAAGTGAAGGTTGCCTTCAACAATCACGCCGACCTCCCGTCCTGCCAACCCTGTGGCTATGGCGCGATTGATGTCTGAGGAATGCATGTTGAAACGCCGCAACGCCTCCCGATTGGGCTTGATCTCCAGCAAGGGCGATCTGCCAAACGTGTCAAATTCGACGTCCCCCTCGCCAGCCAGGGGCCGCAGCACATCGCGGATCTGCGTGCAAAGCCGCTCGATTTCTCCAAAATGATCACCGAACACTTTCACGGCGATATCAGCCCTCACGCCCGCCATCATCTCATTGAAACGCATCTGAATGGGCTGGGTGAACAGATGGGTTTGACCCGGCACGTGCACCGCGAGATCGCGCCGCATCAAATCGATCAACTCTTCCTTCGTCGCGGGGCGGTTGTTGATTCTCCGCCACTGCTCGCGCGGCTTGAACTCCAAATAGGAGTCGCACAGGTTCGGCCCCATGGGATCCATGGCAATCTCGGCGGTGCCGATCAATCCAAAAATGCGGTCAATCTCCGGGAACTTCTCCAGCAGGCGTCTTTCGGATTGTTGCTGCAACTCGATGGAAGCTCCAAGCCCGGCGCTGCCGCTCCGGATAAACTGCAGGAGCATGGATCCCTCGTCGAGTTGAGGGATGAACTCCGCGCCCAACCGTGTGAAAAGCACCATGGACGAACCGAACAACACCAGAGCTGAGGCGGCCACGCCCCCCTTGAACCGGAGCGCCCACCCAAGCAGCGGCGTGTAAACCGCTTTCAGGAGGCGGACCAGCCAGTTGTCCCGCTCCGGAACGGACCCGCGCAAAAAATAGGAGCAGAGGACTGGCATGAGAGTGAGCGCCAGGACAAGCGACCCCGCCAATGCAAAAATGACCGTGAGCGCCATTGGACGGAACATTTTTCCCTCGATGCCAGTGAGAGCGAGAATCGGCACATAGACAACGGTGATGATGAGCACGCCGAAAAACATTGGACTGGCGACTTCCTTGGCCGAATAACGCACTTCGCGCAGGCGCTCGGCGGATGTGAGTTCGCGGCCGAGTTCCTTCTGTT
>CAZSXX010000554.1:0-2416 GCA_964611245.1 uncultured Verrucomicrobiota bacterium | reverse complement strand
ATACTTTCCCGGGCGCACCGAAACCCTCCTGAATCAATTGCGCGCCGCCGGACTTTTTCCGAGCACCGCAGCCCCTTCCTTCAGCCAGCACGGCGGTCGCGTGACGTCGGGTTTCCCCCTCCACATTTCAGCTCCCCTTGGGACTGTGCATTTCACCATGGACGGAACAGATCCAAGAGTTCCGGGCACCGGCGCGGTCGCGGCTGCCGCCCGGGTGGCCGCCGGGCCGGTATCCCTCGATCGATCAGTCGAGGTCAAAGCTCGCACCCGCAATGCGGGGGAGTGGAGCGCGCTCACAGAAGCGGTTTTCCATGTGGACACCTTGGGCGCGCCGCTCCGGATTACAGAGATCATGTATCATCCGATGGGCGGCGATCCGCACGAATTTATTGAAGTTCATAACGCGGGGCCTGTGCCTTTGGATGTGGGCGGCTTTTCTTTCACGGGGATTGAGTACGTGTTTCCTCCGGCGACCGTTCTTGCGCCAGGCCAGATCATTGTGCTGGGGTCGGCGATCAGCCTCGCTTCTTTCGCGACGTTGTACCCCCGCGTGCCGGTGTTCGGCAGGTTCGGGAACTCATTGTCCAATGGCGGCGAAAGGCTCGGGATCCAGAACCGTGAGTTTCAAACCGTCACGGCGGTTCACTCCGACGATGAAAACGGATGGCCCCTCGCCGCGGATGGCTTGGGTCGGTCGTTGGAGATTGTGGACCCGCTAGGCGACCCTGATGCGCCGGCGAATTGGCGGGCCAGCTTGGCGCCCAACGGGTCACCCGGATCGTTGCCAGCGCCAAGGGCGGCGGGACCCGTGCGATTAAACGAAGTCATGGCGGACAACGGCGGCTCGATTCCCCGTGGGGACAGTTTTCCGGATTGGGTGGAGCTGCGTCATGCGGGCGGCAACGCGGTCGACTTGACCGGCTGGAGCTTGAGCGACGACAGCAATCCTAGGAAGTATGTCTTCCCAGCCGGGACGCGGCTGGAGCCCGAAGGTTTCTTAATCGTTTGGTGCGACGAGAATTCGCGGGCGGCTGGGCTTCACTCTGGCTTCTCTTTGTCGCGATTGGGTGAGAGCGTGTTTCTGTACGACGCGCAAACCAATTTGGTGGACGCGCTCACCTTCGGCGTTCAGATTCCTGATTTCACGCTCGGACAGACAGATGACGCTGGTGAATGGCGGCTTTGCCTGCCAACTCCCAATGGTCCTAATCAAACGGCGCCACTCGCCACGGCCTCCAGCATCGTCGTCAATGAATGGCTGGCCAATGCGGCGCCTGGAGAGAGTGATTGGATCGAACTCCACAACATCGACTCCTTACGTCCCGGTTCATTGAGACGGACCTATGTCGCGGCGGGCGCCGACGCGCAGGAAATCCAGTCGCATTCATTCATTGCGCCTGGCGGATTTGTCCGCTTCTTTGCCGACGAAAAGGCGGGCGCGGACCACGCGGGTTTCAAGCTCTCGGCTCTCGGCGGCAGTATCGCGTTTCATGACACGACGGGAGCCCTGCTGAATCGCGTTCACTACGGCCCCCAGGAAGAAGGAATTTCAGAGGGTCGCCTTCCCGATGGCGGACAGAACATCGTCCGATTTGTCCTCTCTCCCACTCCCGGCCGTCCCAACAGCGACTCGGCCTCGACGAATCAACCGCCTTCGCTCAACCCCATCGCGGACCGCTCGATAGTTGGAGGCGCTCTATTGTCGATCAGGTTGAATGCAACCGACCCGGATCTGCCGGAGGAATCGCTGGCTTTCTCATTGCTGGCGGGGCCGCCAGGCGCTGTCGTCGACCCCGCCACGGGCGTCGTCTCGTGGCGGTCATCCGCAATGTCGGCGCTGTCGACCAATCGTTTTGTAGTATCGGTCGAAGATGACGGCAAACCGAGGATGAGCGCGACTCAAAGCTTTCTCGTCATCGTGCGGCCCCCGGCCCGCCCTGCTCTGACTGGTGTTTACAACGACGGAGATCAGTTCGGATTTGAGATCTCTGGTGACGCCGGACCGGACTATATTGTTGAGGTTTCGAGCGATGTCACCTCCTGGCGCTCGGCGCAAATCTTCCATTCGCTAGCGACTCCATTTATGTGGCGGATTCCCGCTCCGACGGGGTCTGCTATCCCGCCGCAGTTTTTCCGCGTGCGGCTTGGCCCTTGAGCCGCGTGGGAGGCTCGATGGTCGCGCCCCGCCCTGCGGATGTCCCCTCGGCGACTCCAGAGAGCCTTTGTTCGTGAGTGCAATCCACCGCCAAAGAATCGCAAATGGCCGGGAGCGCGCCTTGGAGGTTTCAGTCATGCTTCTACACATGAAAAGAAAATGTCAGATGCGGAGTTTGGGCGGAGCGGCATCGGGATTCACGCTAATCGAACTGCTGGTTGTCATCGCCATCATCGCGATTCTGGCGGGCATGCTGCTGCC
>CAZSXX010000553.1:0-2418 GCA_964611245.1 uncultured Verrucomicrobiota bacterium | reverse complement strand
CGAGGGATGCCCTTACTGCCAACCTCCGCCCCTTGCTATGTCCTGCAATGCGCCCGTCCGGCGAACACTCAGGGTGATCCCTTTCTCCTTGGCTATCGCTTTCAAAGCTGCGGCATCGAGCTTGCCTTCGACATCCACGACCGCGGGCCACTTTACATTCTCCTTGAATTCGTTGATTAAGCTGACGACATCAGCCTGCGAGAGCGTTTCCGCTGAAAAGGTAAATGTGTCCAACGTTTCGAGTGAGGCAATTCTCGACAAACCTCGCATGGTCACTTTCGGACAGTTTGCGACATTAATCCCAGTCAAGTTCATTTTGCTTGCCATGGTTTCAAGGGCTTCATCCGTAATCGACGTCCCTTCCAATTGCAGCAACCTGAGGGATTTGATCTCTGACAGGTGCTGAATTCCCACATCAGTCACTAAAGGGCAGTTTAGCAAGGTTACGTCGTGCAAGAATTCAAGCTTGAGCTTTGCCAAGGTCGCCAGCTTTTCATCGCTGCCACCAGTCCCGTCGTCCGCGTAAAACCGCACAGCTTTAAGGTGTTTGAACTTGGAAAGCAGTGGGTAGTTCTCGATTGGAAGAAAAGCACAGCCATCCCACAGCCGGTCTGCTGGGCTGGCGGGACGTGGGATGGAAAAAGCTGGAATGTTGACTGGAAATCCGCCACACGGCGGGTGTGAAAAAACAATCCAAGAGCAACACTCCAGCCACCGGCAAACTCACCGTTCTCCACCAGCTCTGCAAGCTGATTCCCCCGCACCTGGGTGCGATTAGAAGTGGGTGAGAAAAAGAGGTGCGTTATTGCAGAAAAAGCTTGTACTTTTTGAGACGCAGTCTCATTAACGTTGGGATGAAGAAGCCATCGCCGCCGCAACTCTCCGAAAAAGAACATCTGTTCATCGAACAACTGCGCCGCCATCCCGAGTTGGCCGCTCGTTTCGAGAGCATCCTTGCGCTCGCCAGCGCCCAGGACGGGCCGATCAAGACGGCGGACCAAGTGGAAGAACTTTTGGTGGAGGAAGTTCGGGCTCTGGGCAACCAGACCATGAACCAGTGGGCCCGCAACGCCGAGGAGCGAATTGGCCGCGAGCAAGCCGGTCCGAAGGGCGCGTTGAAAAGTCGTAAAAAAAAACGTTGAGGTGGCTTTGCGTTTTTGGCGCGGTGCAAGTCCGGGAGCGGATTTGGCGCGACGCGGACCGGTCCTACATTCGGTTGCTGCCGCAGAGGCTGGGAGTCGCCCCGCGAGGCAAATCCAAGCGATTGCAGCGGGTCATGACCGATTTTGGGTGTGAACAGTCATTTGCCAAGGCGTCGGGGCGTGTGAAGGAGCACTACGGTTTTGAGATCGGCCCAACGGCTGTCCGGTTGACAACCCTCGTCCATGCCCGAAGAGCGCGGAAGCATCTCGGCGGCAGCTATGAAAAGCCATTCCGACTGCTGCCCGAGAGGGGGGAGGAACAGATCATTGCCGAGGCGGATGGGACGATGATTTGCACAGTCCAGCCGGGCTCCCGCAAGCAGCCACGGCCAAGGGAGTGGAAGGAAATGCGATTGGCGGCGGCCCGCGGTCGAGATCGGGCGGACGCTGTGTACGCGGCGGGCTTCGCCGATGTGGACACCCTCGGCCGCATGTGGGGGCATTGCGCCAAGGAGGCGGGGCGGGGGCAAAACAGCCGAGTTCACGCCGTGGGCGACGGGGCCGAATGGATTCGGCTGCAAACCACGGAGGTGTTTGGGGAGGAGGCGACGTTCCTGTGCGATTTTTACCATGTCGGTGGATACTTGGCGAAAGCCGCGCCGACGTGCCGTCCGGACAAAGCGGAGAGTTGGAGGAGAACCCAGCAACGGCGGATGAAAAGAGGACAGGCCGCAAAGGTGGTGGGTGAACTGGCGTTGAAGCTGGAGCCGGAGGGGACGCCGGAGTTGGAGGCGCCCGTGCGAAGCGCGCACCGATACCTGAGCAACAGGATGGACTGCCTGGACTATCCGGGCGCGCTGGACCGGGACTTGCCGATCGGCTCGGGAATGATCGAATCGGGCCACAAACATGTGTTGCACGCCAGGCTGAAGATCGCGGGAGCCGCTTGGCTTGCGGACAACGCCAACCATCTGGCCCACCTGCGGGTCATGCGCGCAAACCAGAAATGGGACCAATTTTGGAATTGAATGCCTCACCCACTTCTAATCGCACCCATTCCGCCCGCCTCGGCCATTTTGGCGTTTACTTTTGCCGCCAAGAAGATTCCCATGGAAGCATGACTAACATGCGATCCCCAAACTTGAATCCCACACGAAGACGCTTTCTCCGTTGGATGGCGTTGTCCTCCCCGTTCATGGCCGTTCCGGGGGCGTTCGCCGAAGCCCTCCATCCGACCCCCGCCCAAACGGAGGGGCCCTTCTATCCCGACCGGCTT
>CAZSXX010000552.1:0-2430 GCA_964611245.1 uncultured Verrucomicrobiota bacterium | reverse complement strand
CTCCAACCCGTGCCCTCCACCCTGGAACTGGCTCCCGAACGCCCGCACAAATTTCCCCTCCCCATCAAACACGAAAATTGACGGATGCTCCTTCTGGTCCTCCCGCCCCTCATGGATCACATACACCAACCCCTCCCGGTCCACCGCGATGTTGTGCGTCGTCT
Organism: uncultured Verrucomicrobiota bacterium; assembly: GCA_964611245.1. Lineage (GTDB taxonomy): Bacteria > Verrucomicrobiota > Verrucomicrobiia > Limisphaerales > SXQI01 > CAZSXX01. Next base: position 2,266 of record CAZSXX010000552.1, on the reverse strand, counting down.
GCCACGTGTACTTGTCCGGCAGTTGAAGCCAGTTGTGGTTCGCCTCGTACTGGTGGTCCCCCTTCCCCACCACCGCCGCCACCGCCCCCTTGCTGCGCGTGATTACCTGCGGCATCACGATCGCCGCGGCGGCGAATCGGCTGGCGTTCCGGACAAAACTTCGGCGGCTTAAGGGCGTGTGTGTCATGCCCGATCATTGCCGCGCCCACGCCCAAACGAAACTAAATTCTCGTCCCCATCACATCCCCCATCCGCGCGTACAGCTCCATTCCCCGCCCCGCGTTCTCCACCAAATCCCGCGCCAACCGGATCCGTTTCCCCTCGAATATCGTGATCGTGGACGACCCCCCAAACCGGAAATACCCCTTCTCCTGCCCCTTCACAACCCTTCCCGGCTCATACGTGTAAACAAAACTCCCCACGCACGTCGCCCCCACCTCCAGCATCAGCGCCTTTCCGAACTCCGGCGACTCAATCTCCGTCACCGCCCGCTTGTTCTCCGTGAAAATCCTGATGTTCCGCTTCAGCGCGATCGGGTTCACCGAATACAGCGGCCCGTTGATCAGCCGGGGCCGCCTCGCCTCCCCGCCCACCGGAAAATGGAACCGGTGGTAATCCACCGGGCACAACCGCGACATCACCATCGCCCCCTCCCGGAACCGCCGCGCCAGCCCCGCGTCCTGCACCAACTCCTCCAGGCTGAACACCGCCCCCTTCACGAATATTCCGTCCATCTTCGAAATGTCCTGGAATCCCAGATGCCTCCCATCCGCCGGGAACACCGCCGCGTTCCCCTCCGCCGCCACCGGCCGCGCCTCCGGCTTCAGCTTTCGGTAAAAAAACTCGTTGAACGTCCGGAATGACTCCGGCGCCTCCGCGAACTCCTCCGCCTTCAGCCCATAATCACGGATGAACGGCTCCACCTTTTCCCGGCTCTTCCTCCGGTCCATCCGCCACCCATACCACCGCGAAAAAATCGCCCGCTTCGCCAGCGCGTGCAGCGCCAGCCTCCCCAGCGCGCTCCCATACGTCCACCGCAGGAAATTCCCCCCATAAACCTCCTCGGTCTCCTCGCGCCCGGTGTGCCGGTTGAAATATCGAATCGTCTCCACGTTTCCCTTCCCCCCATCCTACCGGCCCCCTCCCCCGAAAACAACCGCCGGTTTCCCCCAAAAAATATTCCCCAACTTTCTTCGGGGAGGGTCTGCGGATGACCCACCCCTCCCGCTAATCGCGCCCCAAAATGAAGAACATAAATCTCGTACAGCAACACGAACTCACCCTCAGCCAATCCGCCCCCCCCGCCGCCGTGGCCGCCGCCAAAGCCGCCCCGCGACGCGCCCGCTGGTGGTTCACCCAAATGCGCACCGCCGTTGACCGCGCCCTCGACTGGAAACCCCGCCCCGCCCCCCGCCCGCACCAGGTTCACCTCACCCTCGGCGGCCGCTCCGCCCACTGGTGAATCCCCCGTTTTCGCCCCGTTGCGCCTCATTTTTTGATTGCGATTTTTCCCCCGCCTCAACACGATGCGGACTGTAAAGCAGCTATCCGTGAACGAACGCTCCCACCGCAGGCGCCGGTCGCAACGGCCCAAATCCGTCAGCACCACAGAGGAACTGGTTCTCAACCGGCTCCTCACCGTCGGCTTCGTCATCGTCGCCGTCGTCGTCGCCGCGTATCTCACCATGATCGCCAGCCGCCGCTGACCGCTCGCATTCCTGCAACCTCCCCACTCCGCATTCTTGCGATTGCGGACAAACTTCTGGCGTTCAATCCACCTGGTTCCCGCCCCAATTCACGCCAAAAAAAGCAGGCGGCTCCGGACAGGAACCGCCTGCGGCATCCATCCCAAGACAGATGCGATTTGAACAGGATTTCTAACAACTCCTTCGATAGCAATGCCCATGCCGCCTCCCATCAGGGCGCCCCCTTATTTTTCGATTTTTCCCACTCCCAGATGAGGCTTGCCCACCCGGACTCTTCGCCTAAATTCCCCGCGTGGATTTTTCCGGGCTTGTCCTGACCGCCATCGCCAGCTACCTATTGGGTTCCATTCCCACCGGCTACCTTTTCGCCAAAGCCCGCGGCATCGACATCCGCTCCGTCGGCTCCGGCAACATCGGCGCCACCAACGCCTTCCGCGTCCTCGGCAAGACCGCCGGCGTCACCGTCCTCCTCATCGACGCCCTCAAAGGCTTCTCCGCCGCCCGCTTCATCGCCTTCGGCCACGGCGCCCCCAGCGAATCCCACGCCATGCTCGCCGGCC
>CAZSXX010000551.1:0-2461 GCA_964611245.1 uncultured Verrucomicrobiota bacterium | reverse complement strand
CAGTTGGGGGAGGAGCCGGTGAAGTCGAGTTGTTCCTGGAGGGTGACTTGGAGGCAGGCGGTGATGGCGCGGTGGGAGAGGATGGCGAGGAATTCGAGGTCGACGGGGGGGAATTCGCGGGGGTTGTTTTCGAGGGCGAGGAGGAAGCCGACGACGCCGCTGGGGCTGGAGAGGGGGAAGGCGGCGAGGGCTTCGACGGATTGGTAGGGGTAGAGGACGCGGACGTTGAAGGGGTCGTCGCCGATTTTGGGGACGATGAGGGATTCGTTGTGGGTGGTGAGCCAGCCGACGAGGCCGGAGCGGTCCTCGGCGGAGGTGAGTTTTTCGGTGACGAAGCGGCCGGGGGCGGAGGCGGCGGCGACGGAGAAGCCTTGGGAGCGGTTGTCCCAGAGGACGACGAAGACGCCGAGGGAGGAGGGGAGCCATTGGTGGGCGGCGCCGACGATGAGGTTCATGATGTGGTCGAGGTTGTCGGCGGTGTCGGGGGTGGCGGCGAGGGCGGCGAGGGCGGCCTGGCGGCGGAGGAGTTGGTGGGAGCGGGCGGTGGCGTCGGCGACGCGCTCTTTGTTGCGGTCGCGTTCGGAGAGGTCGCGGAGGACCATGGCGAGGATGCCGTTGCGGTCGACGGTGATGCCGCCGTGGAGCATTTCGACGGGGATGCGGGAGTTGTCCTTGCGGAAGGCGAGGGTTTCGGTGGGGTCGAAGTTGCCGAGGCGGAGGGTTTCCTGCATGGCTTCGCGTTTTTCGGGGGCGAGGATGTTTTCGACGGGCTGGCCTTCGAGTTCGTAGCGGTCGTAGTCGAGGAGTTTGGCGGCGGAGGGGTTGACGTCGACGATTTTGGAGCCGTCGTGGCGGATGACGGCGTCGGGGGAGGCTTTGCAGACTGGGCACCAGATTTCGATGGTGCCTTTGGAGGTTTTGGCGAAGAACTGGGTTTCTTCGACGACGCGGGCGTAGTCTTCCTCGACGGCCTTGCGCTCGAAGTCGGCGAGGCCGCGGAGGCGGATTTCGAGGAACCAGATGGCCCAGATGACGGTGACGAGGAGGGAGGCGCCCATTTGGATCCAGGTGTCGTCGGTGAGGTGGGGGAGGGCGGCCCAGAACCAGGCGAGGCAGGAGAGGACGGCGAGGAGGGTGAACCAGGCGCGGGAGGCGAAGACGAAGCCGGCGACGAGGAGGACGATGATGATTTGGGTGGTGGCCCAGGGGGTGGCGGATTTGTGGAGGTCAACGATGGAGTAGGCGATGGCCATGAGGGAGGCGAGGGTGGCGACGGGGTGGCTGAAGCTGGCGGGGAGGTTGACGCGGGCGAGGACGAGGCGGAGGGCGAAGAAGAAAATGGCGTTGGCGAGGGCGACTTGGTAGACCATTTCGCTGGCTTCGGGTTTCCAGGCGATCCATGCGGCCTCGAGGAAGAAGGCGATGGCGAGCATGGTGGAGAGGGAGCGCATCATGAAGGCGACGCGTCGGTCGGCGATTTCGGGATTTTCGGAGAAGGGAAAATCGGGGAAGACGGTGGGGGCGGGTTTGGCGAAATCGGTGGGGAGGGCTGGGTTGAGTTCGTCGCGGACGATCATAATAGGCGCGGGTTAATGGAGTGGGCGGACAAGGCGATGCGGCCCTTGAGGACAAAGGTCAACGCTTTGACGGCGAGTTCGATGAAGCAGAGGGGCTTGGAGATGAAGTCGTTGCCGCCGCTGGTGATGGATTTGGCGCGGGTGTGGAAGTCGGACATGCCGGTGATGAAGACGACGGGGGTCGCCGCATACGCGGGCAGGGAGCGGATTCTGGAGCAGAGCTCAAAGCCATCCATGTCTGGCATATCGACATCCAGGAAGATTAACTCAAACACATTTTTGGACAATTCGGCGAGGGCGTGGTGCGGATCGGCGGTGCCGACGGATTTGAGGCTGGCTTTTTCGAGGCCGAAGGTGACGGCGCGGCGGGAGATGACGTCGTCGTCGACGACCATGACGACGGGGGAGGCGGGGATTTTGCAGTGGTAGCCGGGGCCTTGGTCGAACATGAGGGCGAGGAGGGCGACGGCGCTGGCGAGGGTGCGGAGGGAGGAGGGTTGGAAGGCGACGGGGTTGAGGAGGAGTTCGCGGAGGAAGGCTTCGAGGCAGGCGGAGTAGTTGCCGATGGATTCGAGGCCGGCCATGCCGGCGGAGCCGGTGAGGCTGTGGACTTTGCGGTAGAAGCCGTTGAGCTGGGCCTGGCCGGCGGCGGTGGCGGGTTCCTTGGAGTAGGCGCGGAGGCTTTTGCGGACGCCGGACATGGTTTCGGGGCCGCTTTCGAAGAAGACTTTGATGAATTCCTCCGGGATGGAGTCGATCCCGGGGACGGATGGCCCGAAGGAGGTGTCATCCGGGGGAACGATGGGGCCGGGGGCGGAGGAGAGGGAGGGCAGGAGGGGGGAGATGCGCGCGACAAAAATGGTTTGGCCCGACGCCTGGGGAGG
>CAZSXX010000550.1:0-2477 GCA_964611245.1 uncultured Verrucomicrobiota bacterium | reverse complement strand
AGCCGAGTCCGCATCCGGAACCGCGACAAAAAAACGGCCCAGATCACCAACAGGAGGAAGGAAACCAGCAGCACCCCTGCCGCCTTCAGGTTCCGGTCCTGCTGCGAGATGTCCCGCTGCCCCACGATGAACAGGGCCACCGCGGCGCCCGCCACAATCAGCCCCGCCAGCCACCACCGGACCGGTTTCGGCCGGGCCTTCGCTTGTTCGTCATTCATTTTGTTCCCAAAGTCCGGGAGCCCGAACCTTCGGGAATTCCCTGCGCCGGCCTATCCCCCCTCGTAATAGGCGTCCACCCGCGCCGACACATCGCGGTACCCGCTGTCCACCTCGTAAATCAATTTGAACTGCTCGATCGCCTCCTCTTTTTTCCCCATCTTCTCGAACGCGACCCCCAGCCGATAAAGCAGCTCTTTCCGCTCGTCATCAAACCCCACCTTCTCCTTCAGCGCGTTCTGGAACGCCCGCACCGCCAAATCGTTCATGTTCCGCCCCGTGAACGCCTGCCCCAAAAACAGCAGCGAGCGCAGCCGCAGGTGCGGGTTGTTCTGCGACTTCTGGAATTCCTGGATCGCCTCCCCAAACTTCCCCGCGTTGAAGCACAGCGTTCCCATCTCATATCGGATCGCCAGGTCGCTCGGGTACTTCTCCACCCGCCGCCGGCAATCTTTCATCAGGAACTCCGCCCGCTCCGCCTCCAGGCGCGCCACTTCCTCCGCCCGGTTCTCCGCGCTTGGATCCACCAGGCTGATCAGGTGGTCGAACTTCCGCGACACCGTCTCCGCCATCGCCTTTTCCAGCGTCGGGTCGTTCAGCCCCTCTTCCTGGACAATTTTGTTGTAAAACTCCAGCGCCCGGTCGAACTCCTTCACTTGCGCGTACAGCTCCGCCAAGTCCCGGATCAGCTTCAAATTCTTCGGCTCGTTGGCCAGCCTCTCTTGCTTCTCGCCGATCATCCGCCGCGCGATGTCCTCCGCCTTCTCCATCCGGTTCTCCTGCTCCAGCGACACCGCCTGTTCCTTGTCCCGCAGGATGTCCCGGTACGACGCGTTGCCCGACGCGATCGCGTCATACCCCCCCTCCGCCATCGTCTGGCTCGCGGACAGGTTCTTGATCGTCATGTCCAGCTCCGTGTCGTGCGGATTCAGCCTCCGGAGCTCATTGTAAATCGACATCGCCCGCCCCGTGTTCCCCATCAGGATCAGCGCCTCCGCCAACCGCCGCGCGATGTCTTGGTCCTTCGGCGCGTTCTTCCGCGCGATCTCCAGTGACAACACCGCCGTCTTCGGAAAATCCGAGAGCAACGCCGCCTCCGCCAACGTTTTGTGCGCCAGCGCGTTGTTCGGATCCGAATTGAGGCAATCCTCCGCGCTCTTCAGCGCCTCCAGCGGGTTGGTCCGCAACAATATCTGCGCCTTCGCCAATCCCGGAGAGCTCCCCGCCGCCCCGAAAACTTTCTTGAAGAACCCGCCCCCCGCCCCGGCCTTCTTCAACTGCGCCCCACGCAGGTTTTCCCGGCATTCATAAAACCCCGGCTCCTTTGAAAGCACTTGGTTGAAGATCACCAGAGCGTAGTCCAGGTTGTTCCGCTGCACCGCGGCCATTCCCTTCTCAAACAACTCTCGCTCCCCTCTGGGAACTTCGTCGAACGACTTCTCTGGCATGGCCGCAGTCTATCCGGGCGCCTTGAAATTTCCAGTTTTTCCCGCCCGCCTCACATCCGCATTTCATTCCGCAGCTTGAGCGTCATCCCAAACCGGAACGTCCCCGACCGCCGCGTGATCATCTCCGGCTCCTCCATCTCCCCCTCCAGCTTCGTCCCGCTCGGGTCGAAAAACTCCGACTTCTTGAACTCCTCCGCCACCGCGAACGCCAGCCTCCCGTTCGCCGAGGGATCCCGCTCGTCGCTCAGGCTCACCGCCCGAAACTTCACGTTGATCGTCATCAGGTTCGTGTTCGCCGCCGGCATTTTCATGGCCAACGGGGGGGCCGCCTTCGCCAACTGTCCCAACGCCCCACTTTGCTTCATGATCTTGAAAATCTCCGGAAAATACCGCTCGAGCAATTTCGGATCCTGAAAGATTGGATTGGAGTTCCCCATCTGCGGCGCCTCCTCCGTTTCCTCCTCGTCCGCCATCACCGTCCCAAAATTCTCGATCCACACCCCCGCGTCCTTCCCCGGGCCCGCCATTTTCTCCTCCACCCGCGCCAACAAATTCCGCATCTCCACCAGCGCCTCCGGCCAGAAAAACCGGTCCCGCAGGTAACCCGTGCTGACATCGATTTCATCCCGCGCCCGTTGGATCATCTTTTGCTGCCGGTCAAATTCCGCCGCCCGCGCCTCCAGCGGCCGCAGGGATTTGTGAAGCTGCGCGAGCGCATCCTTTTTGATCTCGGCCACCTTGCCGTGGAAATGGCCGTGGGCGAACACCACCAGGATCAGGCTGGCCATGGCGGCGATGAAATAGGGCTTCTTT
>CAZSXX010000549.1:0-2488 GCA_964611245.1 uncultured Verrucomicrobiota bacterium | reverse complement strand
TTTGCGGAGAGCAACGGGTATGAGCGCGACGCCGCCAAACCGTTCGCATGGCGGTACCGGGATTACGTGATTGATTCGTTCAATCACGACAAGCCCTGGGCGCGGTTCATGATGGAGCAACTGGCGGGGGATGAACTGCCGGACGCCTCTCCAGAAACGGCGATCGCCACGACCTATTACAGACTGGGTCCCTGGGATGACGAGCCGGCGGATCCGGCGACGGATCGATTTGATCAATTGGATGACATTTTGAGCACCACGTCGCTGGCATTTCTAGGCTTGAACTTGGGGTGCGCGCGCTGTCATGACCACAAGTTCGAGCCGCTTTCGACGAGGGATTACTACAGCCTGCTCGCCGTCTTTGACCCTCTCCAGCGACCGCGCAAAGGCCGGGAGGAGCTCTCGGTTTTTGCCGGGTCACCTGGGCAAGTGGCGTCCTTGGAGGCGCGTTTGGCGGCCCTCAAAACAGAGGGCGAGTCCGCGATGGCGGCGGAGACCAGCCTCCCTCGGGCGTATTTGCTTCACGAACCCAACTTGAACCCACCGCCCACCCGGATTCTTATTCGTGGTTCGCCGTCGCGCGCCGGCGACGTCGTGACGCCAGGCACGCCGAAAGGCATCGGCGCGGAGCCGATGCCGGAGCCAGCCGCGGGTCCGCGGACCACCGGCCGCCGGATCGCTTTTGGCCGGTGGTTGACGAGCGATGCGAATCCGTTGGCGGCCCGTGTCTTCGTGAATCGTGTTTGGTTGCACCACTTCGGCGAAGCGCTGGTGAGAACACCCAACAACTTCGGCGTGAGCGGTGATTTGCCGACTCATCCCGAGTTGCTTGATTGGCTCACCCATTGGTTCCTGCACGATGCGGGGGGATCGATGAAGCAATTGCACCGCTTGATTCTCAACAGCCAGACGTACCGCATGGCGAAGGGCTGGAACTCCGCGCAGGGCGCCGCGGATCCGGAGAATTTGACTTGGTGGAGGTTTCCCTACCGGCGTCTCGAAGTGGAAGCCATTCGGGACAGCATGCTGGCTGTCAGCGGTCAACTCAACCTGGTCTCCCACGGACCCAGCATGTTCCCTCCCGTCCCTCGGCAGATTCTCGAAGGCAACAGCGATCTGGATAAAATTTGGAAGGCGTCGGACGATGCCCAGTCGTCGCGGCGCACCATCTACGTCTTTTTGAAGCGCGCCATGATCGTGCCGATGCTGGAAATATTGGATCTTTGCGACACCACCCAGTCCTCCTCACGCCGGCAGGTGACGACTGTTCCGACCCAGGCACTCACCCTTTTCAACGGAGAGTTTGTCAACCAACAAGCGCGTCATTTCGCCGAGCGGCTGCGCCGGGAAGCGGGACCCAACGAGGAAGCGCAAATTCGGCTGGCTTTCCGGTTGTGCGTTTGCCGCGTTCCAACTCCCCAGGAGTTGGAAACGTTGAATGACTTTTTGAAACGAGGCGGATCGCTTTCCGAGCTTTGCCGCGCCATGCTGAACCTCAATGAGTTCGTTTACCCTGATTGATGGGCCATGAAAACTTTTGACTCCTCCTCGTTTCAGCATCGGCCGCGCTATTCGCGCCGCGAAGCTTTGCGCCGGGCCGGAGCGGGATTTGGCATGCTCGCCCTGGCGGATCTGTTGGCCCGGGACAGCGCCTTTTCAACCCGGGCCCAGGCGGATTCCGCGGTGGCGGTCAAGAAAGGCAAAGCGTCGCGGGTGGTTTTTTTGTTCATGAACGGAGGGCCAAGCCAAGTCGACACATTCGATCCCAAACCGGCCTTGTCCAAATTCCATGGCTCTCCGTACACGGGCGAGGCGAAGGTTGGTTCCAACGGGCGCCCGATCGGCCACCTCATGAAGTCGCCTTTTGAATTTCAGTCTCGCGGCCAGAGCGGTTTGCCCATCAGCTCGTTGTTCCCGCACACCGCCAAGTTCGCCGATGACCTCTGTGTCATTCGCTCCATGTTTACCGATACGGCGGCCCATGCCTCCGGATGTTTGCAGATGAACACAGGGAGCATACTGATCGGGAAACCATGCCTTGGTTCGTGGGTGAATTACGGATTGGGAACCTTGAACCAAGATCTGCCCAGCTTCGTCGTGATGACGGATCCGCGGGGAGGGCCCATCGGCAGCGCGTCGAATTGGACTTCTGGCTACATGCCGGCGCGGCATCAAGGGACATTATTTCGCAGCGTCGGAGCGCCCCTGCTGGATCTTGAGACGCCGAACGGGATCAATCCTAAAGCCCAGCGCGGCACGCTCGACCTCTTGCAATCGTTGAATCAATCGCACTTGGCCCTGCGGCCAGGGGAGAGCGAGCTCGCCGCCCGCATTGAAAGTTATGAGCTGGCTTATCGCATGCAGACCGCGGCGCTTGCGGCCGTGGACATCGAGCGTGAGGACCCCCGCGCAAAAGAACGTTACGGCATTCATCGATCAGTCACCGCGGACTTTGGCCGAAAATGCCTCATCACACGGCGGCTGCTTG
>CAZSXX010000548.1:0-2508 GCA_964611245.1 uncultured Verrucomicrobiota bacterium | reverse complement strand
ATCGACATCCCCAAAACCATCGCCGCTCAGGCGGCGGTTTCGATGGAAACGAAGGAGGTTCAGGCGTGATCTGGGGCGTCTTGATCGGAGTTGTCGTCGGATGCGGCCTCGCGCTGCTGATCAGCCTTCGCAATTCGATTTTCATTTGCGCGCCGAATGAAGTGCTGATCTTCACCGGCAAGCGCCGCCGGCTAGGCGATCGCAGTTTCGGCTACCGCGTGATCAAAGGCGGAATGGGCTGGCGCGTGCCGCTCATGGAGCGGGTGGACAAGATGGACCTGACGAACATGGTTATCGATGTCACCGCCTCGAACGCCTATTCCAAGGGTGGCATTCCGCTTGCCGTGCAGGGCGTGGCAAACGTCAAGGTTGCCGGCCATGAGCCGGTCTTAAACAATGCGATCGAGCGCTTTCTGGGCAAAAGCCGCAACGATATCATGCAAATCGCCAAAGCGACGCTGGAAGGCTCGCTGCGCGGCGTCCTGGCGACGATGACGCCCGAGCAGGTGAACGAGGACAAGATCCTCTTTGCTGAGCGGCTGGTTCAGGAAGTGGAGCAAGATATGACCGCGCTCGGCCTTGTGGTCGATACGCTCAAGATTCAGACCGTCACCGACGAGGTGAAGTACCTTGATTCGATCGGCCGCAAAAAGAACGCGGAGATCGTTTCAAAGGCGCGGATCGCCGAAGCACTGGCCCATGCCACTTCAATCGTCCGCTCGGCGGAAAACCTGGAAAAGGAGACCAAAGCCCAAACGGACGCCGCGATCGCCACCGCAAATGCGGAAGCTTCGCGCAAATTGACGGAAATCAAAACCCGCCGCGCGGCCCTGGTTGCGGAGGAGTTGGCGCTGGTGAACGCAGCGGTGGCCCGCGCCAAGGCGGAATTGGAAGTGCAAAAGGCGCGCGTCGAACAGGTGCGCCGCCAACTGGATGCGGACGTCATCCAGCCCGCCAAAGCGGCGGCGGAAGCGGCGGAAGCGGCCGCCAAAGCGGAGGTCGCCCCGATCCTCGAAGAGGGGAGGGCCCGCGCCGAAGCCCTTAAAAGCGTGGCGGCGAGCCTTAAGGCCGCCGGCCCCCATGGGCGGGACCTGCTCTTGCTGCAGAAACTTCCCGACATCATCGAAGCGGTCACCAACGTGGTTGCCGAGACCAAGGTTGAGAAGGTCACGATCATCGACACCGGCATGGATGGCGGCACTTCGCTTCCGCTCAAGGCGGTCACCACCGCCGAGCAGATTAAGCAGCTTTTCGGCGTCGACCTGGTCGAGAAACTCCAACAATGGGCGAGCACCCCGGCCGGCAAAGCGATTCCGGCGGCGACGCCTTCGGGGTCGGAGGGGATCGAACCCGCACTGCGGGTGGCCGAACCGGTGGTTCCGGAGACGTTCCATGCGCGGCCGAAAAAAGAGCGCAAGGTCATTCGGATCGAACCCAATCCGGGAACCGACGAGTCGGCCTTTGAAATCTCCCTCGATGAGGACAAGAGCTGAGGCGTTTGGCCGGCGCGACGGGAACTTTCGGACGCTTGACATGAGAATGCAATCGCAACGATGTCGCGTCTCATGCGCCGGAGCCCGGTGAGCGATCGCCCGCCTTTGGAAGTTGGCGCGGCGGTGAAAGGTGGCGCGTGGGCGGTGGCTCGCTACGAAGGCGCGGGGCGACGGATGCTCCGGTATTTGGCGATGGGCCGCGCGGGGCGCCGGGCGGAGCTCAAGGAGTATTTTCCGGCGGGTTGGCGTCGCACGCCGATCGGTTATGAACCGTTGGAAAATGAATCGTCCGAACGGGAGATCGCGGCGTTTGCGCGTCAAGGCTTTGAAATCGCCCAGGACCTTCCGAGCCACCCCAACCAGGCGAGGACGCTCGAAGTCTTCGAAGACAGCGGGACCTTTTTCGTCATTCAGGAATGGCTGGAGGGCGAGTCGCTCGAGGCCCGCGTCCAACGTTCGGGACCTCTTCCGCTCGACGAGGCGCGGTCGGCGATCGCACAGGCGGGGTCCGGATTGGCCGCGCTTCATGGGCTAGGGCGGCTCCACCGAGACGTTTCTCCGGGAAACGTGCTGCTGGTTCCGGGCCGAGCGCTGATTTTTGACTACGAACTGCTGACCCCGTTTCCGGAGGTTCGCAAGCTTGGCACGAAGGTTCTGGCGAACCCGGCCTATGCACCGCTCGAGTTGCTCTCGGTGTTTCCCCGCTATGGCCCCGAATCGGATGTGTATGGCTTGGCGGCCACGCTTTATTTTGCGCTGGGCGGCAAACCGGCGCCCCCCGCCGCGCGGCGCACGACGGCCCCGAAGCTGCCGCCTTTGCCGCGAATTCCGGAGCCGGTGATGGCGGCGATCAGCCGGGCGATGGCGGTGCGGGCTAAGGATCGAACGCCGACGGTGGCGGCGTTTCTGGAGGAAGTGGCGGAGGTGTAGGTTGTGGTTTGTGGGTTGCTTTCTGTCTTCTGCGTTCTTTCCGGGCTGAAGCCCGGAGGCCGGGGCGCGGGCTAAAGCCGCGCGC
>CAZSXX010000547.1:0-2514 GCA_964611245.1 uncultured Verrucomicrobiota bacterium | reverse complement strand
GCTTTCCATCAAGCTGCCCGACCGAAAGCTCGACCTCCCCTTCACCCGCGCCAAAGAGATCGGCTTCGCCCGCGAGCGCTCCACCCAGCCCGCCCCGGCTTCCGCGGACGTCCGCGGCTTCTTCGCCCGTGGCGGCGCCGTGACCTTGCAAATCGAAAAATGGGACGCCGACTCCCTCGTCGGCACCAGCCCGGCCTTCGGCAAGACCTCCTTCCACCCCCGCTGCTTCACCCGCCTCGAATTCCTCGCCCCGGCCAAGTGATCGGCCCGCCGCCGTGCGACCGAATCCGTGGTTCGTCAGTTGTTCTCCGCCAACCCAGCCGTCCACGTCTTGTTCCGGACCGGCGCCAGGATCGCCTGCACCTCCGCCAGCAATTCCCCATCCAGCGGCCCATTCGCCCAATCAATGCAATTCTGCATGTTCTGCGGATTCGCCGTCCCCACCACGCACGTCGTGATCTCCGGATTCTCCACGCAGAAACGCACCGCCAGTTGCGCGATGTCCACCCCTTTCCCCGCGCAATGCTCCGCCGCCCTCCGGCACGCCGCCCGCAATTCCGCCGACGCATGGTGCCACTTCGGCAACTCCGCGTTCGTCAACAGCCGCGCGCTGAACGGCGACGCGTTGATGATCCCCACGTTCTTCGACTTCAGGTAGGGGATCAAATCCTCCAGCGAAGTGTCGTTCAGCGCGTAGTGGCAATAGGACAGCATGCAATCCAGCGGCGCCCGCTCCAGGACGTATTTGAATATCTTCAGCGGAAACCCAGTGATCCCCACAAAACGGATTTTCCCCTGCGCCTGCAGCTTCCGCAGCGTTGGCAGCGACTCCTCCACAATCTGCGCCATGTCCACAAACTCGATGTCGTGGCATTGCATGATGTCGATGTGTTCCAGCCCCATCCGCCGCAGCGACTCATCCACGCTCCGCACGATCCGCTCCGCCGAAAAATCAAACGCCGCCAGGTCATATCGCCCGCACTTCGTCCCAATAATGAAACGCTCCCGCGGGATCTCCTTGAACGCCTTCCCCAACACCGTCTCCGACAGCGTCCGCCCATAAAACGGCGACGTGTCGATGAAATTGATCCCATTGTCCAGCGCCACATGGAGCGACCGAATCCCCTCCCCCTCATCCGTCTGCCGAAATTCGTTCCCAAGCGACGAAGCCCCATAACTCAACGTCGAAAGCTTCAACCCCGTCTGTCCCAGCGCGCGATATTCCATGGCCTCGATTCTTGCCAAGACCCACGCCAGCGTGAAGCCGAAAAGCTGCGTCGCCAGAACGTTTCACTGGCGAAAACCTACATTCGCCTTCATAATTCGAGCATGGCACAACCCTTCGAAACTTTGGTGGAGGAAGTGAGAACGCGGTCGATCGAAGAGATGCAGGAACTCAAGTTTCTTCTGGAGCGCGCGCTCATCGACGAGCGCCGGCAGGAAATCGCGGCCAATCATCGGCGCAACCTGCGCGAGGCGAAAAAGGGTCGCTTGGAGTTTTCGGATTCAGTCGAGGCCCTGAAAAATTCGCTCTCGCGATGACGCAAGTCGCGTTCAGTTCGTCCTTCAAGCGCGCTTTCAAAAAACGGATCGCGAATGATCCCGGCTTGGAGAAGGAATTCTGGAGACGAACCGCTGTTTTTATTTCGGATCCGTTCGACCCACGCCTTCGGACCCACAAACTTTCCGGTCAATTGCGAGGCCTTTGGAGTTTCACGGTCCAGCACGATGTTCGCGTCGTCTTCTCGTTCTTCGATAAACGGAAAGCGCTGTTCGAAGACGTCGGTTCCCACGACGAAGTTTACTGACGCCGGGTTTTGGGCCACATTCCGTCGCACGCACGCCGCGCGCGCAAATCCGCTCGCATTCCTTGGCGGGTGCGGCCACTTTTAAGAATCGGTGATTGATGCGCGGGATCTAACGAAGGTGTTCAAAGACAAAAAGCGTGGGAACATCCACGCGGTGGACGGCGTTTCGTTCACCTGCCGCCCCGGCGAAATCTACGGCCTCCTCGGCGCCAACGGGGCCGGCAAAACCACCACCCTCCGCCTCCTCGCCACCATGCTCCGCCCCACCAGCGGAACCGCCGAAATCGCCGGACACGACATCGTCGCCTCCCCCGAAAAAGTCCGCGCCAGCATTGGCTTCCTCTCCACCGCCACCGCCCTTTATGGCCGCCTGACCGCCCGCGAATTCATCGAGTATTTCGGCCGCCTCAACGGCCTTTCCGAACCCCGCCTCAAAGCCCGCGTCGATCGGCTCATGGACACTCTAGGCATCACCGAATTCGCCTCCGGCCGCTGCGACAAGCTCTCCACCGGCATGAAACAGCGTGTCTCCATCGCCCGCAGCGTCGTCCACGATCCCCCCGTCATGATCTTCGACGAGCCCACCCTCGGCCTCGATGTCATGGCCTCCCGCGGCATCGTCCAGTTCATCCGCCAATGCCGCGACGAGCAAAAGACCGTCATCTTCTCCAGCCACGTCATGAGCGAGGTCGAGAAACTCTGCGAC
>CAZSXX010000546.1:1622-2524 GCA_964611245.1 uncultured Verrucomicrobiota bacterium | reverse complement strand
CTGGAGCGGTACATGATGGCGCTCGGCGATTTCTTGCAGCCGTGGCAGCTCGCCATCTTTGAGCGAAACGACGATCCGCGATTGCGACTCGCCGAACAGCAGCGCATCGACGCGGCTGATCTCATGGGTGTCGATGCGCGCACCGATGGCTTTGTCGGCGCCGCCGATGCAGCACTCCGCCAGCGCCACCGCCAGCCCGCCGTCGCTGCAATCATGCGCGCTCTTCACAAGACCCGCCCGGATCAGCCCGCGCAGCCCGTCATGCAGCTTCTTCTCCTTCGCCAGGTCCACCTTCGCCGGCAGCCCCGTTTTCTTCCCATGAATCCTCTGCAAATACGCCGATCCCCCCAACCCCTCCAAGGGGTCGCTCCCGTCCAGCACATCCCCCAACAGGAAAATCGTGTCCCCCTCATCCTTGAACCACTGCGTCGTGATGTGCTCCACCTTCTCGATCATCCCCACCATCGCCACCGTCGGCGTCGGGTCGATCGGCCCGTTCGGGTTCTGGTTGTACAAACTGACGTTCCCCCCCGTCACCGGCGCGTTGAACGCCCGGCATCCCTCCGCCAGCCCCTCCACGCTCTTGCGCAATTGGTGAAAAATCTCCGGGTTGTGCGGGTTCCCAAAATTCAAATTGTCCGTCGTCCCCAGCGGCACAGCCCCCGAGCACGCCAGGTTCCGCGCGCACTCCGCCACCGCGATCTTCCCCCCCTCATACGGGTCTAAATACACATACACCGCGTTGCAATCCACCGACATCGCGATGTACTTGTCCTCGAACGCCGGCGGCTCCTTCCCGTCCGGCAGCAACGGAATCGAATCCGCCTTGATCCTCAGCACCGCCGCGTCCGACCCCGGCTGCACGATCGTGTTGTCCCGCACCAGATAATCATACTGCCGGT
>CAZSXX010000546.1:0-1612 GCA_964611245.1 uncultured Verrucomicrobiota bacterium | reverse complement strand
TTCGACGCGATGCTCGGCCACGCCAGCAGCGCCTTCAAATCCCCCGCCGCGTCCGCCGTGTCCGCGATCCCGTCCAGCCGGAACTCCCGCACGGCTTTCATGTATCCCGGCTCCCGCGATTCCCGTTGGTACACCGGCGCCTCATCCGCCAGCTTCTTCGCCGTGATGTCCACCACCACCGCCCCGTGGTTCTTCACCACCATCCGCCCCGTGTCCGTCACAAATCCAATCTCCGCCCACGGCAAATCCCACTTGTCAAAAATCGTCTGCACCTCCCGCTCCCGCCCCTTCTTCACGATGATCAGCATCCGCTCCTGCGACTCGCTGAGCATGATCTCGTACGGCGTCATGTTCGGCGCCCGCTGCGGCACCTTCGCCAAATCAATCTCAATTCCCGTCCCCGCCCGCGCCGCCGTCTCGCACGTCGAGCACGTCAGCCCCGCCGCCCCCATGTCCTGGATTCCCGCCACCGCCCCCGTCGCCAGCAGCTCAAGGCACGCCTCCATCACCAGCTTCTCCATGAACGGATCCCCCACCTGCACCGCCCCACGCTGCTGCTCCGCCGATTCATCCGTCAAATCCTGCGACGCGAACGCCGCCCCCGCCAGCCCGTCCCGCCCCGTCGCCGGCCCCACGTAAAACACCGGGTTCCCAATCCCCTTCGCCGCCCCGCGCGCGATCTGCTCATGCCGCAGCACCCCAAGGCAAAACGCGTTCACCAGCGGGTTCCCCTCGTACGTCTTGTCGAAATACACCTCCCCGCACAACGTCGGAATGCCGAAACAATTCCCATAATGCGCGATCCCCGACACCACCCCCGAGAACAGCCGCCTCACCTCCGGCGACGACAGCTCCCCAAACCGCAGGCTGTTCAGCGCGCACACCGGCCTCGCCCCCATCGTGAAAATGTCCCGGATGATCCCCCCCACCCCGGTCGCCGCACCGTGGGACGGCGCCACCCCCCACGGGGGGGTGTGCGGCGCCAACGTGAACGCGATCGCCAGCCCATCCCCGTCGCCGCCCCTTGGAACGGCTCCACCGCGCTCGGGTGGTTGTGCGACTCAATCTTGAACGCGATCGCCAGCCCATCCCCAATGTCGATGATCCCCGCGTTCTCCTCCCCCGCCCCCACCAAAATCTTCTCCGATTTCGTCGGGAACC
Organism: uncultured Verrucomicrobiota bacterium; assembly: GCA_964611245.1. Lineage (GTDB taxonomy): Bacteria > Verrucomicrobiota > Verrucomicrobiia > Limisphaerales > SXQI01 > CAZSXX01. The sequence goes on along the minus strand of CAZSXX010000546.1, from coordinate 451 downwards.
CCTTCAACAGCGGCCGCGTGTTCTTGTACGAGCAATGCTCGCTCCACATCACCGAAAATATTCCAAGCTCCGTGTAATTCGGCTCCCGGCCCAGGATCCCCTGGATTTTCTCATACTCCTCCGCCGTCAACCCGTGCTTCTGCACCAGCGCCGGCGTGATCGGCGGATCTTGTGTAATCATGGACATCTTTGCAAAAATTTCTCCCCGTCCTCTCTCGCGGCCCTTCCCCTAGGCCGCCTTGAACTTCGCCCCCTTCGCCACACTCTCCACCATGCTCTCAAAAATCGCCCGCCCGTCCGCCGACCCCAGCAGCGGCTCCGACGCGTTCTCCGGATGCGGCATCAACCCCGCCACATTCCGCTTCTCATTCAGCACCCCCGCGATGTTCCACAACGACCCATTCGGGTTGGGCGCCGCCGGGAAGTGGGCCCCCGCGGGCGGGGGGTGGGG
>CAZSXX010000545.1:0-2538 GCA_964611245.1 uncultured Verrucomicrobiota bacterium | reverse complement strand
GATCACCGGCAGCCTGGTCACCACCTTGGTGGAGAGATCATGCCGCGCGATTTCGAGCGAGCCCCCGCAACAAAGAATTTTCTCCGCGCCGGCCTGCGCGGCGGCCAGGCGCAGCGATTTCGCGTAGTCGGGCTTGTCCTTGCCCGCGCCACCCAGCCAGTCCTCGCGCACCCCCGAAAAGGGAATGGCCCGGAAATGTTTGTTCAGCTCGGCGATAAGTCCCGCGTCGGGGACTCTGGAGCCGGACTGGACCACGAGCAACGGCTCGCCCGGCTTGGCCTCCACTTTGGAGGCGCGGTCGAGGGCGTCGCGGATTGCCTGCTCGGAGGGGGCCGCGGCCTCCGCGCCCAGCACATCCGCCTCGTTCAGGTGGTGGGAATCGTTGTATTTCGCCTTCAATCCGCGGCGGCTGCCGAAATCGCCCTTCTGAAAATTGGTCGACTTCTCATGCGCGCAGCCCGCCACAAAGAGGGAGACGAAGATCATCATCCCCACCGCGGCGGCCTTCCCCCGGAAACGTTTCATGGCAGTTGGACGGGATCAAAAGAAAAGCATTGAATGAAAATGCGAAAAAGTGATTGACATCTATCCGGAATCATTATGATATCACTTTGCAATGGTTGAACCTTAACCCTCCCTCACTATGAATAACTCTCCCGACCGGCCCCGCAGCCAAGAGAATGTGGTCCGCACCCTCAGTGGGTGGCCCGTGCTGTTCATGAACATCGTTCTGACCTTGGCCATTCCGTTCGGCCTGGTCATCGGCGCCCGGTCAAGCCTCGGATGGCTGATTGGGCTTTCCGTCATCCTTGTTTTTGTGTCGGGCCTTGTTTGGTCCGGATTTTTCACGTTGCAGCCGAACGAAGCGCGCGTGCTGGTGTTGTTCGGCGAGTACCGCGGATCGGTCCGCGACAGCGGGTTTCACTGGACTAACCCATTCATGCGCAAGCTCCACGTCTCCCTGCGCGCCCGAAATTTGAATGGCGAGAAACTGAAGGTGAACGACAAGCGCGGAAACCCGATCGAGATCGCGGCGGTGGTGGTTTGGCGCGTGACCGACACGGCGCAGGCGACGTTCGACGTGGACAATTACGGGGAGTATGTCCGCATCCAAAGCGAATCGGCGGTGCGCCATCTCGCGACCAGTTTTGCGTATGACCACGGCGAGGAGAACGAGATCACGCTGCGCAGCGGGGGCGAGGAAGTGCAGTCGCTGTTGGCGGGTGAGCTGCAGGAACGGCTCGCCAAGGCGGGTGTTTCGGTGGATGAAGCCCGGATCACCCACCTCGCGTACGCCCCGGAAATCGCGAGCGCGATGCTGCGGCGACAGCAAGCCGAGGCGGTCATCGCCGCGAGGGAGAAGATCGTCCATGGGGCCGTCAGCATGGTGGACATGGCGTTGCGCGATTTGGCGAGCAAGAATGTGGTCCACTTGGACGACGAGCGCCGGGCGGCGATGGTGAGCAATCTGATGGTGGTTCTTTGCAGCGAGTCCGACGTGCATCCGGTGATCAACGCCGGGACGCTCTACAGCTAGGTTGAATGGAAGGACGAAAAGCATTCTTGATCCGGATCGACCCCCAGCTCCTGAAGGAGCTGGAGGGTTGGGCGCAGGAGGAACTGCGCAGCGTCAACGGGCAAATCGAGTATCTCCTGAAACAAGCGGTTCAACGCCGGAAACGGGCGGATCCGCCGACGGATCCCAAATAAGCCAACGGGGAGGCGCGCGGGCCGCATCCGCCGCTCGACATTCCGCGGCGGTTGCCACAGGCTGGCGGGCAGGAATTCGCGCTATGACCAACCCTGCCCCACTTGAATCCACCTGGGACCGTTTCCAAAAACATTTCACTTCGTTTCCGAGCATCCAGCTTTCCCTCGACCTGAGCCGGTCGGAGGTGAGCGACGATTTCTTCGCGAAAATTGGGCCGAAAATGGAGAAGGCCTTCGCCGCCATGGAGCGACTGGAGGGCGGCGCGATCGCCAATCCCGACGAGAAGCGGATGGTGGGCCATTACTGGCTCCGACACCCGGACCTGGCGCCGACCCCGGCCATCCGAGACGAGATCACCGAGACGCTGGCGAAGGTCAAATCGTTCGCGGCGAAGGTCCACAGTGGGGAGATATCCGGCCCGAAAGGCCGATTCACGAGGCTTTTGGTCATTGGCATTGGGGGATCGGCTTTGGGCCCGCAATTTGTCGCTTCGGCGCTCGGCCAACCGGGCGCGGATAAAATGGCGGTTCATTTTTTTGACAACACCGACCCGGACGGGATGGAGCGGACCCTGGCGGTCATTGGCGCGGACCTTGGGTCCACCTTGGCGGTGGTGATTTCCAAATCCGGAGGGACGCCCGAAACCCGGAACGGGATGCTGGTCGCGAAGGCCGCGTTCGAGCGGGCGGGCCTTCAATTTCACCAACACGCGGTCGCGGTCACGGGGCCGGGGAGCAATCTGGACCAATTCGCGGGTGATCCAGCCTGGCTCGAACGATTTCCCATGTGGGATTGGGTGGGCGGCCGGACGAGCGAAACCTCCGCAG
>CAZSXX010000544.1:1403-2539 GCA_964611245.1 uncultured Verrucomicrobiota bacterium | reverse complement strand
GTTGTTTGTAAAGAATCCCCACCCCTTTGGGGCCGCCAAACCGGTGCGGCGCCAAGGCCACAAAACTGGCGTTCACGGCCTGCGCGTCGATCGGCATCCAGCCGCCCGCATAGGTGGCGTCCACGAGGAAGGCGGCGCCGCGGTCCGCCACGATTTCCCCGATGGCCCGCAAATCCTGGATGGTCCCGATGTCGTGATGGCCCGCGTGGACGCAGACCAGGGTGGTTTCATTGTCCATCGCGGCCGCCACGGCGGCGGGATCAAGGCGTCCCCCGCCCGAAACCGGGAGCCGCGCCGACACGAAGCCGGACCCCTCCAAAAACTCGATCGATTGGAGGATGGCCGGATGCTCAATGGCGCTGACCAGGATTTTCTTTCCCTGCCGCTGGCTGGCCCAGGCGCAGCCTTTGACCGCCAAGTTCAGGGCCTCGGTCCCGCCCGAAGTGAAAATGATTTCTTCCGGGGAGGATGCGTGGACGAAAGCCGCCGCCTGCTCCCGCGCCACATCCAAGGCCGCCCGCGCCTCCACGCCACCCGCGTGGACCGCCCCGGTCCCGGCAAAATGGTCGCGCAGCCACGGCTGCATCGCCTCGACCACCGCCGGTTCGACTGGCGTCCCGGAAAGGTGGTCAAAACAGATGCGCCGCACAGGGGTCAGTTCTGGCCGGGCTTGGCCGCGGCGATGGCGGCGGCGGTCGCGGCCCGTTTCTCCATGATGGCGGCGACAATTTTCTCCGCCAGCTCCGGCTTCTCGATCAAGGTGTTGCGCGCGGCTTCCTTGCCCTGGCCGATCAATTCCCCGTTGAACTGCAGCCAGGCGCCCTTCTTTTCCACCACCCCGGCCGTGATGCCGACGTCGATCATGCTGCCTTCCTTGTTGATCCCGTGGTTGAAGAGGATTTCGAACTCCGCCTCGGAGAAGGGCGGCGCCACTTTGTTCTTCACCACCTTGACCTTGACGTGGTTGCCGACGGCCGCGCCGGAGGGATCCTTGATGGTGTCCTTGCGCCGGATGTCCAGGCGGACGCTGGCGTAAAACTTCAGGGCCTTGCCGCCGGGGGTCGTCTCGGGGTTGCCGAACATGACGCCGACCTTCTCGCGCAACTGGTTGGTGAACACGCAGGTGGTTTTCGCCT
>CAZSXX010000544.1:0-1393 GCA_964611245.1 uncultured Verrucomicrobiota bacterium | reverse complement strand
GAGCTTGCGCAGGGCCTGGCTCATCAAGCGCGCCTGCATGCCCATGGTCGCCATGCCCATCTCGCCCTCCAGCTCCGATTTCGGGACCAACGCGGCCACGGAATCGACAACGATGACATCCAGGGAATTGGACCGGGCCAGGGTCTCGCAAATGCTCAGAGCCTCCTCGCCGGAATCGGGCTGGGCGACCAATAACTCATCCAAGTTCACGCCGAGCTTCTTGGCGTATTGGGGGTCCAGCGCGTGTTCGGCGTCAATGAACGCCGCCAGCCCGCCCTTTTTCTGCGCATTGGCGATGACATGGAGCATCAGCGTGGTTTTGCCAGAGGATTCCGGCCCATAAATCTCCACCACCCGGCCCCGCGGCAGGCCGCCCACCCCGAGGGCCAAGTCCAACGCCAGTGCCCCCGTGGGAATCACATCGATTTTCACTTGGTATCCGTCTCCGAGCCGCATGATCGAGCCGTCCCCATACGCTTTGTGGATGCTGGAAATGGCCGCCTCCAAATCCCGGTCACGGGTCACCGTGGCTTTGGGGTCGCGATTGCTGTTCGCGGTGGGCGCCTTGGCGTCAGCGGCTGGTTTTTCCGGCTTATCGGTTTTTGGGGGCATAGTGTTGCGTCCTGATAACGGTTGGGACTGAGAGATACCGGAGGGCGGGTTTGTGGTCAACTGGCGACTGGTGATCGTCGGCAAAAGGACCGATGGGACCGCGTTGAGGACGGGCAGGGATTCAGTTTTTGATTTCATATTCGCCCCACCTTGCCGGAAGGGGTGGGCCATCCGTGGGGGCGCCCGTCAAAATAAATGAATTTCCCGCCCCGGCATCCAGCGAAACGCCGCTTGGGGCGGCCGCGGGCGCCCGTCCGCGCCAAAAGACCCGTTGCTTTCCGGGTCGGAGGGCGCTAACATCCCATGAATCTGGCCCTTGTCAGCCAATGCCATGTGCGCGCGGAACTCGTTTGTTCCCAATCTCGAAAGACCTGACTTAGCCCGAAGATCCTGCCTTTTCGATGCTTGACGCATGAAGTCGTCGTGGCATCGTTGCGGGCTATTTTTTGATTTTGTTGAATACAGCACCTGACGCAGCATCCGAAGAAAATATGGCAAAACCAACGGCGAAACGCCCGGCCGCCCCCGAAAAACCCAGCAAATCGCGGGTTCCGGCCAAACCTCATTCCGCCAAAGAAAAAGAAACCACTCGCCCGGCCAAGCCCACCCCCCGGCCCGAGCGCCCCGCGCGCCCGGAGCGCCCGTCGGCCCGTCGTGAAACAACGACCGGCAAAGACGCCCGCGCCGCGTCCCACTCGGGCGGGCCGTCCGGCAATGGCGCCGCCGCCGGGCAGCCCGGCGCCGTCCCCCACAAGGAGGGCTTCGACATCCAGGAGAAGGT
>CAZSXX010000543.1:0-2548 GCA_964611245.1 uncultured Verrucomicrobiota bacterium | reverse complement strand
CGCAACCGATCCGCAACGCGACGCAACATCCGGGAATGATCCATCCGCCCCCCCTCCCCATCCATTTCCCGACGCCTTCTCCTTCGACAAACCCGTCCTCTTGGAAGCCTGCGAGGAGATCCAGTCCCGCCTCGGGAGGAAAACCCGCTTCAGCGCCCTGACCTCCGAACAACTCGAAATCACCCTCGCCCTCCTCGAAGAATTCCCTTCCCGGGTCGTCGCCCGCGTCCTTGGCGAACCGCCCCCGCGTGGCTTCAACTTCAAAATCGACCAAAGCACCCTCTTCCGGTTCAAAAATCGGATGAAGGCCCTCCGCGTCCAACAAGCCGAGGCCCAAAAAGCCAACGAGGCCCAACGACTCCTCGAACAATCCCCCGACCCCGAACAAACCTTCCAAACCGCCGCCGCCCGCCAGCTCCAAATCCGCCTCCTCACCGCCGCCGGCGCCCCCGCCCCCGCCCTCAAAGACCTCCACACCCTCCTCACCTGCCTCCTCAAACTCCGCCAGGCCCAATGACCATCCAATTGCCTCCTCAAACCTCGACCCGCCGCCCGCCCGCCCGGGGCCCTCCAATGGGCCAACCGGGCGCGGAACGAGAGGTTGACACCGCCCTCCATTTCACCAACGCTCATCGCTTCCCGCGATGGGGCGGGCCTCCGAATGGTTCGGGGCCATGCCCACAATCGCGGCCTTTGATTTATGCCGATTCAATTGCGTGATGCAGCCAAATGTAAATTTGATGTGATGGCCCTGGGCGAATGCATGGTCCGCCTCGCCCCCCCCGGGCACGGCCGGATCGAGTTCGCCAAAACCCTTGAAGTGGACGTCGGCGGCGGCGAATTCAACGTCGCCTACGCCTGCGCCCGCCTCGGCCTGCGCACCGGCCTCATCAGCAAACTCCCGGACAACTACGTCTCCAAAATCATCGTCAACCACGCCCGCGCCGTCGGCATGTCCATCGAGCACCTGGCCATGGAAAAATTCGACGGCGTCGGCCGCAAAAGCCGCGTCGGCCTCAACTTCACCGAAGTCGGCACCGGCGTCCGCGCCAGCGTCACCATGTACGACCGCGGCCACTCCGCCGCCAGCCAGATGAAGCCCGAGGACATCAACTGGCAAAAAGTCTTCGCCGAACAAGGCGTCCGCTGGCTCCACACCGGCGGCATCTTCACCTCCCTCTCCGACTCCTGCGCCGCCACCATCAAAACCGCCCTCAAAGCCGCCAACGACGCCGGCACCATCACCAGCTACGACCTCAACTTCCGCTCCAAACTCTGGAGCAGCGAAAAAGCCATCGCCACCACCAAGGACATCGCCCCCCTCGTCCAAGTCCTCATCGGCAACGAGGAGGACTTCCAAAAAGTCCTCGGCTTCGACGTCGAAGGCACCGACGCCAACCTCAAGGAACTCCCCGTCGAACAATACAAACAAATGGTCGAGCGCGTCGTCAAAGCCTACCCCAACGTCAAAGCCGTCTGCACCACCCTCCGCGAAGTCAAAAGCGGCCTCATCAACAACTGGGGCGGCATCCTCTGGTACGACGGCCAATTCTACGAAGCCCGCCAATTCAAGGACCTTGAGATCGAAGACCGCGTCGGCGGCGGCGACGGCTTCTCCAGCGGCATCGCCTACGGCTTCACCACCGGCATGAAACCCCAGGACATCGTCGATTTCGGGGCCGCCCACGGAGCCCTCCTCCAAACCACCCGGGGCGACACCTCCCAAGTCACCCTCGACGAAGTCATGCACGTCATGAAAGGCGGCAGCGCCCGCATCCAACGCTGATACTTTCCTTCACCTCAAACGCGGACCGGAGCCCCCAAAGCCCGGTCCGCGTTTTGATGTTCCAGCTTCCAGTTGCCCGCTATTTGGAATTGACAAAAAGTCGTCATTCGTGGTAGCAACAGAACGGTGTTCGGGAATCACGCCGTAGATTCGGCATTTTCTTGGGCATTATACAAAAACTCCTGACGAAAATGAAAATCCCGATGCGCCTCCGCTCGTTGCTCGCCTCCGTTCTTGCAGCCTCTGTCCTGCTCCCGTCCACCCAAGCCGGCTTGGGCCTGACCTTCCAGTTTGTTGGAAACGGGAATTGGTCACTCGACGGCGTTGGATCAAACGACGAACCCGTCGGGATCCTGGACGCGCTGGTCCCCGCCGGATCCACCGTCGTGAAGGCCTACCTCTACTCGACAACAATTCCCTTCGCGGGGGCGCCAGGCAGCATCAATTTCGACGGCACGACCATCACCTCGTTCACGAGCCTAGGCCAGAACTCCTACGGCCTTCAAGCGAGCCGCGCGGACGTGACCGCGCAGGTTTCTTCGAAGGTCGGCTCCGGAGGTGGAGTGTTCAATTTTACCGTCGAATCCGAGACTCCAAACTCGTCGGTGGACGGCGAAATCTTGGCAGTTATTTACTCCAACCCGTCGGAAAGCCTTCGCACCATCGCCTTCCTTGACGGTTTCTCCGAGCCTTCGGGCGACACGACTGGTTTCAATTTCGCGAGCCCGATTCCCGATCCGTTGACTCCCGGGTTCGAGGCGC
>CAZSXX010000542.1:0-2556 GCA_964611245.1 uncultured Verrucomicrobiota bacterium | reverse complement strand
ACCAAGCCACCATGGCGGCGGCTGTGCGGGATCTCGAGGCTCGGAGAATCGCGGATTTGCGAATCTTAAGGAAGGATTTGGAAACGGTGGCGACGCTGACCGAGGAAAGCCTGCAAAGCGCCCAAAGCCAGTTGGTGCAACTGGCTGGCTACAGCCCGAAAGGCTGGCGGTGAGAGGCTTCGACGGGGGAAAGATGATTTTATGAAAACAAGGGAAGTGTTTGGGCTCATGTGCAGCGTGTTGACTGCCACGCATTTCACGATGGCGCTTGGCGTCGCGGCGGATTCGCGCACTCCGTCCCCCGGGACCGCTCCTGCCCGATTGACCACAACCGCCATCCCGAGCGCGGCCAATTTGAGGCGTGTCGAAATCGTCGAAAAGGACGGAGTTGAGTCCTACGAATCTGGGACCGGAAGTGGCGCCCGATCCGGCGCCGAAAGCGCGCGCTCGGGCTCGGAGAGCGCGCGGACGGTGACCCGGATTTTCAGTGGGTTCGGCGAGACAACCGAAAGGCCATTGTTGATCAGCGCGGGTGGCTTGGACGATAAAACAGTGGCGATGCTGGAGGAGGACCTTAACATCATGGCGCGCGTCATCGAGAAAGCCATGGACCGTGGAGGCTCCGATGACCGCCGGGCGATGGGCATCCACCTTTGGACCCTGAACCAAGGCGGAGCGAGAGGCGCGCGCAACCTATATGTTGACGGCCACGGGGCAATTTTTATGGTCACCGTGAACATGCCGTTGGTGGCTCCCATTTCGAAGGGGAAGCCCGAGGAATCAATCGAGCCAGCGAGCTCAACCTGGGAACAGGCGCGGAATGAGCTTTACGGACGGGACGACGACGGGCGGCAAGAATCGAAAAGCCACCCATTCGACGCAGAACGATTGGAAACCTTAAAAACCAGCCTGACAGAGGCGCTCAAGAACGCCACGCATATCCGCGGCGTGAAGGAAAATGAGTTTGTGACCATCGTTGTGCAAGGGCCGATCAACGAAGGCGCCGGCTGGCGGTCGAGGGCGGGGACCGGAAAAGGCGAGGCGCGTGTGGACCCATTCGCCATCGCAGGGTTGGGGACTTTTGGCGGCGGTCGGACCACCCTCACCATTCGGGCGAAGAAAAGCGACATCGACGCGTGTTCCAAGGGGAAGCTGGACGCCGACGACTTTCGCAAGAAAGTTTTGATGGCCGCCCTCCAAACCGGCGGCGCCATGGAGGGCGGAAGAACCCGCCCATAAGCCTGGGGGTTGGCACGGGAGTCTCCTCAAGGTTCGGATTTTTCTCGCTTCGACCGCTCCGCGCCGCTTAAGTAGCGAAAAATATGAAGTTCAGTGGCGCCGGTTCACTCGCTTTGCTCATCGCCGTTTTTGGTGGCGTTTCAAGCAAGGCCGACGAGATCATTTACGACAACACGGCGCAGTTCTTAAACAAGCATGCGGCCATCAATGTCGAGTATGGCGACGAAATCACGCTCGGAGGCAAAGCCCGGACGCTCACAGAGTTCGCGTTTGAGTATTACGGCGAATTTCTTTCCCAAGGGGACGAGCTGGCGAGGGTTCGGTTTTACAAGAACGATGGACCGGTTTTCAGGGATCAATTGGGGCGCCTGTACCCGGACTACCACCTCCCGCAAACATTGCTCTGGGAAAGTGCGCTCTTTCCTGTTTCGCAGGGCTTTGCCACAAAATCCTTCCCAAACCTCAACGTGGAAGTTCCGGAAACGATCATTTGGACGATCCAGTTTTTTGGCATGACTTTTCAGACAATTGACGGCAGGAAAGACGAAGCGGGGCTGCTTTACTATGGCCTTCCCACTATTGGACTGAGTTTCAACGATACCTGGGCCAAACGGGCGACCGGCTGGCAGCCTGAGGCGCTTCCCGCAAGCGTGGTCGCCAAGAATAATTTCGGCGCGCGCGCATTGGCCGTCGTGCCCGAACCTTCTGTTGTCGCGCTGGGCACATTCGGATGCGCAGTGGGGATTTGGACGGCCTGGAAGCGTCGGCGGCTTGGACCCCAGGGCGCCCCGACTCCGCCTGCTCGATAGAAGGCCCCCGTCGCCCGTTCTGCGAGGCTAACGGTTTTTTCACGTTGGAAAGCGCAGGCAAGGCAATTTTTCTTCCAAAGCGGAATGGCGTTTGCTATTCACACAGCATCATGCGCAGGTTTCAAGTCTTGGTGTTGCTGGCGGTTTGTTGGCTGCAGGCGGCCGTTCTGGCCGCGGAGTTCAAGCTGACCAATGGGGACCTGATCAAAGGGGAACCTGCTTCCGTAAACAGTGACGGGATGGTGGTCCGCCTGGATATCGGCGGTTTTTCGGAGCGGTACGGTTGGGGCCTGTTCACCCAGGAGTCGCTGAAGTCGCTGCTCGAGAACGAGCAGGCGAAGAAATTTGTTGAACCCTTCATCGAGATTCCGGTCGAAGTGAAGCAACGGGAACGGGCCAAAAAGAAGGAAATCGTCATCAAGGAACCGCCCAAACTGGAGCGGCCGACCGAAAAAAAATTCCTTGCCGGCCTGATGACCCCCGGCGGCTTCATGGTGTTGGGCATTCT
>CAZSXX010000541.1:0-2568 GCA_964611245.1 uncultured Verrucomicrobiota bacterium | reverse complement strand
ACAAAACCGGAGGCGGATTTCAAGGAGTCCGCGCAGGTGCAGAAGATGAAGAAATACACCAACTTCATCGGGGTGGGGGTGGATCCCGCAGGCCGATTTCTGCATGAGATCCGGCGGGTGGACACGGAGCGGGATTTCTTCGCGGTCTGCGAAAAGTTCATGGACCACGACCGGCCGATGCCGCTGGAGCCGTTTGCCCTGGGCCTGCGGGATGGGGACGTGATGGCGGGGGAGCACCGGTGATCATTGGCTGACGGCGCGGTAAAAGGTCCGGGAGTTTGTCGGGGCGACGGAGAAAACCAGTGGGCGAAGGGTGAACTCAACATTGGTGATGGCGGTCCAATTGGTGAGGTCGAGGGAGGACTCGACGCGCAGCGACTGGCCGACGCGATTGGTGACGCTCAATTCCACCAAGCCGGAACTGGTGAGCTGGACCAGGTCGAACCGCGCCGGGTAGGTGACCGGGACATTCAGTCGCTCGACGCGGACCTGGCCTTCGTTGCCGAAGTTCCGGCCGTCCCAGGCTTTGTAGGTCAAGACATCCGCGAAGGAAAAACTGGAATTGGGCGCGTAGGTGAACTCCGTTCCGGAGCCGGTCACGCGGCCGGATCGTGGGCCCTTCAGGATGACAGCCTGCAAGGGATCCCCATCGGCGTCGACGACGGCGAGGCGGAAGGACACCGCCTGGCCGCCGCTGATGTAAATGGTTTGGTTCGACGCGATGGGAAGCGTATTATCGGGGGCGACGGAAATGGTGACCGGGACAGGGTCACTGGTGAACTCTCCGTCGCTGACGTTGAAGCGAAAGCGGTCGGGGCCGGTATAATCCGCGTTGGGCTGATAGGCCAGTTGGGGCGGCGTTCCAGACAGCGTTCCGCGCATCGGAGTTGAAGTGACCGTGAAGGACAGGGGATTGGACTCGGCGTCCGCGCCGGTCAGGAGAATCGGCACACTGGTGTTCGGGAGGACCTTGACGAACTTGATGTTCGCGGCGGGAGCCGTGTTTTTGTCCGTTGTTTCAAGCCGCACTTTGCCAAGCTCCTCCTCCGTGCCATCGGAAACCGCGAACGTGAACTCGTCCTTGCCAAGATAATTCAATGCGGGGCGGTAAACGTAATTGGAGCCTGAGCCTTCCAGCGTGCCGTGCGAAGGCCCGGCCACGATGCGGAAAGCCAATGGATCGTTGTCCCGATCTTCGGCGGGCAGGACGAGCGCGACCGATTGATTGACGCGGGTGACCAGGCTGAGGCTGCCGGGAACCGGGGGATTGTTGACCGGCAGTATGGTGATCTCAACGAACGCCTCCTTGCTTTCCAGTTCGCCGTCGCTGGCTTTGTAGCTGAAGGAATCTTCGCCGGAGAATCCTTTGTGCGGGGTGTAGCTGCCGACATTCGGATAGGAGAACAGCTCGCCATGCTCGGGAGCGCGGATAATCCGGAAGGTGAGGGCGTCGCCATCGAGGTCCTCGGCCAGATAAGTGATGTTCAAATTGCCATTGCGGTTCATGGTCAATTTCTGCGGAAGCGCGACGGGGGCGCTGTTGGAGGGCCGGACCACGATGGTCACCGAGGCGGACTGCGGCGGGCTTTTGTCATCGGTGATAGTGTACGAAAAGGAATTAGTCCCGTTGAAATCCGGGGCTGGTTGGTAGAACACGTCGTTGTTCGCGGTCAGGGTGGCCGTTCCATTGGCAGGGGTCCCAATGCTGGCCACGCGGATCGGATCGCCGTCGGCGTCCGCGTCGTTTTCAAGAATCCGAATTGTGACCGGGCGGCCCTCAAAGGTCAGGATGCGGTCATCCGCAGCGTGCGGGGGGTCGTTGACGGGGGTGACCTGGATCGTGACGGCGCCAAGCGTGGTGGCGCCCGCCTCATTGATGACCAGATAAGTAAAGGTGTCCTCGCCGTTGAAGTTGGTTTTCCCGATGTAAAAAATCTTGCCGTCCGGAGTGATGCTGGCGTTGCCGTTGGCGGGGCGGTTCACGCTCACCAGCCGCAGAATTCCGTTGGCGGGGTCGAGGTCATTGGCCAGCACGTCGATGGCCACGCCCTCGTCCTCCGGGACCGTCGCGGTGTCAGGAAAGGCCTGCGGTGGCACGAAGCCGCGGCGGGCGGAGAAAAGAACAGAGATGGAGCGCGAAAACGTCGCGTTGTCGGAGACGGTGAACGTGATGATTTCAGCGCCTTCCCAATTTGGGGCCAGTGACGAAATGCGCGCCACGTTGGAGGCGTCGATATCAACGCGCAACGCGGATTGGCCGGCGGCGGACCAGGTGAGGCCGGGAATGACGTCACCCGGGAACGCCAGGAATTGGTCGAGCGGAAGGGCAGGGAACGGTTGGCCGACGCCGACGATTTGATCCGCGATCGGGAGGATTTCAGGCGGCGCGGGAGGGGGCTCGGGAGTCGGAAGGTAGCCGTTGTTGTCGGGACCGTGTTGGAACTCCATCCAGGAGGAAGGATCGCGAGGGGTGAAGGTGTCCAATTCCCATGCGTAGATGGAGCTGCGGTTTTTATACTCGGAGCCATCGGCGTCCGCCGTGTAGCTGGCGTCCCCGATGGAGCTGCC
>CAZSXX010000540.1:0-2592 GCA_964611245.1 uncultured Verrucomicrobiota bacterium | reverse complement strand
CGTCGCGTGCACCACCAGCACCAGCGCCCCGCTCGGCAGCACCTTCTTGCTGCTCAACTCCATGTTCACGGGAAGCATCGTGTCCAGCGGCGTGTCGCGGTACCCGCCCGCCGCGTACGCCTGGTCCCCTCCAATGCACACCAGCCCCACCCCAAAATCCCGCACCGCGCTCTCCAGCAGCCGCATCAAATCCATCCCCAAATCGCCCGCCGCGATGTTGCTCAGGAAGATCGCGTCGTAAACCTGCATCTCCGCCAGCGTCGCCGGAAACTGCTTCTCGCTGATCAATTTCACATCTAGTCGCGACTGCCTCAGCGCCTCCGCCAGTGGCGCGTCCGCCGCCGGGTCGCTCGAAATCAGCAGGATCGTCGGGTCGCCCCGCACATACGTGAAATTCACCGCCCGGTTGTTCTGCGGCAACTGGTCCCCCGTCGCCTCCAATTGGATGTCGTAGCTGTAGAATCCCGGCGCGTCCAGCGTCTGCGGGAACGAGAACAAATTCTTCCCCGCCGCCAACTGCACCTGCTGCGAGTCCAAGTGCTGGTCGTTCCGGAACAGCCGCACTGTCGCCGTCTGCGCCTGGTCCGCCTGCGCAAAAATCTTCACCTCGAACGTCTGCCCTTTCTTCAGGTTGTTCGGCAGGCTCAGCTTTTGGATCGACGCGTCATTCCCCCGCATCCCCCCCACCGGCACCACATCAAACGTCACCCCCAACGGCTTCGCCGCCAGCACCGCCGTCATCGCGTCGCCCACGTTCTCGTTCCCATCCGTGATCAGGACCATCCGCCGCTGCCCGGTCTCCGGAAACGCCGCCGTCCCCAGCCGGATCGCCGCCGCCAAATCCGTCCGCTCCGACCCCACCACCGCGTGGATTTTCTGCACATCCACCACCGGGTTCGCCGCCGACTCCAGCGCCGCGTCCGTCCCAAACACCAGCACCCCCGCGCGGTCCCCGGTCTTCCGATTCTTGAACGATTGGTTCACATATTCCCGCGCCTCCTCCTGCTGCGTCGAGGGCACGCTGTCCGAGCGGTCCACCACGTAGAACACATTCATCCCCTCCATCGCCTTCAGCCATTGCAGCCCCGCGATCGAGCACACCAGCAGCGTCACCACCGTCAGCCGCGCCGCCAGCGCCGCCCACCGCCGCCACTTGGCGATGTGGACATCCGACCGCGCGAACAGCCACAAGACCCACCCCACCGCGAACGGCAGCACGATCAGCCACATTGGATGGGTGAACTGCAGCTTCACGCCCCGCCTCCCCCGCCGCGCCGCGCCAACGCTTTGCGCCTCACAAATTTTTGCACCCGGTGGTTCCCCGAATCCGCCACATAAAGGTTCCCTTTCGAATCAAGGCAAATCGACCACGGATTGTTCAGCTTGCCCGGCTCTCCCCCGGCTCCCCCCAGCATCTCCACCGTCCGGCCGCTTTCATCAAACACCTGCACCCGGCTGTTCCCGAATTCGCACACAAACTCAAGCCCCGTCCCGTCCACCCGCACGTCGTACGGGTAGCTCATTTCCCCGGGCCCGCCTCCCGCCCTCCCATGCTGCTTCAGGAACTTGCCCTCCCGTGAAAAAACCTGCACCCGGTGGTTGCACGAATCCGCCACCCACAACCGGTCCGCCCCATCAATCCCAATTCCCTCCGCCCGCCGAAATTGGCCCTCGCCTTCCCCCCCGTCTCCGATGGATCCCAAGAACCGCCCGCCCTTCGCCGTGAATCGCTGCACCCGCTCCACCATCCCGTATTCGCTGACATAAACCTCCCCCGCCGAATTCACCGCCACCGCCCTTGGGAAATAAAGCTCCCCCGCGTTCGTCCCTTTTGCGCCCCACTGGAACGCCAGCGTCCCGTCCGCCTCGTGGTAATTCAGCCGGTTGTAATGCGGCTCCACCACGATCATCGAGCCCGCCCCATCCGCGATCATCCCCTTCGGCTTCCCCTTGTCCGTCTGCGGCATCTGCCAGCTCAGCAAATATTGCCCGGACGGCGAAAACTTCTGCACCCGCCCCGTCATGTCCACCACATACAGGTTGTCCTCCCCGTCCACCGCCAGCGAGCGCGGTTTGTTGAACTCGCCCGCCCCGTTGCCCCGCCTCCCCAGCGTCTCGACGCTTCCGAAAAGCTGGCTGTCAATCTCCCGGACCCCATCCACCCCTGGCGCGCAGCCAGCCCCCGCCACCATCACCATCAACGCTCCCACCGCCGCGTGGCCGCGAAACTGCATCAACGCCGCACCCGCCAGCGGGGCCACCGCCAGGATCACCAGCCAAAGGCACAGCGCGTTCACCTGCCCCGTGTGCCCATAATGCAGCAGGTTGAACACCCGCAACGCCAGTGTCTCCCCGCCGGGCGGCACGATCATCACCAGCGTCTCCGCGTCCCACAGGCAAAAGAGATACGCCAGGTACCACGAATAAAACAGCGGCCGCCGCAGCAAGGGAAATTCCACCCGCCAGAACGCCTGCGCCGCCGTCGCCCCATCCGCCCGCGCCGCCGCGGTCAAATCCGGGTTCACGCCGCGCCGTGCCTGCCGCACCGCCTCCAGCGGCAGCGCCAGGTAACGGACCGCCAGCGCCGCCAGC
>CAZSXX010000539.1:0-2599 GCA_964611245.1 uncultured Verrucomicrobiota bacterium | reverse complement strand
GTCGGTGTGAGCCAGGATTTCGTTGATCACCAGGTTCGCATAGGGGTTGGCGCGGATTGGTTCCATGCGCCCGGGGGAGCCACCCTTCACTGCGCTCGCCGACCAGGCTTCACGCTGCCCTTCGCCGTGCGAAGGCCGCGCCAACACCAAGGAATGGCCCGCCCCGTCCGCCGCGATGGGCCATCCGGGCCGGTCGGAGTATTGAGCCTCCAATATCATTGCGTCGGCGCGGCTCCGGATTTGGATCGTGCCCGAATCATTGCTGAGATCCCCGGTGTACGGGCCGACCACATTGTCGATGCCATACACGCTTCGGATTGCGTCGGGGTCTTTGGCGACGACCAGGAAAGCGCCCGACCGAATCACCGTGTTCGCCGGAAAGACAAAATCGACGGCACCAGCGACGCGGTAGCCGGCCATTTTCTCGGCGACCGGATCGGTGTTAAAAATTTCAAAATATTCCAGGTTCCTTTGATCTCCGCGGGCGGCGGGGTGATACATGATTTCCGAGACAATCAATCCAGTTCGGCGCGAGGACGCGGCCAGTGGCTCTCCCGTAAGGGGCAAACTGGAGACGGTGGAGCCGCCGGTGGCGTTGGAAAGATCGCGGAACCGGACGGTGGCGGGGACGCCGGGGATGTGGCTGGCCACGGCCATGCCGAAATAGAGGGTCGAGGGGAGAGTGAGGACCGCGGAGTTGAGCGTGAGCCAGTTTGCGCCGTCGATGCTGGCGGAGGCCTTGAAGGTGTCTCCGCTGCGGCTCAAACGGAGCCAGGTGGCAGGGAAGTTCACGGGCGCGAATCCGGCCTGCTCGGGAGCCACGCCGGCGGTGACCCGGCGGAGCGAAAAAGCGCCGGACAGGTTTGGAGTGGCGATCGCCGCCGCGAACCGGGAGTTCGCGGTCAAGCTTTCGCGCGCCATCAAGCCCGCTTTGGACCACATGTCCGCGCCCTCGAATTGGTCAAGGCGGACCTTAATGTCGAAGTTTCCGGTGCGCACCTGGTAATCGAAATGGAAAGAATCCGTTGTCCCGCCGATGTCCGAGCCGGCGGCGGTGACGTCGGCGCCGCCATTGACGGAGGTGGCTTGGCCGTTGGCGCCGCCGAAATCGATGGGCACATATTCGAGGGCCACGAACGCGATTTGAGAATTCGCAAGGATGACATTCTGGGCGGCGGAACGGTCTTTGACCCCGCTCACGGTCAGCGTGTATTCCGTCCCGAAAGTGAACGGCGCCGAGGCAGTCAGGATCACGGAATTGGGATCGCTCCCCATGGTGGCCGCGCTGATGGCGAGGCCGCCGGTGATTTGATAGTTGGAAAGGAGGGTCGCCGAAGCGGCATCGACACCTTCATCGAACGTCAATTGCACAGTCGCCGCGCTGGAATTCTGGGCGCCGGCCAGGCGTGGTTTCACCGTGTCGGGGGTCACCCGGAGGGCCGCCGCGGCCGACAGGGCAGTGCCCAACGAATTGCTCAGGAAGCAGCGGTAGGTCGACAGGTCATCGGACAGCGCGGCGATACGTCCATACTCCCGGGCGTTGGCCCCCGGGATGTCCACTCCGTTCCTCCGCCATTGGTAGGCAGGTTCGTCAATGTTGGCGACTTGGACCGAGAAAAGCGCCATCGTCCCCTCCACCACCGTCTGGTCCGCTGGATCGGCCGCGATCTTTGGAGCAGTGATGGGCGGGAGGAGCCGGGAGGCAGGGATGGGCTCTTCGATCGTTCCATTCGGCAGTTGCCAGCGCACGGCGAGGTTGTCGCCTCCGCCCCCCTCTTTTTGAAGTGCCTCAATGAAATACTGGCGGCCCGCCACGAGGGGAATCAACGCGGATTGCTGGTTGGCTTCCTTGCCCCATTCGCGCGCTCCGGCCCAGGAGTTCACCCAGGCCACGGCAACTTTGTTCGCCGGATTGTCGTCCGTGCTCAGGTAGAGCAGGCCTTGGTCATCGGTGGCGATCCAAAACCTGTAATTTCCGGTCAGCGGCGGGACGATGAAGCCGAGCATCCGTTGGCCGTAATTTTCGGCGATGTTGGACGGGGATTCAAAAAGATCCGTGACCCAATTGCGGGAGCTGGGGCTGTTCGGGAAAACGGGGCTGTTGGTCATGCTGGCGAGTTGCTCGCCGGGAAGGTCGAGGTACACTTCGCGCAGCAGTCCGTTGGCGGGGGGAGGGCCCTGGGCTTCGACTTCTTGGAGGAGGAACGGGGCGAAAAGGAAAATGAGGATGGGGAGCCAGCGGCCAGGAATTTGGGGCATAGATACAATTCTGATTGCAAACACTATCAAGCAGGAAGCAAGCCAGCGCAAATGATTGATGGCGAAGGAAGGAAGAATTTTGGCTTCACCTCCGCCGGGGGTTCGTGGCAAGGTCCGCCCATCTCCGGAACATGCGCACCGCAAAATGATTCTTGCCTATGATCAAATATTTCCTGGCCTTCAACCTCGTTTTCTCGGCCATGGCCGCTGAGCCTTACCGCAAAGTGTTGACGAGCGTGGCGGACGGGGTCCACGCGGCGGAGTGGACGCTGCCGGAGGGGGAGGCGGGGCTGCCGGGGAACCGCGGGATTTCGGTGGTGAAGAAGACGCTGCATGGGGG
>CAZSXX010000538.1:0-2607 GCA_964611245.1 uncultured Verrucomicrobiota bacterium | reverse complement strand
AGCCCGCCCTTCCCATAATGCCCCACCAACAGCGCCCCAAAATGTCTCCTTCCCCCCTGTGGCGCCGTGAACCCTCCAATCACCATCTCCTGCTCCTGCCTCAGCTTGAATTTGATCCACGCCCCGCTCCTTCGCCCCGCCTCGTACACCGAGTCCTTCCGCTTCCCCACCAACCCCTCCAGGCCCAAGGCCCGCGCCGTCTCCAGCGCCCCCTCCACATCCCCCTCCATCGACTCCGACAGCCGGATCGCCCCCGGCGCGTTCCTCAGCGCCTCCTCCAGCCGCCGCCTCCGCTCCACCAGCGGCGCCTGCCTCAAATCCCGCCCCTTCCACCGCGGCAGGTCGAACGCATAAAACAAAATCGGCGGCCGCGCCGCCCCCTCCAAATCCCCCTGCAACAGTTGAAACGACGGCCTCCCCTCCCCATCCAGCGCCACAATCTCCCCGTCCACAATCGCGTCGGGCGCCTTCCACTCCCGCAACGCCTCCACAATCTCCGGAAACCGCCCGCCCAGCTCCTTCCCAGTCCGCGAGAGCAGCCTCACCCCGCCCCCATCCTTCATCGCCAACGCCCGGTACCCGTCATGCTTGATCTCAAATATCCACCCCGGCGCCTTCGGCAGCGACCCCACCAGCCGCGCCTTCATCGGCTCAAAAAACTCCGCTCTGTCCCCGCTCCCCGCCATCCTCCCTTCACTCTACCCGCCCCCCGTCGCCCGTCACCCGGGGAATCGCCTGAACCTCCCCCTCATTCCCGCCCCAGCGCCGCAACGATCCGCCGCGCCGTCCCCTCCGGCCCATCCTCCTCCTTCACCTCCATCCATTCGCACGCCAACTGCCCCTGGAACCACGTCCCCTGCCGCTTCGCGAACTGCCGCGTCCGCACCTTCACCAACTCCACCGTCTCCGCTGGCGAATGCCTCCCCTCCAGGCATTCCAGCGCCTGCTTGTAGCCCAGCGCCTGCGCCGCTGTCCGGTTCTCCCGCAGCCCCGCCTCCGCCAGCCCCTTCGTCTCCTCCATCAGTCCATCCCGGAACATCCGGTCCACCCGCTGGTTGATCCGCCGCACCAGCCCCTCCCGCTCCATCGTCAGCCCAACCACCCGCGCCCCCGGCTCCGTCGGCCCCCATTTCGCCCGCTGCCCCGAAAACGGCTTCCCCGTCAGCCGGATCACCTCCAGCGCACGCACCACCCGCCGCGGGTTCCGCCGGTCAATCCGTTCCCACGTCGCCAAATCCCGCGCCTTCAACTCCTCCAGCAGCGCCTCCAATGGCGTTGATTCCAGCTCCGCGCGAATCGTCGCGTCGCTCGCCGGCGCCTCCCCCAGCCCCTTCAACAGCGCGCTGAAATAAAGCCCCGTCCCTCCGCAAAAAATCGCCACCCTCCCTCGCCCCTCGATCTCCCCCCGCGCCGCCTCCGCCAGCCGGACGAAACGCGCCGCGTCGAAATGCTCCGTGATCCCCGCCACGTCGATCAAATGATGCGGGACCTCCGCCCGCTCCTCCCGCGACGCCTTGGCCGTCCCAATGTCCATTCCCCGGTAAACCTGCATCGAATCGACCGAAATGATCTCGCCTCCCAACCTCCGCGCCAGCTCCATCGCCACGGCGGATTTCCCGACCGCCGTCGGCCCCGCCAGGTGGATCGGCCCCGCCGCTCTCACGGCCGCTCGGGCGCCGTCTCCATCGCGCGCCGCTGGTCCGCCTGCCACGACAGCAAAAACAACAGCCCCACCCCCACGCAAATCGCGCTGTCCGCGATGTTGAACGCCGGGAACCCAATCTCCGTCCCACCGCGCTGGCGCAAATAAAACCGGATGAAATCGATCACATGCCCGACAAACAGCCGGTCGATCAAATTCCCGGTGATCCCCCCGAACAAAAGCCCCAGCGCCGTCTGCCCCACCACCGCCCGCGTGTCAAAATACTCCCGGTAAAAAAACAGCAGCAGCAGCGCGATCAGCGAAATGATCGCCAAAATCTCGTTGTTCCCGCTCATCAAGCTCCACGCCGCCCCCGTGTTCCCCCAATGCACAAACTTGAAAAAACCGTCCAGCACCACATGCTCGTCCCGGTGGAACGCCAGGTTCCTCAGCACAATCTGCTTCGTCAACTGGTCGCTCACGATGATCACGAACGCCAGCAGCCCGATCCGTTGATTTTTTCCCATTCCTATCAAGCCGCAAATCTTTGCCCCAGATTCCCCCGCTCCGCAAGCCCACCCCGGCCGTTTCCAGTTTTCCGGCGCTCCATTCTTGTGGCTGGCCCGCTTGATGCTAGATTGACCCCGGAATGGCCTTTTCGACAGACGAGCGCAAACCGTTGCGCATGGTCAGTTGCCCGGGGTGTGGCGCCAAAATCTTCATCCCCGGCGACCTTGCCCCACTCGCCACCACCCCCTGCAGCAAGTGCGGCCATGTCCTCATGATGCCCATGCAGCTCCGCCAATTCGAGCTGCGCTCCGCCATCGCCTCCGGCGGCATGGGCACCGTTTACCGCGCCTTCGACACCATGCTCCAGCGCGAGGTCGCCGTGAAGCTCATGAAACGCGAACTCGCCGACGAGCCCACCGCCCTCGACAGCTTCTACCGCGAGGCCCGCGCCGCCG
>CAZSXX010000537.1:0-2610 GCA_964611245.1 uncultured Verrucomicrobiota bacterium | reverse complement strand
GCGTTCGTCGCTGGTGCGTTCGATGGTGAACTCCTCCAAGCGGCCCTCCTCAAGGACGGCCACGCGGGTTTCGAGGGATTCGGAGTTCATGACGACCTCCTTGTGCGTGCGCTTGACCGGCTTGATCAAACGCTGCACGCGCCGGACGATTTTGTCGGCGGCGAAGCGGATGGTTTCGACGAGGCCCTGCGGCTTGTCCGCGACGGGGACGGGTTTGAACCCATCGTCGTCGCTCTCCTCGGGTTCGGCGGGCTCCTCAAACGCCTCCTGAGTCTCCTCGCTGACCTCGGCGGCGGTCTCCAGATTTGGCTGGCGGTAGGTCCGGTCGCGGCCATGCACATCCTCGACCTTTTCCTCGTGGGTCGCGTCGGGCGGGAGGCCGGCGGCGACATTCTCGGCGCGCTCGATCTCCTTTTCGTGGCGGGCGTCGAAAACCTCGCCGGAAGGAGAGCTGGTCTCGCCGGTCAAGGCGTCGTGGCGGGCCTCACTGGCGGCCTTTTCATTGCGGCGCCCCTGCCCTTGCTGCGGCCCGGCGCCGCCGCTGGGCTTAAAGCGCATGCCGCCGCGCCGGCGGCGCGAAAAATTCCTGTCACTCATATTAGTAGGATCGTCTGTAGATATATACGTTTTGCAAAATTCCCATCGCGATCAACGAGCAAATCACCGAAGACCCGCCGTACGAAAGCAGCGGCAGTGGGATGCCCGTCACAGGCATTAAGCGAATGTTCATGCCGATGTTGATGAATATATGACTGAAGAGCATCGCCACCACCCCCACCGCCAGCAGTTTGCCCAGGCGATCGCGCGCCTGGCCCGCTATTTTGATCCCGCAAAACAGGACCATGGTGTAGAGCGCCAACACGGTCGCGCTGCCCAAAAAACCCTCCTCTTCGGCAAAGACGGAGAAAATGAAGTCGTTGTGCGCCACGGCGCGCGGCAGGTAGCCGAGCGCGTTTTGCGTCCCCTGGCGCCATCCCTTGCCCGTCAACCCGCCGGAACCGACGGAGATGAGGGCCTGCTCGACGTTGTACGATTTGTCCCGCTGCAACTTGCGAGCTTTTTCGCGCTGCTCGGGCGTCCCATCGCGCGGCGCGAAATCTTTCCCAAAATAAACCAGGAGGCGGTGCCGTTGGTAATCCTCGAGCTTGATCTGCCAGCTCGGGGGCGCGAACAAAATGTCCACGAGCAGCAGGACGACCAGAAGGGTCACCCCGCCGACAAACCGCCGCAGATATTTCATCGGCGCTCCCGCCACGTACATCATCACCAGTCCAATTGGAAAAAACACAAGGGCCGAACCGAGGTCCGGCTCCTTCAAAATCATCACGAAGGGAAGGGCGATGAGCGCCAATCCCTTCATAAAAACGCCCGGCAGCCGCAATTCCTCGAGCGGCCTGCTCAGGAAGTTCGCCATCATCAGGATAAATCCGAGCTTCGCGAACTCCGAAGGCTGGAATTGGAAGAAGCCTAGATTAATCCAGCGGCGGGCGCCATAACGTTCCGCGCCAAAAAGGAAGACGGCCAGGAGGCCCATGATGGTGATCCAGTAGATGATGGTGGCGAAGCGGCTCAGGGTGTGGTACGGGACCAGGCAAACCACGGCCGCCCCGGAGAGCCCCGCGACGTAGAAGAAAATCTGCCGGAGGTAGAGGCGGCTGTTCGGGTCGCTGGCGGCGGCGGCGCTGTAAACGAACGCGGCCCCGATCACCATCAGCATCAACAGGGCCGCGAGCATCGTCCATTCGACGCGCGCGTGGTGTTCCTTGATGGGCGCGGCAAACATGGTCAACGGCGAACTCCTTTCCGCCGGATGGGCTGGCCGCCGCTGGAGCTCAGGGCATTCAAGGTCCCACCCCCGCCACTTTCACCCCTTGGGGCCGCTGCTCAATCTTGAGGAGCGCCTCGAAGATTTTTCCCGCCTTGGGCGCGCATGTTTTTCCGCCGGAGGCGCCGCTTTCGACCATGACCACGACGGCGTAGCGCGGCGCTTCGTACGGGGCAAACGCGGCAAACCAAGTGGTGTGGTCCATGCCGCCGCCTTGAGATCGTGGCTTGCGGATTTGCGCGGTGCCGGTCTTGCCGCAGACATTGAAGCCGGGCACGAAGGCCGCCGTTCCGGTTCCATTTTTGTCCGCGACGTCGGCCAGCATGGCGCGGCGGACCAACGCGAGGTTTTGTGGGCTCAGGCGGGCCTCGCCGACGACCTCGGGAGGGAAGGCCCGGCCTTCCACGGAGTTGGCTTCCCCGGCCGCAACCTCGAGGACGAGCCGGGGCTTGAGAACCCGTCCGCCATTGGCAACCGCCGCGGTCATCACCGCCATTTGCAGGGGGGTGACGATGATTTCGCCCTGTCCGATTGCCAGGTTGGCCGTGTCGCCATCCATCCATTGGGAACCATCTTTTTTGAAGCGTTGGCCGGTCTCCGGGAAATAGCCGGGTGTCTCCTGGCCTTTGACCACCGCGCCGGTGCGTTCCCCGAGGAGGAAGCGGTTTCCCATCTCGATCACGCGCTGCGGCCCGACGCGAAGGCCGTATTCGATGAAATAGGAGTTCGACGAGTGGATGAAGGCCTCCTGGAAATCGTAGTTGCCCGGGGGCGCGGTGTCGTCG
>CAZSXX010000536.1:0-2612 GCA_964611245.1 uncultured Verrucomicrobiota bacterium | reverse complement strand
TTGATGAAAATCTCGCCCGTCTGTTCCCCGAGCGACGTCCGCGAAATGTAATTGTAACGGTCGAACGAATTGAAATCGACCTTCGTGAGGATGTATCCGAACGCGTCATTGGTCAGGCCAAAGAGGAAATTGTGCTGCCCCTTCATTTTCCGTTTCAGGTAATAGCCGATGTTTGGCAGCGCCTCGCCGGGAATGGTCAGAATTTGCGCGTCCCCCAGGTTGACCAGGTTCACACGCGTCGTGACTGAATTGTCCGGCGCCGTGGCGTATTTCAGCGGCGAGTTTTTCATCACCGCCAGCAGCAGCGGCGATTCGACCGGGAAGTTTACCACCTTGGAGAGGACCCGCAGGTTGCCTGTTGACTGCGGCGCGGCGGGCCCCACGATGCGCAACGCCTCGTCGGCCAGCAGTTCGCCAATCCGCACGCATTCCGCCCAACTCCGCGCCTCCTTCTTGTCCGGCAACCGATTGTCGGCGGTGACCATCCCCCCCTGCGCCCCATTCATGAAAATGCCAGGCGCGCCGGTCTTCGCCTGGATTCGGTCATTCAGCGGACCCACCATGTCAGGGCTCGTGATGCCTTGGTCATTCCCGATCACCTCCGGGTGGATCGCGTAATTGACGAGCGTGGCGACGATTTTGCCGTCAGTATTGAAGGTCTGGATGATGTTGCAGCGCGGGTCATAAAGCTGCTCGGCATAATAATTGTAGGCGATTTTCCCCCGCGCGGGCCCGCCCGCGATTTTGAAAGTCCCCGGCTGGAGGTGCGACACCGCCTCATTCACGGCCTCGGCCGTTTTGGCCACCACCATGTCGAGATACTTCAGGTTGTCCGCGAAATCGACCGGGTTCTGCACAAACCCATAGCAATCCGGCGCGCTGTGCGTGTGGGTGGCGCCGATCAAGATATTCTCCGCCGGGATGCCTTTGACCTGGGCCCGGACGCGGTCGCCCAATATGGATGGGAACCCGAGAAAATCCGTCGAGACAATCGCGACCCGGACATCATTCTCCTCGATCACCAGGGCGCGCACGGAAAGTTCGCCCTCCTTGCGGTCGCTCGCCCTCCCGGCGCCCACCCCCCCGGAAACGGGCAGGAGCGGGCTCGGCGTGACAATCCGGACGGCCACCGCGGACTTGAATGTGGCGCCATGGGAAATTGCGGCGGACAGCAGGAAGGCAACGACCAGCGCGAACCGTGAAGTGGGCATGGCGAACGTTTCGCACAGTTGGCCCCGAATGAAAAACCAAAAGTGAAATGAAAAAGGCCCGCGGTGAGGCGGGCCTTCGTTTCAAACCTGGCGGAATGCCTTATTTCGGCAGCCCGGGCACGGCGTCCGGCTTGACGATCTCAAGCAGCTCGACGTCGAACGTCAACGTCGAGTTCGGCGGAATCCCCCGGTTGCCCGGTTCCCCATACGCGAGGGCTGACGGGATGAAAAATTGGTACTTCGAGCCTGGCGTCATCAACTGCAGCCCCTCGGTCCACCCCTTGATCACCTGGTCCAGCGGGAACTCAACCGGCTCGCCCCGCTTGTACGAGCTGTCGAACTCCGTCCCATCCAGCAAGGTGCCGCGATAGTGGACTTTCACCGTCTCCGTCGAC
This sequence comes from uncultured Verrucomicrobiota bacterium, assembly GCA_964611245.1. Taxonomy (GTDB): domain Bacteria; phylum Verrucomicrobiota; class Verrucomicrobiia; order Limisphaerales; family SXQI01; genus CAZSXX01. Next base: position 1,006 of record CAZSXX010000536.1, on the reverse strand, counting down.
TTGGGCTTGGTGCCCTTGCCTTCCTTCAGGACCTTGTATTGCAGCCCGGAAGCGGTCGTCTTTACGCCTTCCTTGGACTTGTTGGCCGCCAGGAACGCTTCCCCCTCGGTCTTCGCTTTTTCCCCAGCTTGCGACGCTTTCGCCTGCATCTCCTTCTGCAATTCCATCATCGCCTCTTGCAACTCAGGATCCGTGAGGGCTGGAGTCCCGGCGGCTCCGTCCTTCATCCCCTTGGAGATCATCTCGAAGTCAGCGTCCAAGCCCTGCTGCTTCATGCTCTTCCCAATGTTCACGCCGATCGCGTAACTGGCTTTCTGCTTGGACGTGGTCAATTCGGACTTGTCGGCGGCGGCAAGATTCACCGTCACCAGCCCGGCCGCCAAAGCGGCAATCATAGTTCCCTTCATTACAAACATCCTTCTGTAGATAATTCCGCGCCGGAAGCCGCATGTTTTGCCGCCACTCCAAACGGAATTTGTCATTCCTAGCACGCCTCCGCGGACAAGTCCAGTGTTGCCCAATTTTAGAAATTATCGGACCGCCACCCCCTTCGCTTCCCAATTTGCCTCCGTATTTGGGTGTGGCCCTTCCCGCGCGCCGGTTTTACCCTTTGACACTCATCCCTGCGATTTGGCAAGGTTCGCTTCCATCTTGATGGAAGGACCAGTCGCGCCGGGCGAAGCTGGGCAAGAAATGGAAACGAAATTATGGCAGAATTAGTTGGAAATCTTTTGGTCGCCCAGTCAGGCGGGCCCACCGCAGTCATCAACGCCAGCGTGGCTGGGGTGATCCAGGAAGCGGGCAAGCATGGCCAAATCGAGGAGATTTATGGCGGCTTGAACGGCATCTACGGCATCCTGAACGAAGACTTAATCGACCTGAACGACGAGAAAGCGCGGGCGATTGAGGGATTGAAGTTCACTCCCGGCCCCGCACTCGGCACCTGCCGCTACAAGATTGATTTCAAAAAGAAGCCGGAACAGGCGGCCAAGGACATGGACCGCCT
>CAZSXX010000535.1:0-2620 GCA_964611245.1 uncultured Verrucomicrobiota bacterium | reverse complement strand
CCTCCGGCGCGAACAACTGGCCCTCGCGCGCCAGGAGCTCGAGGTCGCCCGCGAACGCCTTGCCCTTGCCCGCCTCCAGTTCGAGTACAACGCCGCCCGGGCCGCCCTCTCGGCCTTGCCCGACCTCGTGGCCATCGACCAGCTCCACGGCGTCGATGATGCCGCCAAAATCTCGCGGGCCCGGATCCGCCTTTTTGACTCCGCCCCCGGCGCGGACCCCGCCGCCCCCGCTCCGGAAGGCCCCGTCCCCCAACCCTGAACCTCAACCCAACCCGCCTTGCAAAAACACACTTACCAACGCCGCCGCCCGGCGGCCTCCCTCCTCCCCGTGCGCCTCGATGGCCCTCCCGCCTCCCCGGGCGCTTCCCTCCTCAAGTTCCGCCCCTACCAGCGGGCCGCCTTTGACAACCGGACCGACGGTCTCCAACTCTGGCTCTGGGGCCGCCAGACCGGCAAGTCCTTCACCCTCGCCTCTTGGGCCGTCGACCGCCTCATCACCCGCCCGGGCCGCTTGGTCACGGTCCTCTCCAATTCCCTCGCCAACGGCATGGAGTTCAACCTCCGCTGCGCCGAGGTCTGCCGGCTCATGCGCCACGCCTTTGAGCAGGAGGACCTCAGCCACGACCACCGGTTCGAGTCCATGAACTGCGAAACCCGCATCCGCGTCGGCGGCCAGGTCGGCCGCGTCAAAATCCTCGCCGCCAACCCCCGCACCGCCCGCGGCTTCTCCGGCGACCTCATCCTCGACGAGTTCGCCTTCCAGGAGGACTCCGAGGCCATCTGGGACGCCGTCGAGCCCATCCTCGCCGCCAACCCGGATTATCTCTGCCGCATCGCCAGCACCCCCAACGGCCGGCACAACCTGTTCTATCGCCTTTGCTCCGACCCTTCCCTCCCGGTCCTCAAGGTCACCCGCTCCTTGGCCCACGCCCAGGGCTGCCCCATTTTCGACCCCGTGACCCGCGCGCCCATCGACCCCGCCACCGCCCGCGCCAAGGCCTCCAACAAACGGGCCTACGACCAAAATTACGAATGCGTGTTCGAGGATTCCAACATGCCCCTGCTCACCCACGGCCTCATCAGCGCCGCCGAGCGCCCCGGCGTCGGCGTCATCGGCGAATTTGACTGGCCGCCCGCGGCCCTCGCCCTCCTCCAGGCGACCCTCCCCGGCGCTCCCAGCCGCAAGTCCGCGCGGGCCTGGATCGACGGCGCCGCGGACCCCGACGCCATGCGCCGCTCCCTGATCATGAACGTCTGCCGGGGCTCCGCCGACCGCTATGACCACCTCATCCACTCGGACATCGAAATCGCTTTGGAGGAAATCTTCGACGGCTCCAGCCCCGGCCACGCCCTCGACCCGGACCGCCAGCTTTTCGCCGGCGTCGACGTCGGCCGCCACCAGGACCGAACCGTCATCACCGTCGTCGAGCGCGCCGGCAACCTCTTCCTCGTCCGCGCCATCCTGCGCCTCGACCAGATGCGCCTGCCCGACCAGCAAAGCCGCCTCGAGGCCATCCTCAACATCCCCTCCCTCCGCCTCGTCGAGATCGACGCCACCGGCCTCGGCGTCGGCCTCTTTGAATACACCCAGCAGAAATTCCCCGGCCGCGTCCGCGGCGTGAACTTCGCCACCTCCGTCCCGGCCTCCTCGCTGCCCCAGGGCTCCCTCGAGCTTTCCCCCGGGGGCGTCCCCTCCGTCCGCCTCCCCGAATTCCTGGCCACCCAGCTCCTCCGGGTTTACGAGGACTTCGCCATTCACCATCCGGTCGACTCGGCCCTCCGCGACGACCTGCGCAAGCCCGAGCGCATCGTCGGACCGTCCGGCCGTGTCTCCATCGCCGCCACCCGCGACGCCGCCGGCCACGCCGACCATTTCTGGTCCTTCGCCCTCGCCATCAACGCCGCCCTCACCCCCATCCCCCCGCCCTTCGCCTGGTGCGCCCTCCACCTCCGCGGCCACCGCCGCGTCACCTCACTGTGAATCCCCTATCCCCCATTCCCACGCTCGCCCGTCACCGGACCCACACAAATCCCGCGCTGGACCCGCTGGTGACCACCCAACAAGTCAGCGTCGAGTCGAACACCGACCTCCCCGCCAAGGCCCCTTTTCCGCATTCGATTCAGGGCATCGTGGCGGCGGGGCGGGCGGGAGCCCAGGGCCACGGGAAGAGGCTGGGCCTGGGCCGTGACATTGGACGGAGTCAGGGCAACGCCCCCGACCACCCGCCACCCTCCCGCGACGGCTCATGGGCCATGGCCTCTTGAATCAAGATTGCAGTCCTGCGCCACAAAAAATGCAACCCGCCTTTTACCCTTGCCTAGCCGATCCCCCTGCGACAAGATCTCCGCGCTCCAGGGAAAACGGAAAGGCCACCCTTTCGCCGCTCCAAACTTTGGGGTCAATCATGGGCGCAAATTCAGGCAACATCCGAAGCCCGGCCCCTCCGGCCTTCTACGCCCACACCGCCACGGACCGCGACGGCAAGCCGGACCCGGACGAACGCCGCTGGCAACCGCTGGCCACCCACCTCCGCTCCGTGGCCGACCTGGCGCGCCGCTTCGCGGAACCCCTCGGCCTCGGCCCGGAAGCGGAATTGGCCGGCCTGCTGCATGATTTGGG
>CAZSXX010000534.1:0-2626 GCA_964611245.1 uncultured Verrucomicrobiota bacterium | reverse complement strand
GCTTGGTCGGCCTGTCGTGGTCACATTAGTGGTTTATGGGATGTTGTCAAGTGGTGTTTGTGTATCTTTTTAGGTTAATCGCCAGCATTTCCCTTGGTGAAAGGAGCCTTGGCATTTGTAGAAGGATATGCTACAGGTCGGGCATGCCTGTGACGCCGATGCCGATTCGTTTGGAGGATGATTTGATGAAGCTGTTGGCGGAGGGTGCGCGGCGGACTCCGCACAAGAAGCAGGAGTTGGTGCGGATCACATTGCGGAGGCATCTCCGGGAGGTGATCGAGGGGGAAGCGGTGCGGCCTGAAAGGGGGCGGGTCACGAATATCGAGCCGTGGCCGGAGGGGATGTTGACGGCGATTTACAGGGAGATTGAGCACGAAGGGTGGGACCAGGTGGAGGCGGCGGCTGTCCGTGCAGGCCAGAAACATCCTCCCACGTTTGAGGATTGATGAGGCCGTGGGATATTTTCACGTGGGAGTTCCCTGACGCGGGGACGCATCCGGCGGTTGTCCTGGGAACGGACGAGCGGGTGCGGCAGAAGCCGATGGTGAACGTTTTGTTGTGTTCAAGCCAATCCGCGACCCGCGCCGCCAAGGAGACGGAGGTGATTTTGGACGCCGCCGATGGGCTTGACTGGGCGACATTGTGCAAATGTGATTTGGTTTATTCGGTTCCCACAAACCAGCTTTCCAAACAGCGCGGGACGGTGGTGACGGCGCGGCGGCGGGAGATTGCGGCGCGGGTCATCCGGGGGTTGGGGTTGGCGGGGTTGTAGCGCATCCACGGTCGGCTTGGTGGAAGTGGTTTGTTTTACGAAATGGCGATGAGATAGTCCGGGGTTTCGGAGTCCAAAATGATGAATGAAATAATATGGCTCCAATCCATCGACGGCCCCAATCCATGCGCAGCCTGACGACAATCAAAGTTTTCCATTGGCCAGCGCGGCGCGGGCGAATCCGCTTGAGACAAGTTTGACTTCAGCGGATATTGGGAGAACGGAAATGCCAGCGGAGCTGAGAGACCTCGACTTTGCGGTCGAGGATGAACTGGATGGGAAGCCGTTGACGCCCCACAACGTCAGCCTTCCCATTCTGCGCGGGTTTTTGGACGAGGTGGAGACATTCGTCAAAGGGGATCTGCTTGGATTGACCCTCGCTGAATCAAAGGCGAGCATTCACGAAGGCTCATTAAAGGTGAAGGTGGCGGTTGGGGCGGACCTGTTTTTCAGAATTCAAAATGACCTGGAAAAATTGAAGGAGACCGGCGACCTCGACTTGATCCAAGCAAAACGGTCCGTTGTGGTCGAGAAATGGCAAAGCCGAGCCAGGAAAACGCCGAAACGCAATTATTGGATCGGAGGAGGAGGAAGCGTGATTGTGCAGATTTCGAGCCAAAGCCGTTTTGAACACAAGAATGAAAAAGATTGGGTGGCAGTCGAAAAATACTTCACGGGGAAAGTTTTCAACGCCGGCGGAAAACAGGAGCCCAATGTCCACATCCAGTTGGACAATGGCGAAACACTCCGGATCGACGCGACGGAAAGGCAATTGTCCGGCGCAACGGAGAACGTCTTGTTCAAGGCGATGACGTTGCGCGTCCGTGCGGAACAGCATTTGCGCACGAAGGCCCTGCGAAAACTGCACTTGATGGAGTTTTTGCCCGCCCCAACGGAGGTCGATGAGGAGGTGTTGGCGGCCCTGTGGAAGAAGGGCGCCAAGGCGTGGAAGGGAGTCGAATCGGCAACGGAATGGGTGGAGCAATTGCGGGGCAATCGTTGAAACATGATCCAGGTTTCATTGGACACGAGTTTTCTAATTTCCTTCGCGGATCCGACGCGCGCGCACCATCAGGCCGCAGTGGATTATTTCAAACACTGTGTGGCAAATGGATTTCCAATATGGGTTTCGACCATCGTGGCCGGAGAGTTCCAGGCGGGACAACCGTTCACGGATTTGCCCGTTCAACATTTTCGGATTCAGCCTTACAATTTGCCGCACGCGCTTCGCGCGGGTGACCTCGTGAAATTCTTCCATGCCCAGGAATCCTCCACGAAGTTCGGCACTCGAAGGATTGTGATCAATGATGTCAAGATTATCGCGCAGGCGATTGAGGATGAAATCCCGGTCATCCTGTCCGAGGATGAAAACACGCTCGCAAAGTTGACGCGGCAGGTTCAGCGCACTGACAAGGGCGCGCCCAGCGTGTTGTTGCTCGCCGATGGCTTCACCCCGGGCCGATTGGCAACTCCGGAGCAGGACGAGTTCAAGCTGCCGTCCTGACTTTTGTCCGCGGCTCAGGAAGCGGCCGCTTTGACCCAAGTCGGGGGTCAGGTTCCGGGTTTGCGGGCGACGGCGTTTTGCATGCGTTGGAGGTCGCGGAGGGTGTTGCCCTGGCCGGGGAAGGTGAGGCCGGTGTTGTGGGGTTGGTCCTTGGCGAGTTGGACCCAGCGCCAGACTTCGGCGTGGCCATCGGCGAAGGAGAAGCCGGAGCCTTTGTTGTGGCGGGCGGTGGGGGAGTTTTGCCATTCGTTGACGCCGGGGGCTTTGACGGCGAAGTAGCCGTCGTCAACGGTTTCCTTGCTTTCGTCGAGGAAGACCATGGATTCGCTGGGGGAGGGGTATTTGATGTC
>CAZSXX010000533.1:0-2642 GCA_964611245.1 uncultured Verrucomicrobiota bacterium | reverse complement strand
AAACGACCGGTTTCATTTTCTTTGTGAAATGCAGGCCATCGCCAAATCGACCCTCGCCCTTCGCGTGCCGCACAAGGCCTCCCTCAGGAAGTCCTCTGGCGCCCGGCTGTGCGTGACTTCCGTTGGGCGCGTGATAAAGAGCCTGATCTCCCGCGGCGACATCCGCGTCGAGTTTTCCATCAAACGACGCGTGGAGCAGCACCGCCGAACGAAAATTCGCGGGCGCTGCGGCGAGGCTCACGGCCGAACCGGCGAGCCACATCACGAGAAGCAGAAAGGGCGATGGTGTCCAAAATCGATTTTTCATAGGGTCCCCGGAAAGATGATGACGGCAGATTGACACGTTACAAAGATAATTCAAGCCGGGCGTGGAGCTCCGCTTGACTCGCCCAGGCGATTCCGACCCAAGAACCGCTCAATCAAATTGGCCAGGGCGAATTCCTCTCCATTCCCAGCCTTAACCCTCGCGACCGGCCCCGTTTGCCATGACGATCATGAAAACCACTTTGGCTGGGGGAGCGGCTACATTTCTCCACCGAACTTGTACTGGCTTAAGAACCGTGCCGGTGGTTTACTTTGTTTCACTGGGGACGGAACATTGAACCGCCCAGGCCCGAACACAAACACAAATTTTTGGCTTATGGACACCACATCGAATCTCCACCACGGTTCCACCAACTTGAATGACTCAACCCCGCCAAACCGACCGGCGGACGAGTCCGCCAGCTCCGGGGAGACTGATCAACCCCAATCGGCGAAGCCCCCTTTTGGCACTATCCGTTCCGCCATGCGGCAAGCAGCGGCGGATGCGCGGGAAGCCGCTGACCGAGCGGTGCCCAAGGTGAAGTCAGCCGCTGAAGATGCCGTCTACTGGATGGCTTACGGCGTCTCATTCGCCGCGGTTTTCCAGTGGCAGGTCGCAAAGCATCTCGCCCCTCAGTGCTTGAAAGCTGGCAATCGCGACGGCGTGAAAAAAGGAAAAGAGTCCGCCGAGGAGTGGATGGAAAAGCGGCGTCAAACTGATGAACAACCCAGCGGCGTGACGGTCGCGGCCGCGTCTTCCGGGGAAACGCAGGGAAGCCCAGCCTAAAGAATTCCAATCCGACCTCCGCCGCTTTCAGGAGGGAGTTCGGGATTTCTTCGGCGAACTAGAGGACCGGGTTTTCCGACCCGGCGGAGGCGGCTTAAGGCGGCCCGAAGGCCCTTTCAAGCAAATCTCGGGATCCAGAGCTTCGAGGGTTTCCACAGCCCACGTGGGTTGATGTCGCATTAATTGCTCAACTCCAAAATCTCCAGTGGCGACTGCGAGGCATGGCGCTCCAATGGCGCGGGCGCACTCGATGTCAAGGGGCGTGTCACCGATCACGAGAATTTCCCCTCCTTGAAGCGGGCCCCCGAGAAGCTGCGAACAGCGTCGAAGCGCGATTTCAGCCAGCTTGTTGCGGTCTGAATGATCACAACCGAACGCGCCCACCGCGAATGCGTCCCAGAGACCGAAGTGTCTCAATTTGATTTCCGCCCCCAGCCGGATGTTCCCCGTCAAAAGACCCACGAGCGGCGATTGTTTCACCTTCTTCAGGTCGCGAAGCCAACGAGTCACCCCCGGGCATAACTCCGAGGCTGAACCTGCCAGCAAGTGATCGAGAAGGTGGACATACGCATGGAGGAATCGGTCCAAATTCTCGGCCGTGTCCTGGATTCCGTGGTGCTGGAAGAATTCCCTGATTAATCCCGTGTCGGTTCGCCCCGCGAACCGCAGGTGGCCGGTCCCGTTGGGAATTCCAAACAGGGCGGCTGAAGTGCGCTCGAAGGCCCGCATGCCGGCGCCGCCGGTTCGGACCAACGTGCCATCGATGTCAAAAAGAACGGCTTTAATCACGCAATCGAGAGGAAGTTGTTCGTTATTCTTAGCTCGCGGCACAACTGTTATGCCGGCGGCTCCTCGGGTCAAGGGGTTCACGCAAATAGCCGTGTTGAGCCTCGCTTCTTGTCTTGCTTCGGAAACGGCGAGTGGGGTAAGTAGTTTACCCATGGAGGTTCTGGAGGCATTCATCGCCCTCAACATGATCGAACACGTGGGTCCCGTCCGAGTCCGGCATCTGCTGGCGCATTTTGGAACGGCCCCCGCCATTCTTGCCGCGACCCGGGAACAATTAGCGCGCGTCGAGGGGATTGGCGATGAAACCGCGATCGCTATCGCCGGCTGGGAGTCTACCGTGAACCTTGCCGCGGAGCTTCGGCGGATCAAAGAATCGGGGTGCCTTGTCTTGACGCAGGAGGACAGCGCCTACCCAATGTCGCTCCGAGAAATCTACGATCCCCCAATAGTGCTTTACGTTCGCGGGAAGATCGAGAATGCGGATCACCGCGGAGTGGCCATCGTGGGATCCAGGCTCACCACGCCTTATGGCATGGATTGCGCGCGCAAATTCGCATTTCAACTGGCATCCGCCGGGGTGACCGTCGTCAGCGGGGGGGCTCGTGGAATTGACACAGCGGCCCATCAAGGCGCTCTCAAGTCGGGCGGTCGAACCATCGCGGTGCTGGGCACGGGAGTCAATGTTGTGTTCCCAAGCGAGAACGCGGCTTTGTTCGAGCAAATCGCCGAGCGAGGAGCCCTCATCACGCAATTCCCTTTCAAC
>CAZSXX010000532.1:0-2662 GCA_964611245.1 uncultured Verrucomicrobiota bacterium | reverse complement strand
TGGCGGCGCTGGCCATGTGGATGAGTTGGAAATGCGCATTGGCGGGGCTGCCGTATGGAGGGGCCAAGGGAGGAGTGACCTGCGACCCCCACACGATGAGCGCCGGGGAACTGGAGCGGCTCACCCGCCGGTACACCCAGGAAATGATTCCATTCATCGGGCCGCAGATTGACATCATGGCGCCAGACATGGGCACCAACGAGCAAACCATGGCGTGGATGATGGACACGTACTCGGTCCACATGGGCCACACCGTGCCCAGCATTGTCACCGGCAAACCTGTGAACCTTGGGGGATCCCTGGGGCGCAAGGAGTCAACCGGCCGTGGGGTCGCCTATTTGATCAACCGCGCGACGGACACGATTGGCATGGCGCCGGAAAACGCGACGGCGGTTGTCCAAGGGTACGGGAACGTGGGGTCCATCGCGGCGCACACCTTGGCGAAATACGGGGTCAAAGTCATCGCCGTCAGCGATGGGAGCGGGGGAATCGTGAACCTGGGCGGACTTGATTTGGTGGCGTTGGACAGATTTGCGGGCAAGAACAGGTCCGTGCTGGGTTTTCCAGGAGGAGACCGGGTTTCGAATGAGGAAATGCTGCTGCTGCCGTGTGACATCTTGGTGCCCGCGGCGCTCGAACGGCAGATCACTTCCAAAAACGCGGGACGGATCCAGTGCCGAATCCTTGCCGAAGCAGCCAACGGCCCGACCACACCAGAGGCGGATTTGATCCTGGATCAGCGGCCGGAAATCTTCATCATTCCCGACATTCTCTGCACCGCGGGTGGGGTCGTTGTCTCGTATTTCGAGTGGGTTCAGGACCTCCAAAGTTTCTTTTGGTCGGAGAGCGAGGTGATGGACAAGCTTTTCCGAATTCTCGAGGGAGCCTTCGCCCAAACGCTGGCGCTGAGCCGGAAAGAAAAAATGTCCATGCGCGCCGCGGCGCTGAGCCTTGGGATCAAACGAGTTGCGGACGCAAAGAAGGCGCGCGGACTTTTTCCGTAACGGGCAAAAAAATGCCAGCGGGAACAGCCCGCTGGCGGATGATGAGATCATTGACGCCCTCATCCGAGGCGCTCAGAAGCGTGTGGCCGGTCAACTGGTGCCACTATTCAAACCGGCTCACTAGCAAGATCCCTCTGCCAAAACCCAAGAACTTGAATAGCAGGTCCGATATGTTGGAGTGGGCTGGGAGTGGAAACGTTCAAAAATTTATTCAGCGGCCGCTGTTCTGCGGGATGTCGCTGAAAATCAAGGCGTTGTCGCAGTCCAACAACACGCGCGCCAGTGGGAGCGACTCGGCGCGCACAGTTTTTGCCGAGAGGATTTCGTTCAAGGCCACTTCCTTCCCCACGCCGGAGGCGAGAACCCAAATTTCCCGGGCCGCCCTCAGGGGCGCATAGCCAAGCGTAATCCGGTCGGGGGGCGGCTTCGGAGCTGAAACGGCCCGGTAGACGGCCGAAGACGATTTCAGGATTTCCGGCTCGCCGGGGAAGAGGGATGCGGTGTGGCCATCCTCCCCCATGCCCAAAATGACCAGGTCGAAAATGGGTTGGCCATTGCCGTCGAGAGGAGCAATGCGGCACAATTCGGCCTCGGCCTCCCCCGCGGCGTACGAGTGGTCGGTCTCGCCATGGATCCGATGGATTTGCTCGGCCCGGATTTGCAAGGGGTCGAAGAGGAATTGGCGGGCGGAGAGGAAATTGGAGGCCGGGTCGGTGGGGGGGACGCAACGCTCGTCGGCAAAGAAGAAATGCACGTGGCCCAGATTCCGTGAACGGGCCAACGCTTCCGCCACGATGGAACTATAGAAATCCGCGCTGATCCGGCCCCCGGAAAGGGCGACCATGAACTCTGCTTTTTCGGGAATCGCCGCGATGAAGCGCCGTCCCGCCTCGCGGGCAAGAGAGGCGGCATCGGGGAATCGCAGGAGGTTGGCGTTCACTTGATGGGTTGCGGGTCGCGCCAGGCATGCCCTTCCTGGGCCAGGAGGTCCTCCGCGGCGACGGGACCCCATGTTCCCGCAGAGTAGAATTCGCGGTTGGTGAGGGCTTTGCCGGCCCAGCCGTTCCGGATGGAATCGACGATGCCCCAGGCGGTTTCGACCTCGTCACGCCGGATGAAAAGGGTGGCGTCGCCGGCCATGGCCTCGACAAGCAGGCGTTCGTAAGCCTCGGGAGTGTAAGCCCCAAACTCGCTGTCGTAGCTGAAATGCATCCGGACGGGCCGGACCTGCAGGCTGGTGCCAGGAACCTTGCCATTGAAGCGGAGGGAAATGCCTTCGTTCGGCTGGAGCCGAAGGGCAATGGCGTTGGCGTCGAGATTCTGGCCGCACTCCTTGGCGAAGAGCACGTGCGGTGTTTTGCGAAATTGCACCCGCACCTCGCTGGCGCTCAAGGGCAGCGATTTGCCGGTGCGCAAATAAAATGGGACGCCCGACCAGCGCCAATTGTCGATGAGGAGCTTCATGGCGACATAGGTCTCCACGTTCGAGTCGGAGAGGACCTTGGTTTCCTGGCGGTAGCCGGGGCGGGGTTGGCCATCGATCATGCCCGCGAAATACTGGCCACGAACCACCTGCCGGGAAACATCCGCGGCGGAGATCGGACGGATGGATTTGAGGAGTTTGACTTTTTCGTCGCGGATCGGCTCGGCGTCCAGTG
>CAZSXX010000531.1:0-2663 GCA_964611245.1 uncultured Verrucomicrobiota bacterium | reverse complement strand
TGTGAACTACGATTCAGTGATCGTGTTTTGCCGGACCAAAAACCGCGCGGACCGGATCGGGAACATGCTCAAGAAAAACAACCACGCGGTGGCCATCCTGCATTCCAACCGGACGCAGCGGGAGCGCGAGCAGGCGTTGAAGGGGTTTCGCGATGGGCGGTTCGAAGTCCTCGTCGCGACCGACATCGCGGCGCGCGGCCTGGATGTGGCCAACGTCAGCCACGTGATCAACTTCGACGTCCCGCAACACCCGGAGGATTACGTCCACCGGATCGGCCGGACTGGCCGCGCGGAAGCGACCGGCGACGCCTTCACCCTGATGGTCGCCGAGGACGCCATGCATGTCCGCGCGATCGAGCGTTTCATCGGCAAGCAGATCGAGCGTGTGAAGCTCGAGGGGTTCAATTACAAATACACGGCCATCTTTGACGAAGGCAAGCCGGGCCAGCCCAAGCCCGAAGAGCGGAAAATGCGCGGCGTCCGCCTCAGCGGCGGCTACTATTTCGGCCCAGCCAAACGACGGAAGAGGTAAGTCGTCGCAATCATCCCCGGCGCTGGAGCGAGCTCGCCATGGCTCACCAGCCAAAGTCGGTTTGGGCGTAACGCGGGGGAAGCACAATCGGGTCGATCAATTGGGGGCCGTTGTTTTTGACGCTGTTGACTAGCGGGCGGACCGGGATGGCTTCCATCGCTTCGGCGTCGAACGGCTTGAGCATGGCCAGCGCGGTGGCGATCAGCGTCTCCGGATCCAGCCAGGCGTCAATGTCCTTCCGCTCAAGGATCGCCGGCATGCGGTTGTGGGTGCGCGCGACCAGTTCATTGGGGCTGGTCGTGATGATCGTGAAAGTTTTCAAGGCCGATCCATCGGGCTTCTCCCACGTGTCGCACAGCCCCGCGAAGACAAAGCACTCGTCGGTCCGCATCCGGAAAAAGAACGGCTGCTTGAACGGCTTTTGCCATTCGTAAAATCCATCGGCGGGAATCAGGCAGCGGCCACGGGCCAGGATCGGGCGAAAGCTCGATCGCTCCGTGAGCGTCTCGGCGCACGCGTTGATGCGCGTGGCGAATCCCATTTCGGATTTGCTCCAGGACGGGACCAAACCCCAGCGGCGCGTGGCCAGGCTCCGTTCACCGGGGCCCAGGACCAGGCATTCCTGGCCTGGCGCGACGTTGAAGCTCGGCGCGAGGTCGAGTTGGTTGGATTGGGCCTCGAACTCCTCCGCCAGCCGGTCCGCATTTCTTCGCCGCGAATATCGTCCGCACACGGGGGCAATCTAGGACAGGACGGCGCACCGGGCAATCACGCGAAAAATCGCCCTTGCTGCGGCGGGGCGGGGCGCACAGTCTGGGGCGATGCTGAGGCCGGAGAAAAAGTATTCCGTCTATGATTTGCGGCAGCTCAAGGGGAAACGCTGCCTGACGCATGTTCACGTCAAGTCGCCGGAGGAGGCGGCGGCGGCCGAGGCGGCGGGAATCGACCTCCTGAGCTGCAGCTTTGATTCACCCGCGTCGCAGGCCCGACTGCCGCTGCTCGTGGCCGCCGCTCCGCGCAGCTTCATTTCCGGCGCGACCCCTCACGGCCTGGCCTCGGCGGAAGAGGCGATCCGCGTGGGATTCCGGGCCCTGGAACTGGGCGCCAGCTCGGTCTATTGCTCCTCCAGCCCGCGCCTCATCGAAGCCATGGCCCGCGAAGGCATCCCGGTGGTCGGCCATCTCGGCATGGTCCCCCGCCACGCGACCTGGACCAACTACCGCGCCATCGGCAAGACCGCGGCGGAGGCCGCGGCGCTTTATCGCCGGATGAAGGAACTGGAAAGCGCGGGCGCCTACGCCGCGGAATTGGAGTTGGTCCCGCACAAGCTGGCCTCCTACCTCTGCAAAAAAACCTCGCTCCTGCTCATGTCCCTCGGCTCCGGCGGCGGATGCGACACGCAGTTCCTGTTCTCCGACGACATTCTCGGCGACTACGACGAACGCCTGCCGCGCCACGCGAAAGCCTACCGCAATTTCCTCGCGGAGCACCGCCGCCTCCAGGCGGAGCGCGTCGCCGCCTTCAAGGAGTTTGCGGCGGACGTCACCGGGGGGCGTTTTCCTGAAGCCGGCCATTTGGTCGGGATCGACGACGCCGAATTCCGCGACGCGGTGATCCGCATCGAAGCCGCGGATTAATGGCTCGGCAGTGTCTGCAGGAAGCAGTGGATTTCCGCGCTTTGGATCTGGCGGAGCAATGTGTCGTACTCCGGCGACTCCCGCGCCTGGCAATCCTCCAGGAAATCGACAAACCCCAACGGATGCCACCGGTCCTTGGGGGCGATCTGCTTGGCGATCAGGGCGATGTTCGACGTCAGCAGCGCGATCTTGATCTTGCCTACCACGCACTCGAAGGACGGATGCTGCCCGACGCGCCGGAACCAATAACGCGCGTTCATGAAATCGGGCTCCCGCCGGTGCAGGATGCCGTGCAGCAGGCTTCCGTCCGCGTTTTCGATGTCCTGCGCGATCTCATGCGCGGCCTCAAAGTGATCATGCCACAAAAAGACGGCGGCCCGGGAAAGCTCGCGCGTCTGGCGCGGCAGGTCGGCCGGCAAAATCTCGGCGATCCGGGGGTTGAGCTCGTCAAGGGGGAGGGTTCCCGCCCGGCCCATCATGGTCATGTGCGGCGG
>CAZSXX010000530.1:0-2665 GCA_964611245.1 uncultured Verrucomicrobiota bacterium | reverse complement strand
TCAATTACCGCAGCAACGGCGCCCAATACCTGAACATGATCTGGCCCATCGCCCTGGCTTTTTGGTGGGCCTTGAACCAGCAGCGCAAACAGAAGTTCGGCGGGGGCGCCGAGTTTCTGCTGCTGCCCTTCACCGCGTTGATGATGGCCGCCCCCATTGTTGCGACCAGCCGCGGAGGCCTCGCGATTGCGATAGCCCAAATGCTGGGAGTCGTCGGCATTTTCGCCTATTCTTTCCGGAAAGGCGGCTGGTGGAAGACCGCGCTGATCGCCACGTTGATGCTGATCATAGTCGGGTCCTCCGCCGCCCTCTCGTGGAAACGACTTCAGTCGCGCCTCACGGAAAACACGTTCAACACGCTCGGCGGCCGCACCATCATTTATGAAAACGCCAGCCGGATCATCGAGGATTTTCCAATTTGGGGAACGGGACCCGGCACTTTTCCCGCAGTTTACCAGCTGTACCGCTCCGATCCTTCGGACCTTTGGCATGCGACCGCCCACGACGATTACCTTGAAACAATCATCACGTTTGGACGGGTGGGCTTCACGGCCACGCTTTTCGTCCTGGTGCTCGTCCTGGCCTATTGGTTCTTGGCCCGGGGGGTTCCGACGTCCGAACTTTTTGTCGCCTTCATTTGGGTGGCGGTCGCCGGCTGCCTGATGCACGCCCGTTTTGATTTTCCCCTGCAGGTGTACGCCATCCTGTTGCTGTTCACCACGCTGTGCGCGATTCTGACCACCCTCGCCCGGCGCAGTTAAACGGTGGCCCGCCTTGGGCTACCACTCAAGCGCGCGCTCTCCCGTTTCTTTTCGGCGCTTTCGTGCTCCAACCCCTCATAGGTCGCGTCCCGAATGTCCGAGGTGATTGACCTCCACCAGACTTTGAGCCAAAGGCGCACCATTTCCCCGGTCCCCTGCGCCTCGTAGCGGCGCATCGACGTGACGGCCGATGTTTGGTGAATGAATCGATAGCTTCCCAGCTTCAACAAGCGTCGCATCAAGTGGCTGTTCTCCCGAAGGTAAAGGTGCTCGTCGAAGCCCCCGACCGCTTCGAAATGATCTTTCCAGCAAAGAATGGCACCGGAGCTGCCACAGTGCAGATGGGTCAGGTGGATCAGGTTCTTCAGGCCATAAATGAGCCGATAGGACACCTTCCGGGAGTCCGGCCGCCCCCACAACGTTCCGCACCCGTGCTTGCGTCGGAAACTGATCGCAACCTTCTGCAGTCCATCGGGCTCGAGCGCCGTGTCTGCGTCGAGAAACAAGAGGATTTGTCCCGCCGCTTCCCGTCCCCCTAAATTGCGGGCAGCCCCAAGGCCTCGTTCGCCCAACTCGAACACCCTGCATCCTTTTTCTCGGGCAACGTGGGCAGTGGCGTCCTGGCAGCCATTCGCCACCACGATCACCTCAAAGTTGCGATAGGTCTGCGCGTCCAGAGCGGCCAGGGTCCGGGGGAGGAATCTCTCCTCATTCCGGGCGGGAATGACCACTGAGATCATCACCGGCCTCCGTTCGATCATGTGCGTCATAGGCTCACAACGGTTTACCGTTGGGACCATGATAGACCCAGTTCGGGGCTGGCAAACTGGGCGTGGAGCCTGATTCCGCCTTGCGGGGAGGCGCCCGTGCGGGGCAAATGCGAAACCTGATTGGGATTCTACGGCGGCGCCGGCGGCAGCGTCGCCTCAAGTCCGGGCGGCAGGGGCGGGACGGCCTGCACGACCTCTTTCCACAAGGCGCGGTCCTTTTCGGACATGGCCTGCCATCTCTCAGCATTGCGCAGGAACGCCAGTTGTTCGCCTTGCGACATGGCCGCGAACTTCTCGAACGAGCTGACGCAGGCTTGGCGTTGCTGGGGCGAAAGGTTCTGAAAATCCCGGAGGGTCTTCACCATTTCCTCCCGGTCGGACTCCGAGAAGGCGTGCAGGGCTTTTTCCTGCTGCCGTGGCCCCATGCTGAAAAACTCGCCGAGCCTTTCGTCCAATATTGCCCGCTCCGTCGCCGTCATGGCCTGCAACCCAGAGATTCGCGCCGTCAGCCGCGATTTCTCCTCCGCGCCCATGGTCCCCAACGCCGTCAACTGCCGTTTGGACGGCGCGCTGAATAGCTGCAGCGCCATTTCATGCTCCAGGATTTCTTTCCTCAGCTCAGGCCGGATTTGGTCCCATTGCTGCAACCGCACGTCGATGATTGGCCTCCACAGGATGGGCACCCGTTCGAGCGCGGTGGCGCGTTTTTCCGGCTCCATCTCCATCAACGGGCGCAGGTGCCACCGCAATTCCATGGCCCCCAGCTTCCGCTCGCGCTCCGCTTCCGGCAGCGCGGAATACTCTTCAATCTTCTGTTCGATCGCCCGCCGGCTGGTTTCCGACCGTTTGGCCAGAATGGTGGCGCGCTGCGCGGGCGGGAGCCTCAGCCAACCGCGAAATTCACTGATGGGGGAGGGCGGCAGCGGCGGCGTCAGTTCAGGCTCCGCTGCCCGCCAGCGTCCCGGAGCCGCCACCAACAGGATGAGCAGCCAAGTCTTCATTCCGTCCCCAACGCGGCCAGCAGCCCATAATCCACCTCCGTGCCCGAACCCGGCAGCATTCGAATCGCGTCAAAATCCTCCCGGACCCCAACAATCGACTCGGTTTGTGGATTGGCCCCGATGACAGACAACC
>CAZSXX010000529.1:0-2682 GCA_964611245.1 uncultured Verrucomicrobiota bacterium | reverse complement strand
AAATGTGCTTCTTCATACGGTTGAAATTGGAGTGGGCGAAACTGGTTGGTTAGGCGGCTGGGGCGTCGGGACGGAGGGTGACGACGCCGCCGACGACTTTGTCGCGGTCGCGGAGGGGGACGAGGTTCAAGCGGCAGGGGACGGTGGAGCCGTCTTTTTTGACGATGAAGACGGCGCAGTCCTGGATTTCGCGGCCGTCCTGGAGGGCCTGGGCGAAAGGGTCGGGCTTGGGGGCGGGGGCGTCGGGGGTCATCCGGACGACGCGGCCGAGGGCGGTGGTGATGAGCTCAGGAGCGTCGAAGCCGGTGAGGTGGCTGACGGCGGGGTTGATGCGGGTGATGTTGAGGGTTTTGGTGAGGACGAAGACGAGGTCGTTGATGGAGTTGATGATGAGGTTGCTGTAGCGGAGCTGGTGTTCGAGGGATTTGTGGCCCCATTGACGTTCGAGGTTTTCGGCGCGGAGGGTTTCGTTGGCGGCGGCGAGTTCGGCGGTGCGTTCCTGGACTTTGGTTTCGAGTTGGGCGTTGGCGTCCTCGAGGGCGCGGGCGGCGAGGGTGCGGGCGGCGATGTCGTCGCGGACGAGCCAGGCGGTGAAGCCGAGGAGGAGGAAGTTGAGGCCGACGCCGGTGAGGACGGTCCAGCGGGTGGTTTGGGCTTGGAGGTAGGAGGCTTTGTCGCGGTCGCGGAGGAGGATTTTTTGGTCTTCCTGGAAGGTGGTGATGGCTTTTTTGATGGCGTTGAGGGAGCCGCTGCCGGCGTCGGCGAGGAGGCTCTTGCGGGCGCCCTCGAGGCCTTCGGCGGGGCGGGATTTGACCATTTCGCGGGTGAAATCGATGCGTTTGGCGATGAGGGGCTCGAGGGTGGCGATTTTGGCGGCGTTGATGGGTTCGTTGCGGGTGAGGGCCTTGATGACGCCGAGGTGTTCGTTCATCTCGGTGTAGGCTTCGCGGTAGGCGGCTTGGTCGCGGGTGTCGGCGGTGATGAGGAAGCTGCGGAGGGCGGCGTCGCCGGCGTGGAGGGAGGCGAGGATGGCGTCGGCTTCAAGGATGACGGCGTGGGTGTGGTTGACCCAGTCGCTGGTGGCGATGGAGCGGCGGATGTTTCGGACGGCGACGAGGGCGACGACGACCAAGATGGCCAGCATGAGCACGAAAATGGCGATGACCCGCTTGACGATGCTGTCTTTCATAAGCGCGGCTGGAAACGATTAAAAGTCGATGGCGATGCCGGAAGATTGGACGGTCCCGATGGGGGGGTCAAGCTCGGGGGGATCGGTTTTGACGACGGTGGCGACGATTTGCTTGAGGCCGTCCTCAACGATGAATTCGGAGGCGGAGGTCCAGTTTTGGGAGAGGGAGGAGGAGACTTGGGTGGCGATTTCGCGGATGGTGGCGCCGGAGGATTCGAGTTTGACGAGGTAGGTTTGGCCGTTGTAGTCGAGGTAGGCGCCTTCTTCGGTGACGTAGCAGACGATGTAGGCGTCGATGCCGGGGAGGCGGACGGCGACGAGGCGGGTGTTGTAGCCTTGGGGGCGGAGGACTTCGTCGGCGAGGATGGGGTAGCCGAGGGGCATGATGATGCGGTAAAAATTGGGCGGGCCGAGGGGCTCTGGATCCTGCCAAGCTTCGAGGGCGGGGACGAAGGCTTTTTCGAGGGCGGTGCCGGGGAGGGGGTTGGCGTTGGGGGCTTTGTTGGTGAGTTTGAGGGTGGTGACGGTGGTCCAGGAAAAGGGATCAAAAGGGTTGGGGGAGCGCTGGATTTCGAAGGTGGCGCCGACGGTTCCGGCGATGGCGAGGAGAGCGTGGCCGTTGGTTTGGTAGGGGCCGAGGCGGGGAAGGAGGCCAATGAGGCTGGCTTGGCGGGGGGCGTCGGGGTCACCGGTGGGGGCGCCGCTTGTGGTGGAGCCTGTCGTGGTGGAGCCGGTGGTTGAACCGGGCGGAGGGCCAGTGTAGGCGGAGCCGCCGGGACCGCCGGGGACTCCAGGGTCGGGAGGCAGTTCGGGGAGTCCGGGGACAGGATCAGCGGGGACCAAATAGGAGGCGATGTTGGAAAGGTCGCTTTCGAGGCCGTCGGCGTCGACGGAGGTGACGGCGAAATAGTAGGTCTGGCCGGCGACGAGATTGGAGACGACGGCGTTGGTTTGGTTGCCGAGTGCGATGGAGAAGATGTTGGTGGCGCCGGGGGCGGGAGCGTTGGTGAAGGGGGAGAACGCGTAGTAGAGTTTATAGCCCGAGATTCGGCCGGGGATGGCGGCGTCAGGGCTGGGGTCCCAAACGAGGGAAAGGCTGGTCGCTTGGATGGTGACGGCGGCGCCCAAGATGACGGAAAGGAAAGCTTGGAGGAGAGTGGGAAAGCGCAGCCGCATGGAGGATATGGGTATCAGGAAAAAGCTGAAAAGTCCATTCCAAACAGCTGGGCGCGCTGGGAAAAGAAGGCGGGAAACGGTCAGGTGAGCTCGAGTTCGCCGGCTTCGATTTTCACGGCGGCGGCTTGGCCGATGAAATCGAGGCGGAGGTTGACGTAGCAGGCGCCGGATCGGGTTTCGACGAAGCCTTCGAGGCCGCGGAGGGGGCCGGATTTGATCTTCACGCGGGCGCCGGCGATGATCTGGGGGGCGAGGACGATTTCGAGGTCGGTGTCCAGGCTGAGGAGGATGTCGCCGAGCTGGGCGGCGAAGGTGTC
>CAZSXX010000528.1:0-2701 GCA_964611245.1 uncultured Verrucomicrobiota bacterium | reverse complement strand
CCCCGCTTCAACCAACCCCGGCCCCCGCCACCCGCGAGGACCACCCAGCGTCACCTTTTCTAGGCAACCCTCGGCCCGCCAAAACCCAGGACCGCGCCCAACCCGCACGGCCCCAACCAATAGGACCGCCATGATCCAGCGCCAGCCAGTCGCCGCTCGGGTGAACCGCCTCCATCCGCACGGATCCGCCCGTTCGCATGCCCCATTCGCCTTTTCTCTACCGTCGTTCGAGTCCACCAACGCCTCGCTCCTCCAAAAAGCCCTTTTCACCGCCCAGTTCTCCAAAATCCAATCCCAACTCGCTTCCCCGCAAACACTTACAACACGCAACGCCCGTGCAACAAATGCGCAACAAAGCGCAACAAGTGCGCAACGACACGCAACAAATGCGCAACAACGCGCAACAAACCCGCAACCATCCGCAACAAATCCGCAACCCCGCGCAACAACCTGCCAATTCCCGAGCCCATCCGTCCCCCAGCCCTGCGGCCGCTCCCAAATTCATCCATTCCACTCATTTGCTCGTTGCCAGTCGCTCAAGTATATCCGCAACACACTCACGTTCAAACACTTACAGGATAAAACACCACACCGAACACAAGCCGAACAGATGCCGAACAAAGCCGAACAAAGCCGAACAAATCCCGAACCAAGCCGAACAACCACCAATGCTCACCCGCCCTTCCGGTCCACGACCGCTCGCGGTCCACCCCCGGCCCTCCTCGCCCCTCACTTCCTTAACCGCGCAAGAAAGCCAGGTTCCATGCCCGCGAGATCCCTCGCCCGCTGCTCCGCCAACAACTGCCCATAAGTCCGCACATCGCGCGTGAACATCTCCAACCGCTTCCGGAACGCCTCACTCCGAATCTCGCCCCCCACCACCTCCTCGCGGTCCGAGAACGCCACCGCGTAAGGCATTGACCACGCGTAACATTGCCGCGCCACCGTCCGCAGGTGGTCCGTCACCGTCAACCCCTTGTCATACGACGCCACCACCGTCGCGAACAGCTTCCCCGTGAACTCCTGCCAAAAATGATCCAGAAAATTCTTCAACGGGCTCGCGATCGTCCCATGATAATCCGGCGACCCCAGCACAATTACATCCGCCGCCTCCACCCGCGGCCTCAGCCCCAGGTAAACCGCCCCCCGGTAAGCCGTGTCCGGGTCAAACAGAGCCAGCGCCTCCACCGCCAAATCCACCTCATCCACCTCGCACCCCTCCGCCCGCCACGCCTCCGCGCAAAACCGCGTCACCACCCGCGTGGACGACCTGTCATTCAAACTCCCCGCCACCACCAGGACCTTCAATGCCGCCATCCCCCCATCCAACCCAATCAATCCCCTCCCAACAACAGCAAAAATCCCCGCCCTTCCACTCGCATTGAACTTGAGCCCTCCCGCCGCCTCTGCGAAAATCCCGCCAATCTCGCACGCCCAGCTTATGAACACCTGCCCAGGGCCCTACGGTTTCCCCTCCCGAACCGCCTCCCGCCGCGCCTTCCTCCGCCGCGCCGGTGGCGGCTTCGGCCTCCTGGCCCTGGCCTCCATGCTCGATGCCCAAAACCTCCTCGCAGCAAGCCCCGAAAGCCAATTCGCCCCAAAATCCACCCATTTCCCGCCCAAAGCCCGCCGCGTCATCTTCCTCTTCATGTCCGGCGGCCCCAGCCATGTTGACCTCCTCGACCCCAAACCAGACCTGATCCGCCTCGCCGGCCAACCCATCCCCGAATCCTTCGGCCACTTCAAAACCCGCCGCGCCGTCGCCAAAAACAAGCTCCTCCCACCCTGCCGTCCCTTCCGCCCCCGCGGCCAAAGCGGCATCGAAATCTCCGACTTCCTTCCCCACACCGCCCGCCACGCCGACGAACTCTGCCTGTTCCGCGGCTGCCACGGCGACAGCGTCACCCACCCGGAATCCGTTTACCTGATGAACTCCGGCACAATCCTGATGGGCAAGCCGAGCCTCGGCGCCTGGGCCGCCTATGGCCTCGGCTCCGAAAACCAAAACATGCCCGCCTTCGTCGTCATGCCCGACCCCGCAGGCTGGGTCAAAGGCGGCGCCCCCGCCTGGGGCAACGGCTTCCTCCCCGCTGCCTACCAGGGGACCATCCTGCGCGGCGGCGCCAGCCCCATCCTCAACCTCAACACCCCGGCTGGCGTCAGCGATGGCCAACAACTCGCCACCGTCGACCTCATCAACAAACTCAACCGCCACCGCCTGCCCCCCGGCGAGGAGAACTCCGAACTCAGCGCTCGCATCTCCTCCTACGAACTCGCCTTCCGCATGCAATCCCACGCCCCGGAAGTCGTCGACGTCTCCAAAGAGTCCGCCGCCACCCGCAAACTCTATGGCCTCGACGAACCGCACACCTCGGAATTCGGCCTCCGCTGCCTCCTCGCCCGCCGCATGGCCGAACGCGGCGTCCGCTTCATCCAGCTTTACTGCGGCGACACCAACGGCTGGGACGGCCACAGCGACGTCGAGGGCAACCACGCCAAGCTCTGCGCGCAAAGCGACCTGCCCATCGCCGGCCTGCTGACCGACCTGCGTTCGCGCGGCTTGCTCGAATCCACGCTGGTCATCTGGGGCGGCGAGTTCGGCCGGATGCCGATGAGCGAAGGCAGCAACGGCCGCGACCACAACCCACACGGCTTCTGCATGTGGCTCGCCGGCGCGGGCGTGAGAGGCGGCACCGTCATC
>CAZSXX010000527.1:0-2715 GCA_964611245.1 uncultured Verrucomicrobiota bacterium | reverse complement strand
GAGCGGTGGAAAAAGGAGCCGCGCAGCTCGCCGCTGTCGAGGAGGAGCTGTCCTTTGAGCGATGAAAAACCCTGGGGCATAACCGCTGGAGAAATGTGCCTGAGGCTTGAACGGCTGACAATGGGGATTAAGGTGTGGGGATGAAGAATTGGATTTTGGCGGGGTTGGTGGCGGTGGCGGTGATGGCGCTGGGGAGCGGGTGCAAGTCGGCGTCGGGGAGCCGGGAGTACATCCCGGGGCGGGGTTGGCAGCCGAACAATTAAGGTTCGCGAAGGCGGCGCGAATCGTGCTATATTCGCCGGAACTCAAGATAAGAATCATGTCGACAACGATCCGTTGGGCAGTGTTGTGCCTGTTTGCGGCGATGGCATTGGCCACGGCGCGGGGGCAGGTGGTTATTTCCGAATTTATGGCGGACAACGCGACGGGGTTGCAGGACGACGACAAGGACCGGTCGGACTGGATCGAGATCCACAACGCGGGGGATGTGGCGGTGAGTTTGGCGGGGTGGTCGTTGACGGACAACTGGGAGGCGCCGGGGAAATGGGTGTTTCCGGCGACGAACATTGTGGCGAAGGGATATGTGGTGGTGTTCGCGTCGGGGAAGAACCGGGCGGTGGCGGGGCGGACGCTGCACGCGAATTTCAGCCTGAGTTCCGGGGGGGAGTACTTGGCCTTGGTGCAGCCGGATGGGACGAAGGCGTCGGAGTTCGCGCCGGAATATCCGCAGCAGAATTCGAATGTGTCGTATGGGCTGGCCGGGGGAAGCCTGACGGAGCTGCGTTTTTTTTCGCCGCCGAGCCCCGGGGTGGCGAACAGCGCAGGGTTGCCGGATTTGGCGTCGGAGGTGGAGTTTTCGCTGCCGAGCGGGCCGTACACGAACACGGTGACGGTGGCGATGAGTTCGCCGCAAGCGGGGGCGGTGATTCGCTACACGACGAACGGCACGGAGCCGACGACGACATCTCCCTTGTACTCGGCGCCGCTGACGGTCGTTAATTCGACGGTGTTTCGGGCGAAGGCGTTCGTGACCGGGCAGGTGGCGAGCACGACGGTGACGCGGAGCTACATCATGCTGGATGGGACGACGGCGAATTTTTCGTCGAACCTGCCGGTGCTGGTGTTGTCGACGTTCAGCTCGGCCCCAAATGACAGTGTGCCGGTGAAGGTGACGGCGCTGTTGTATGGGACGAATGGGACGCGGGCGTTCTTGAACGGAAAGCCTGATTTCGAGGGGCGGGGGACGATCAAGATCCGGGGGTCGAGCTCGACGCAGTTTCCGAAGAAGTCGTACGCGTTCGAGTTGCAGGATGAGCTGTTGCTGGACCGGAAGGCGTCGCTGTTGGGGATGCCGAAGGAGTCGGACTGGATATTGTACGCGCCGTACACGGACAAGACGTTGATCCGGGATTATTTGGCGTATGAGATGAGCAACCAGATGGGGACGTACGCGCCGCGGTGCCGGATGATCGAGGTGTATGTGGACCAGAATGGGGGGAAGCTGACGCCGGCGGATTACCAGGGGGTGTATGTGCTGATCGAGAAGATCAAGCGGGACGACAACCGGGTGAACATCCAGGAATTGCTGCCGACGCAGACGACGCAGCCGGAGGTGACGGGAGGGTACATCTGGAAGAAGGACCGGCTGGACCCGGGGGACGGGGGTTTTTCGACGTCGCGGGCGGGGTTGTTCGGATTTGTGGAGCCGAAGGAGCAGCAGATTGTGGCGGCGCAGAGGACGTATTTGAGCGGGTATCTGAGCCAGTTTGAGACGGCGTTGTACGCGGCGAACTTCACGAACAAGGCGTACGCGAATTTTTACAATGTGGCGTCGGGGATCGACCATCATTTGCTGGTGGAGTATTGCAAGAACATCGATGGGTACCGGCTGAGCACGTACATCCACAAGGACCGGCTGGGGAAGGTGACGATGGGGCCGATCTGGGACTACAATTTGTCGCTTGGGAACGCGAATTACAACGCGGGGTGGCAGACGAACGGGTGGTATTACCCGCTGTCGGGGGATTATCCGTGGTATGGGCGGCTTTTCCAGGATCCGGATTTCAACCAGCAGTACATTGACCGGTGGCATTCGATCCGGCAGGGGACGATGACGGCGACGAACCTGTTGCCGAGGGTGATCGAGATCGCGAATGTGCTGGCGGAGCCGGCGGCGAGGAATTACGCGAAGTGGCCGATTTTGGGGCAGTATGTGTGGCCGAATCCGGATGGGTTCGGGTCGCGGCGGACGTACCGGTCGGAGATCGACTGGATGACGAACTGGATGAATGGGCGGCTGAATTGGATGGATTCGCAGTTTCCGAAGGCGCCGACGTTGAACCGTCCGGCGGGGCCGATCGCGAGCGGGGTGTCGCTGACGATGGGGACAACGGCCAACCCGGTGTATTACACGACGGATGGGAGCGATCCGCGGCTGCCGGGCGGGGGGATTTCGCCGAGGGCACTGCGGTACACAACGGCGCTGACGTTGAATGGGAACACGCGGGTGACGGCGCGGTCGAAGGCGGCGACGACGTGGAGCGGGCTGGCGGAGGCGACGTATGTGGTGGAGACGCCGAAGCTGGCGGTGACGGAGATCATGTTCAACCCGGGCGGGGACGCGAGCAAGGATTTCGAGTTCATCGAGCTGAAGAATGTGGGGACGACGTCGATCAACCTGGAGGGGTTCCGGTTCACGAAGGGGATTGATTTTGT
>CAZSXX010000526.1:0-2729 GCA_964611245.1 uncultured Verrucomicrobiota bacterium | reverse complement strand
CCCATCACGACGGTGATGTCCTCGTTCTTGCCGGGGGCGGAGATGATGACCTTCTTCGCGCCCGCGACGATGTGGCCCTTCGCCTTCTCGGCATCCACGAACAGGCCGGTGGACTCGATCACGATGTCCACGCCCAGCGCCTTCCACGGCAATTCCGAGGGATCCTTGGCGCTGACCACGGCGATGTCCTTGCCATTGACGATCAGGACGTCGTCCTCAGCCTTGTCCGCCGAGGATTTCTTCGAGCCAACCTGGCCGGAAAACCGGCCCTGGGTGGAGTCATATTTCAGCAGGTAAGCCAGGTTGTCCGCCGGCACAATATCGCCGACCGCGACCACTTCGACCTCTGTCCCGACGAGCCCTTGCTCCACCATCGCGCGAAAAACCAGGCGCCCGATGCGGCCAAAGCCATTGATTGCAACTTTCACAGCCATACAATTTCAATTCAAGTTTCAGTTTCCAACAAAGCCCGGAAGCTTATCCCCTCTCCCCCAACCGTCAACGTGAATTCAGGCCGCCTCGGAAGGCTCGGTCGGCGGCGGCGGTCCCGTGCGGAACTCCCCTTCCCACCGGGCCACCAC
This sequence comes from uncultured Verrucomicrobiota bacterium, assembly GCA_964611245.1. GTDB lineage: Bacteria > Verrucomicrobiota > Verrucomicrobiia > Limisphaerales > SXQI01 > CAZSXX01. Next base: position 2,148 of record CAZSXX010000526.1, on the reverse strand, counting down.
CGCCGTGGAGAGGCAATTGCCCACCAGGTTCACCGTGGTCCGCGCCATGTCCATCAGCTCGTCCACGCCGATGATCAGCAGCACGCCCTCCAGCGGAAGGTCAAACGTCACCAGCGTGCCGGCCAGGATCACCTGGGAGGCCCGCGGAATCCCGGCCATTCCCTTGCTCGTCAGCATCAGGGTGATGATGATCAGCAACTGCTTGTCCCACGAAAGCTCCACCCCCGCCGCCTGCGCCACAAAAATCGACGCCACCGCCAGGTACAGCGTCGAGCCATCCAGGTTGAACGAGTAGCCCATCGGCATCACAAACGAGACGATCCGCCGGGGCACCCCAAAGCCGATCATCCGCTTCATCGCGTCGGGCATGGCCGCGTCGGATGACGTGGTGGTGAACGCCAGCAACGCCGGCGCCTTGATCGCCTTGAGGAATTCGCGCACCGGAATCCGCGCCCAAAAGGCGATTGGCCACAGGATGACCAGGCAAAAAACCGCCAGCGCCGCATACAGCGTGAGGATCAGCTTGGCCAGGTTCAGCAGCACGCCCAGCCCGCTGTGCCCCACCGTCACCGCCATCGCGGCCCCAATCCCGAACGGCGCGAATAGCATCACCAGCCCGGTGAACTTGAACATCACCTCCATCAGCCCCTCGCAAAAGCCCAGCATCGCGTCGTGCGGCTTCCCCTTCACCTGCGCCAGCGCGATGCCGAACACAATCGCGAAGAACACCACCTGCAGCACGTCGTTGGCCGCCGCCGCCTCAAAAAAGCTCCGCGGGGGGATGTGCTCGATGATGCCCGACAACGTGACCTTGGTCGGCGCCACCTTCTCCAGCGCGGCCTCGGCGGGCGGCGGCAGCTTCACCCCGTCTCCCGGCCGCGCGAGGTTCACCGCCCCCCAGCCAATCAACAGCGCGAACGTGGTCACGACCTCGAAATAGATCATCGCCTTCAAGGCCAGCCGCCCCACCGCCTTCATGTCGTCGCTGTGGCTGGCGATCCCCACCACCAACGTCGAGAACACCAGCGGCACCAGGATGCACTTGATCATCCGCAGGAAAACGTTGGAGATCACCTTCAGGTTCTGCGACTGCTCCGGCAGCAGCGAGCCGATGACGACGCCCACCGCCATGGAGATCAGAATCCAGTGAGTGAGGCTGATGCGCCGGAACCATCTCATAATCAGTGCGCGCAAACTATCCCGAACCCGCAAGCACTGTCCATGCAAAGCCGCAGGAGCCTCATGATTTGCAAAACAAGTTGGAGGAGTTATTGTTGGCCCCATGGCTGAGTCGAAGAAAAAGGGCGTCCCCCCGGCGCCCCAAGCGCCTTCCGAAGACCTGCCCGGCGCCTCGCTGGACGACTTGATTTCCCGCGAGGATCTCGACCGGCTTTCCACCTTGCAACTGGTGGACCTCATCGCCAGCAAACTGCCCAACCGCCACTCCTCCCTCCTCGACCTCGTTTATCTCCGCGAGCGCATCGCCAGCATGGAGGACCTGAATTTCCAGGCGCAGCAAGCCCTGGAAAAAATGGACAACATCATCGAGAAATTGCGCTCCCCCGCCTTCCGCGTCGGCACCTTCCTGATGCCGGTTGATCCCGACAAGGCCCACGTCTGCGTGGGCGGCACGGATTATGTCTGCCGCATCGACCCCCAAATTCCCCTGGCCAGCCTGCAGGTCGGGCAGCGGGTGCTTTGCAATGAAGCGTTCGCCGTGGTCCAAGGCCTCGGCTTCGACCGGTCCGGCCCGGTCGTGCGGATCGATGAACTGCTTTCCGATGGCCGCCTGCGCATTGGCCAGGAGTCCGGACTCGCTCCATTGGTGGTGATCCGCTCGTCCCTGCTCGCCAAGGAAAAACTCAAGACCGGCCTGGAAATCCGCCTCGACGGGAATCAGCGCGTCGCGTTGGAAGTGATCGGCTCGGGCAAGCGCATCGAGCGCTCCCTCGAGCACGTCACGGAGCTTCCGTGGACCTCGATCGGCGGCCAGGAGCAGGCGGTCACCGCCATCCGCGAGACCATCGAGATGCCTTTTCTGCACAAGGATCTTTTCAAAAAGTTCCAATACAACGTGCCCAAGGGGTTCCTCCTTTACGGCCCGCCCGGCTGCGGCAAGACACTTTTGGGCAAGGCCACCGCCTACAA
>CAZSXX010000525.1:0-2733 GCA_964611245.1 uncultured Verrucomicrobiota bacterium | reverse complement strand
TGCCGCTTGTAGGATCGATGCGCCGCCAGGGCGTGCTCGGCCGCGGAAAAGCCAAACTCGATCCGGTTCCGCTTCACCAAACCAGACTCCTCGTCTTTCCAAGTCAAGGTGATCTCGGTGGGCGGCGCTTGTTCCCTCCTGTCCATTCGGCCCAGCTCCCACGCGGTAAGCCTTCTCGGCTCTGTGCGTCGGCCCTCCGAAAAAGACCATGCTTCCACCAAGGCTCCATGGTCTTCGATGAATTCGACCAGGCTCCTCCAAGAAGCGAGCCTCGCCGCGATTTGGTTCTTGCGTGGCGGTGAAACCTCAATCAACGCCGCAAACCAGCGGTTTTGCAACTTTTCGCGCAAGAGCTCAAGATGCAGCCTGGCATCGGCCTCATCCCGCACGACAGAACTCAACCCGGGCTCAACATGATGGATGGGCGGTGGCAGTTCAAAAGGAAAACTCGATTCCGTCGCGCCGGCCGCCCCACCCGGCCTCGGGACGGATGGCGATTCCAAGGCGCAAAGGTGACTGCGAACGAATCCCGCAAGGATCACAAACACCGCCGCCAAAGCCGAACTCCATAGCGCCGGTTGAAAGATGCGACTGCCTCCTCTCATTCGGTCGCGAGTTCAGGTCGTCACTTTTGAAGACGAATCCGGTAAAAAAACTGACCCGAACCGGAGTTGAACGAATCCATCGTCGTGTTCACCGGCGGAGTGGCTTTCACGTTCTCCGCGATCACTGTCTTGAATCCGTCGGTCAGATTCGAGGCCCGTTCCAGGGTGTAAGTTTGTCCCGCAACACTCGACCAAACCACGGCGATCTGGCTGCCGCCAACTCGTGTCGCCGACTGTATCTTGAATAGAGATCTCGCGTCCTTGGGGTCTGTGTTGGACAAGAACTCGAGAGCATCGGAAGCCCCGTCCCCGTCAAAATCCGCGGCCCCTCCCGCGAAGGCGATGCCGCCAAAGCGCTCCTGCTCCCACCAATCAGGGATTCGATCGTCATCGGTGTCATCGTTGCTCAAATCCAGAGTCACCACTTCGAAACGCTTTGATGGAAGCCCGAAATGGTGCAACAAAAGAAGACGCGGGAGCCTGTGTCCGTTTTGCATCGCCGCCTCGCGGTCCAGACGAACTTTCAAGGGCGCTCCATCGACATAGATTGGAGTGCCGTCGCCTCCAATATCGGTGGTATCCACGACAGGCCGCGCGGCGTTGAATGGGATCCAGTCCGTCTCATCGACGGAACCCGAGGGTGAATAAGAGAAAACGCGGTAGCGAAACGAGGGGGCCGCTTCCGTGAGTCCCAGCACGCTCGCCGGCGCGGAGAGAATCATGACGCTGTTGTTAAACGCAGCCGTGTCGAGTTCGTCGGCGCCGTACACATTCAAGTAACTCACCGCATTGGTGCTCACCAGCCTGCGGTCAGCGCCAAACTTGACAACCACACTCATGAACACGTCCTTGCCGGCGGTGCTGTTGGTGATGGAGGCGTCCCCGTTAAACAGAGCGAGGTCCGCGCGGCCATCGTCGTTGGTGTCCACCAGAACATCAAACTCCGCGATCCGTGACTGGGGCGTGGTCCAGGCGCCAGCCGAGGCGATCCCAAAGTAGAGGGTGCTGTCGGCGACGCGTTTCGCGGTGGCGATGTCCGTGGCGGCGCCCACTGCGAGAAGGTCTGCCACGGAGCGATTTGGATCGGCGATACGCTTGTCGGGGCTCGTCGCGCCCAACTGGAAAACGGAAACCAAGGGCAGCGTGTTGGACGAAACCGAGCCGCCTTTAAAACGCAGCGTGACTTCCGGCGTCGCGGCGGTGCTGAGGGAGGCGGGCAGGACGATGGTCGGCTCCTCCACTCCAAAGTCCGAGGCAGCGCGCGCGTTCACGTGGAAAGGGACGCGAGCCATATGCTCGCCGCTGGAGAAAAGGACATGGCCGCTGGCCTCGTAAAGAAAATGCCGTGGAAGCAGATTGCCGGCGCCTATCAGGGCATCGGTGGTTGGATCTGGCGTCAGATCAAAATCCTTGGGATCCGCGAGGAGACGCAAGGCCACCGAAGCGGCGCTATTCGCCGGAACCGTCACTGTATCGGAGAGCGTGCTGAACTTGATTCCTGATTGGGTGATGGAGTTGGAAACTGTCACGCGACACGTGAGCGGCGCGGCGCCATGATTCGAGAGCCTGATCGTCCGCGTGTCCTCGTAAGGTGCGACAAGCGAAAGGGAGCCAAACGACACTCCCACCCTTCCGTTGGCGTTTTCCTGGGCGGCAGTCATCACCGCGCGCGCCGCGGCATCCACCCGCAGCCGGCCCGCGCCCATGCGCGACTCCGGATAAGGCGCCCCAAAGGCATCCGCAATCGGTGATGCCGTGTTCATCAGCGCCGCTTTGATGTCTTCGGCGGTCCACGAAGGATGCAGTTGCCTCAGCAATGCCGCCGCGCCCGCAACAGTCGGCGTGGACATCGAAGTGCCGGTGAATGTGACTCCTTCGAAGCCCGCTCCCGCCTTCGCCGACACGATCTCCGTTCCCGGGGCGCTGATGTCGGGCTTTAGCAGGCTCCCGGGAGAACCAGGCCCGCGCGAACTGCTGTCATTCAAAGTGTCGACAAACTCCGGCCGGTTCACGGTTTCTTTGGCGTCCAGCCGAACCTGCACCCCGTCCTCGATCCGTGCTTTCAAAAGATCTCCGTCGGACTTGGAGATCATCCCACCCGGAATCGTGATTCCAAGAGAATCTCCCC
>CAZSXX010000524.1:0-2734 GCA_964611245.1 uncultured Verrucomicrobiota bacterium | reverse complement strand
GAGGGCGCACTCCGCCATCGCGAAAAACCCCTCCGGCATGCCGACGAAGTGGACTGCCTGCTGGCAAGCGGTAGCGACGACGAGAGCCTGTGGGTCCGCGAGGCCGACATCTTCGGATGCCAGGATGACCATGCGGCGGATGACGAACAGCGGGTCTTCGCCCGCCTCGATCATGCGCGCGAGCCAGTAAAGCGCCCCGTCGGGATCGCTCCCGCGGATCGTTTTGATGAACGCGGAGATTGTGTCGTAGTGGGCGTCGCCGTCGCCGTCATAGACCACCGCCTTTTTTTGGATGCTTTGCTCGGCGATCGGGAGGGTGATTTCGATGAACCCATCCGCGCCGGGCCCGGTGGTGAGGACGGCGATCTCGAGGGAGTTGAGGGCCTTGCGGGCGTCGCCGTCGGCCAGCTTGGCGAGGTGATGGAGGGCGTCCGCGTGCGCGCGGATTTTCATGTGGGCCAGCCCGCGCTCGGGATCGAGCAGGGCCGCCTGGAGCAGGCCGAACAGGTCGGACTCCTCGAGCGGCCGGAGCTCGAAGATTTGGGAACGGGAGACCAGCGGCGAATTGACGAAGAAGAAGGGGTTGTGGGTCGTGGCGCCGATCAGGCGGATGACCCCGCTCTCCACGTCTGGCAGAAGGACGTCCTGCTGCGATTTGTTGAAGCGGTGGATTTCGTCGATGAACAGGATGGTTGATTTTCCGGTGTTCTCGAGGCGGTTGGAGGCGCCGGAAAGGACCCGGCGCATGTCGGCCACGTTGGATTCCACACCGCTGAGGCGCTCGAACTTGGATTCGGTCTGGCGGGCGATGATCTGGGCGAGGGACGTTTTGCCGACGCCCGGAGGGCCGTAAAAAATGAGGGATTGGATGCGGTCGGCCTCGATGGCGCGGCGGAGGAGTTGGCCGGGGCCGAGGATGTGTTTCTGCCCGACATATTCGTCAAGGCGGCGGGGCCGCATGCGCGCGGCCAGGGGAGCATGGGCGCTGACGCGCGGGACGGCGGAGGCTGGGGCCGGTTCCGCGCGGGGTGCGAACAGTTCATCCTGCGCCATGCGCGCAGCCTAGCAAAGGGAGGGTCAGTTGGCAAAAATGGACTGGATCGAAGGGTTCCGGCCCGCGCCCTTTCGCCGGGGGCCAAGTTATAAATCGGCGTCCAACTGGCATTGGGCGTCCATGATGGACTTGTTGATCTGGGCGGCTTGGGCGGTGAGGCGGGCGACTTTCATGAAGTCATTCTGGCGGCTGGCAGTGAGGGAGGCCTGCCGGATGTGGGAGAGACTGTTGCGCAGGCCGGTGATCGTTTCGGGGGTGATCTTGGATTTCATAGGTTTGGTTTTTTCTGGGTGCCCCACCGGGGCGTGTTGATGGCCCTGACAATAGCGGCCCGAAAAACCCGCGCCATCGGGCCGGGGTGGGAATCGATCGCCGTTCCATCGCCCAGCCTATGGATCGGGTGAAGCCGCCGCGCCATCAGGGAACCCCCGCGACCGTGGGTCCGGGGATGCGGGCCCCCGCGAACCGCTTGTGGCGGTGAAAGATCGGCAAAATCGGTGGGCCCAAAAACGCGGGTTTGCCTTGTTTTCGGGGAAGGCGGGCTGATACCTTCGCCGCGATGTCGAGTTTTCCTGCCATCGAGGAAATCCGGGCGCGTCTGCTCCAGCGCTTTCCCGAGGCGTCGTGCACCGCGGTTCCCAATGACGCTCCCAACGCCCAGCCGTCCCTGCTGCTGAACGCGGGGGACCTTGTGGCGATCGCCCGGTTTTTGCGGGACGATCCCGATTTGCGCCTGGACTACCTTTCGAATGTGACCGGGGTGGATTTCCTGGACGCCGTGCTAAAGGAAAAGGTCAAGACGAAGAAGGTGGTGGAAGGCGTGGAGACGGAAGTGGAGGAAACGATCGAGACCAAACGGCCGGGGTTCCTTGAGGTCGTTTACCACCTTTTTTCGATGGCGCGAAAACATGGGCCGCTTGTGCTGCGGGTGCGGACGGCCAACCGGACGGACGAGGCCCGCCTGCCGTCGGTGGCGCCGGTCTGGCGCTCGGCGGAGTTCCAGGAGCGCGAGATTTTTGATCTGTACGGGATCGTTTTTGAGGGGCACCCGGACCTGCGGCGGATTTTGATGTGGGACGCCTTCCAAGATTTTCCGATGCGCAAGGATTACGTGGAGCCCGACGATTACGAGTACGAGCCGACGCCACATGATGACGTGCTGGCGAAAACCAGGCGGCATTATCCGCAGGGGGCGCCCGCATGAGCGCGCCCGCCGCCCCGCCGCCCGGGATGCCTTACGAAATCCTGCCCAAGCGCGACGGCGCGGGGGGATTGGACGGCGACCTTCTCGAGGTCTCAATGGGGCCGCACCACCCGTCCACGCACGGGGTGTTCCGGATGGATGTTGTGTTGGACGGGGAGACGGTGGTGAAGCTCAAGCCGGTGTTCGGTTACCTGCACCGGAACCACGAAAAGATCGCGGAGGGGACAACCTACCTGGGCTCGATGCCTTACACCGACCGGCTCGATTATTTTTGTTCGATGACGAACAATTGGGCCTACGCGCTGACGGTCGAGAAGCTGACCGGCCTGCAACCGCCGGAGCGGGCCGAATACATCCGCGTCATCACCGCCGAGTTGACGCGGCTGCAGAACCACACCTGCCTGATTGGGTTTTTGCTGCAGGACATGGGCGCGCTGGGGACGCCGTTGATGTACGCGTTCCGGGAGCGGGAGAAG
>CAZSXX010000523.1:1177-2752 GCA_964611245.1 uncultured Verrucomicrobiota bacterium | reverse complement strand
GATCGCTTGAAGCACGGCGAACTCCGCGCGGTCATCTGTTCAACCAGCTTGGAGCTCGGGATCGACATCGGTTCCATCGACCTCGTCGTGATGCTTTCCACTCCCAAAGGCGCCAGCCGCGCCCTCCAGCGGACCGGCCGGGCGGGTCATAACATCAACGCCGTCAGCCGCGGCCTCATCATGGCCACCAACCTCAACGACCTCGTCGAGTGCTGCGCCACCGTCCTCCTCGCCCGCGCCCGCCAGCTCGATCCCATCCGCCTGCCCCGCGCCCCGCTTGATGTCCTCGCCCAGCATCTCGCCAGCATGGGCTGCCTGCGCCGATGGACCTTCGCCGAAGCGCTCGCCCTCATCCGCCAAGCCTACCCGTACCGCGATCTGCGCGACGATGAGTTCGCGGACACCATCGATTTTCTCGCCGGCGGTGGCCAAGCCCTCCGACAACAATATGCCGAGCTCTTCGGCAAAATCCACGCTGACGACCATGGGTTCGAAACCCGCCCCGGCCAGGTCCAGCGGGACCTCCTCCAAAACATGGGCGTGATTGCCAACGAAGGCGTGGTCTCCGTCCGCCTCAAGAATCGCACCTTGGGCTCCATCGAAGAAAGCTTCCTCCGCCACCTCCGCCCCGGTGACGTCTTCATCATCGGCGGCCGCCCGGTCCGGCTGGAACGCATTGGATTGATGGAATGTTTTGTCAGCAAAGCCGACCACTCCACCCCCACCGTCCCGCGCTGGAACGCCAACAAAATGCCGCTGGCCAACAAGGTCGCGAAGGAGATCGTGGCGTTCCGCGGCGAGGTCCGGTCCCGGATTGAATCACACCCCCCCGGGGATCCAGCGGTCATCCGCTGGATCGACCAGCGGCTCGATTGCGGAGTGGCCAACGCCAGGCTGATTGGCCGCATGTTCGACGCCCAGCATTCGCTTTCGGAAATTCCCACCGCGGACTTTTTGCTCGTCGAAGAATACGTTTCCAAAGGCAACGAAGGCCCGCCGGAGGAACCGCCCACGGCTGGCAGCCGGGCGAAACGCCGCCGCCCCGCGCCCCTCCCGCAGGCCCGCCATTATTTCTTTCACACCCTCGTCGGACGTGCGGGGAACGAGGCCATCTCCCGCGTCGTGGCCCTCCGCTTGAGCCGCCTGCGCGGCGGCAACGCGGTCGCCACTCCCGATGATTACGGATTCGTCCTCACCGTCACCATCGGACAGGCCATCCTCGAATCCGACCTCCCGGCCTTGCTCGCCCCGCAAGGATTTGCCGAGGATCTCCACGAATCCCTCTCGCGCTCCACGTTGCTGAAATATCACTTCCGCAACGCCGCCCAGGCCGGGTTGATGGTCTACCGCAGTTTCTTCGGCGCCCAGAAATCCGTCCGCAAGCTCCAATGGTCCGCCGAAGTCATCTTCAACGTCCTCAGCCAGCACGAGCCCAACCACATCCTCCTGCGCGAAGCCCGCCGCGATGCGGTCCACACCTACCTCGACCTCGAAGGCGCCGAAGCGTTCCTGCTCCAACTCCAAAGCTTGCCCAAACGCCTTCGGACCGTCTCCCGCGTCCCTCCGCTCTCCTTC
>CAZSXX010000523.1:0-1167 GCA_964611245.1 uncultured Verrucomicrobiota bacterium | reverse complement strand
ACCGAGCGGCTGTTCAACCTCTGGTGGGATCGGCTCAGTCCGCCGCCGGACTCTCCGCCCGCTCCCTGACCCCGCCCGCCAGCAGTTCCCGCGCTTTCTTTTTCCAATGCCGGTCGATCCACTTGTCCCCGACCGGGCCCACCCGGTCGACCTTCCAATCCGCGAACCGCAGCTCATTGTAGATCGAAAACGAGCGGTCCGTGTTGGACGCATGCACAATCACCGGGCAAACTGGCCGCTTCTCCGCCAGGAACTTCGCCACGTCCAGCCCGGTGCCGCCTGCGGCTCTCGGCCGGCGCCAATCCACATCGTGCTCCAGCGAAATCAACGCCGCCTCCCCCAAAAACTTCTCGCACTCCGCCTGCATCCGCTGCGCGTCGTCCCAGATCCTCACCTGCAGCCCCAAATCGGGCGCGACCCGGGCGAATTCCGCCCGCCGCTCGTCGTCCTCCTCCAGAATCAATACGGTCCTCATGCCTCTTTAGACCCATTACCCGCGGAAATGTTGCAGGATTTTCGGCGCCTCCCCGCCACTTTGGGCTTTTTAATTTCCGCCCCTCGCCTATCCTTGTGCCTATCGTATGAAAGTACTTCACCGCTTTCTCGCACTCGTGCTGATTCTTCAGCTCTCCGTTGGCCCCATCATTGCCCAAATCGGATTCGAGCAGAATCCTTTCGGCAACTCCGCCAACGTCAGCGGCATCTCCAACCTCAAAATCATCGACCAATCGGAGGACGGCACCGAAGTCACCGTCTCGATGGATTATGTCTACGACGGAATCAGCGGGCCCACCGCCCAGATGATTGTGGTCATCGAGAAACGCGGCGAGAAAGGCGTCTCCGGCTGGTTCGGCTGCGACCCGGCCGTCGTCACCCGGGGGCAGGGGCCCATCTCCCTCCGCGTCCGCTACTTCAACGATGAGTTTGGCGTCCCTCCCCAATTCACCTCCGACCGCGGCCGCGTCCTTTTTCTCAACAGCTCCGGCCTCAACCTCGTTTCCAGCACCCCTTTCCTGAAGACCATCAAATGGGGCAGCCCCAACGCCAAACCGGCCGAGAAACCCGCCCCCACCCCAGTCCACCACGCGCGCGGCGATTCTGAGACCGCCCGCAAGCACGCCGAGGAAAAGCGCCACGCCGAGGAGAAGGCGCTTCACGAAGCCAGAT
>CAZSXX010000522.1:0-2770 GCA_964611245.1 uncultured Verrucomicrobiota bacterium | reverse complement strand
GGACTGGCTGGCTGTGGAGTTCATGGATGGGGGCTGGAGCCTCAATCGACTGCATCGCCTGATCATGCTTTCGAGCACCTATCAAATGGCTTCGGCGTCGGACTCGGAGATTCTGAGCCGGGATCCAGGCAACCGGTTGCTGACGCGTTTTCAACCGCGCCGATTGGAGGCTGAGGCGGTCTGGGACAGCCTGAGGTTTGTTTCAGGAACGTTGAGAGATGAAATGTTTGGGTTGCCTGTTGCGCCACCCTTGGATGACCAGGAGCAGATCGGCAATTTCCTCCGATGGCCCGCGAGCACTCCTGAAGAAGCCAATCGCCGGGGAGTCTATTTGCTGGTGAGGCGTTCATTCAGGTTCCCGATGCTGAGCGCTTTCGATTTGCCGGACAACGTGGCGAGTTGCGCAAGGCGGGACGTGACCACCATCCCGAACCAGGCGTTGACGCTGATGAACAATCGGTCGATTCGGGAGCAGGCCGCAGCGTTTGCAACGATTCTGCTGCGCGAAGCGGGGGCGGATCCGGAGCTCGTCGTGGCTTTGGCTTGGGAACGGGCGTACGGGCGCCCCGCCGACGGGTTGGAGCGACGGCGAGCCGTGGAATTCCTGCGATCCCACGAACGGCCCGTTGAAGGGGCTGCGGATCCGCTGCGGCCGAGAGTGGAAGCTCTTTGCCTGGCGTTGTTCAACACCAACGAATTCATCTATGCGGAATAGAAAACGCAGCGAGAGTGGGCGGGAGTTCGAGCCGCCCGCGGACCTTGTAAAATTCATGACCAGGAGGCATTGGATCTCGCGAGTCGGCTGCGGCATGGGGGCTTGGGCGTTGCTGGATCTGTTGGAGCGGGATGGCCGCGCCGAGGTGCTGAAGTCCCTGAGCCCGGGATTGGAATCGCCCCTCGCCTCCCAGGCGCCCCATTTTCCCGCGAAAGCCAAATCAGTCATTTTTTTGATGATGGCGGGAGGGCCGAGCCAGATGGAAACGTTCGATCCCAAGCCGCTTTTGAACACGTTGCATGGACAGCGCATGCCAGAAAGTTTCGGGACCATCTTGGCGCAATTCACCGACGTCACCAAGCAGCCGTTGCTAGGATGCCGGCTGCAATTCCGCGAATGCGGCCGAGCGGGAATTCCGATTTCAGAGGCCTTCCCGGCGCTGAGGGGGCAAGCGGACAAACTGGCGGTCATTCGCGGATGCCACCACGATGCCTTCAATCACTCGCCTGCTCAGTACGTGCTGACGACGGGTCAATCGCGCCTGGGATGGCCGAGCGTGGGGGCATGGATCACGTATGGGTTGGGATCGGAAGCGGACAACCTTCCTGCCATGGTGGTGCTCGCCGAATCCGACGGAAAACTCAAGGGCGGCACGCCGTGCTGGGGGAACGGCTTTCTCCCGGCGATTTATCAAGGGTCGCCGATCCAAAGCCAGGGAACACCGATCCTTTACCTCAACCGCCCGGAGGGCCTGACGTCCAAGGCCCAGCGGGAAATTCTCGATTTTTCAAGATGGCTTAATTCTCGGCACAGCCAGCGCCTGGTGTCGGCTAGGAACGAGCTGGATTCCCGCATCGCGTCCTACGAGTTGGCGTTTCGCATGCAGGCGGCCGCTCCCGAGGCCGTTGATATTGGGAAGGAATCAAACGCGACGAGGAAGCTTTACGGGCTTGAGGATGAAAAAGCGCGTGATTTTGGAACCCGTTGCCTCATCGCGAGGCGGCTCGTGGAGCGGGGTGTGCGCTTCGTGCAGGTCATTTCAGGGAGTGGCGACAGCAAGGACTGGGATCATCATGATGACGCCTATGAAGGGACGCTGAGGCAGGCGAGAAAAGTGGATCAACCCATCGCGGCTCTTCTCCAAGATTTGGAGGCCCGAGGTTTGCTCGAACAGACCTTGATCGTGTGGTCCGGGGAGTTTGGGCGCACGCCCACGTCCCAAAGTGCGACTGGGCGGGATCACAACCCGAATGGGTTTACGATGTGGATGGCGGGTGGAGGGATTGGCGGCGGACAGATTGTGGGAGCTACGGATGAGTTGGGTTTGCGGGCGGTGTCGGACAAGGTTCACATCCACGACGCCCATGCGACGATTTTGTCCCTGCTGGGTTTGGATCACCGGAAACTCACTTATTTGTTCCAGGGCCGTGAACAGCGGCTGACGGATGTGGGCGGGGACAACGATTTGGCTGCCAGGCTAGTCTCGCGGATTTGATTCGTTTCTTGGCTCAAGGTTGCCACGGGCGGCGTGACTTGTCAGAGTGGCGCCGATGCGAGAAACCCTGCGAGCTTGGACAGAAGAGACAGAGACTTTTGTCCTGGAAGTGATATTCGGACAACGGCGAGGAAAGCTCGCCGCCGTCGTTCGAGGTCTGCTCTATTTCTTGTCCCTATTGTTCCATCAGATCATCAAAGTGCGCCGATTTCTTTACAATGTGCGCATTCTTCGAGATTCAACTTTGGGAGTGCAGGTCATCGCGGTGGGGAACTTAACCGCCGGAGGCACGGGGAAGACGCCGGTCGTGGAAAAATTCGCGCGCGCGCTGCAGGACGCGGGCCGCACCGTGGCGATTTTGTCCCGAGGCTATCGGTCCAAGCCGCCGCCGCTTCACACGAGGTTGCTCAACAAACTGCTGCTGCGCGAGGACACCACGCCGCCCCGCGTTGTTTCCGACGGCAAATCCCTTTTGTTGGACTCGGAAACCGCCGGCGATGAGCCCTACATGCTCGCGTCGAATCTCAAAGATGTCATTGTGCTCGTGGACAAGGATCGAG
>CAZSXX010000521.1:0-2779 GCA_964611245.1 uncultured Verrucomicrobiota bacterium | reverse complement strand
GGACCGATTGCGGAACGGCGGCGGAGGATGACGGGGACGACGTTCCTGATGCTGGGGAACACGAACCTGGAGGAGCAGGACAAAAAGCAGCTCGACATGGATTTTGTCGACGAGCAACTCGACACGCTGGGGAAGGCGTTTCTGGCGCAGACGATTGGGTGCGCGCGGTGCCATGACCACAAATTTGACCCGATCCCGACGCGGGATTATTACGCGCTGGCGGGAATCCTGAGGGGCTCGAAGGCGCTGGAGCACGCGAACGTGTCGCAATGGACGGAGCGGGCGCTGCCGCTGGAGGCGGAGGATGAGGCGCGGTTCAAGGAGCGGGAGGCGAAATTGGCGGGATTGCGGGCGGAGATCGCGGCGATCAAGGCGGCGGCTGGAAAAGGCGCGGGGAACGGGGAACGGCCCTCGGCGCCGGTGGCGGTGGGGGCGTTGGCTGGGTTTGTGGTGGACGACGCGCAGGCGAAGCGGGTGGGGACGTGGACGCATTCGACGCATTTCAAATCGTATGTTGGCGAGGGTTACCTGCACGATGGCAACGAGGGCAAAGGGGAGAAGACGCTGACGTTCCACGCGGAGAACCTGCCGGCGGGGCGGTACGAGGTGCGGCTGGCTTATGTGGCGGGCGAAAACCGGACGGAGAAGGCGACGGTGGAAATCCTGCACGCGGACGGGGAGGCGACGGTGACTGTGAACCAGAAAACGCCGCCGCCGATCGAGGGGCGGTTTGTCTCGCTGGGGCAGTTTCGGTTCGAGGCGAATGGGCAGGGATATGTGTTGGTTTCAAACGAAAAAACGGCGGGGCATGTGATCGCCGACGCGGTGCAGTTTTTGCCGGTGGAGGGGCTTTCGGTCAGCGGAGCGGGACTGGCGGCGCACGCCCCGAAGGAATCAAAAACGGAGGCGGGGACGGACTTGAAGAAGCTGGAGGCGGAGGCGAAGCGGATGGCCGAGGAGGGGCCAAAGCGGCCGATGGCGATGGCGCCGGTGGGGAATCCGTCGCCGGGGGATGTGCGGGTGCATATCCGGGGCAGCGTGCATAATTTGGGCGAGGTTGCGCCGCGCGGTTTTTTGCGGGTGGCGTTGCATGGGGAGGCGCCGAAGATTCCCGCGCAGGAAAGCGGGAGGCGGGAATTGGCGGAGTGGATCGGGGGGCGGACGAATCCGTTGACGGCGCGGGTGATGGTGAACCGGGTGTGGGCGTGGCTGTTTGGGGCCGGGCTGGCGCGGACGGTGGACAATTTTGGGGCGACAGGCGAGCGGCCAGACCACCCGGAGCTGCTGGACACGCTGGCGGTGCGGTTCATGGACGAGGGTTGGTCGGTCAAGAAGCTGGTCCGGGAGATCATGCTCTCGCGGACGTATCAATTGGCGTGCGTGGCGCCGGGGGAGGCGGACCCGGACAACCGGCTGTTTGGGCGGGCGAATTTGCGGCCGTTGGAGGCGGAGGCGCTGCGCGACACGATCCTGACGTTGAGCGGGCAGATGGACCCGGCGCGGGGGGGGCCGACGATCGAGGCGAGATCGGCCTCGGATTACGATTACAAGCAGGCGTTGAACCGGCGCAGCGTTTACCTGCCAGCGTTGCGGAATTCGCTGCCGGAGATGCTGGAGACGTTTGACCTGCCGGATCCGAGCGTGGTGGTGGGGCAACGGAACCGGAGCGCGATACCGCAGCAGGCGCTGTTCCTCCTGAACCATCCCTGGGTGCGGGAGCAGGCGGAACAGGCGGCGCGACGAAATTCGCTGGGCGACCTTGGAGGCGCGGAGGGCCAGATTGAGCAGGCGTTTTTGGCGGCGTTGGGACGTCCGCCCACGGAGCGGGAGGCGGCGGTGGCAGCGGACGCGTTGGAAAAAGCGGGCGGCCCGGAAAAAGGGTGGCCGCTGGTGTGGCAGGGGCTGTTCGCGTCGCCGGATTTCCGGTATCTTCAATGAACATGCAAACGCGCGAAAAACTTTCGGGGCTGACGCGGCGGGAATTGCTGCGGAGGGTTGGGTGCGGATTTGGCTATTTGGCGCTGGCGGGGCTGGCGGCGCGCCGGGAGGCGGCGGGGGCGAATTCGCCGGCGGGGCGATTGCCGCATTTCGCGGCGAAGGCGGACCGGGTGATCTTCATTTTCATGCAGGGCGGGCCGAGCCACCTGGACACGTTCGACTACAAGCCGACGCTGTTCGACCGGGACGGGGAGATGGTCGATTTCCGGGACGCGCGGACGATCGCGAACAGCGGGGAACAGAAGGCGACGAAGCAGCGGGTGATGAAGCCGCTGTGGAAATTCAAGAGGCATGGGGAGAGCGGGCGGTGGGTTTCGGAGCTTTTCCCGGGGATGGCGGAGCATGTGGATGACCTGTGCTTCATCCATTCGCTGCAGACGGAGGGGGTGGCGCATGGGCCGGCGACGCTGTTCCTGCATTGCGGGTCGACCAATTTCATCCGGCCGTCGATGGGGTCGTGGATCAATTATGGGCTGGGATCGATCAACGAGAACATGCCGGGATTTGTGACGATCGCGCCGTCCGGGGGGAACGGCGGGGCGCGGAATTATGGGAACGCGTTTTTGCCGCCGGTGTTCCAAGGGACGCCGATTGGAAAGGCGGGGACGCCGCTGCCGACGGCGCCGATCCGGAATTTGGGGAACGGGCGGATTCCGATGGAGGAGCAGCGGCGGCAGATGGAGATCATCCGGGGGTTGAGCGCGGAGCAGTTGAGGGAGTCGCCGAACCCGGCGGAGGTGGAGGCGGTGATCAATTCATTCGAGCTGGCGTGGCGGATGCA